>DASZLD010000156.1:0-28737 GCA_035552655.1 Acidimicrobiales bacterium
CCTGGGCCGCGGCCGCCCCACGGTGGCGCTGGTCGGCGATCTGGCCTTCTTGCACGATTGCTCGGCCCTGGTCCGGAGCCCCGGTGCTGACCCGCCCTGCACCATCGTGGTGGCCGACAACGGGGGAGGAGGGATCTTCTCTTTTCTGCCACCGGCATCGGCCCTGGACGCAACGACGTTCGAGCAGCTCTTCGGAACACCACAGGCCACCGACGTGGCCGCGGTGGCCGCCGGTTTCGGCCTGCCCGTCACCGATGTGGACGACGTGGACGCGGCGGTGTCGGCGGTGGGGCGAATGCTCGGGTCCGGGGGGCTGTCGGTGGTCCGGGTGCGTCTGCCCAGCCGGGACGAGAACGTCGAAGGCCACCGTCGGGTGAACCAGTCCGTGGTTGCCGCCGTCGACGCGGCCATCAGCGCGCTGACCTGAGCGATCTCGGTCGGGCCGGCAGCCGGCCCGACGCGGTGTGCGGTTCAGCCCGAGCTAACAGGGGGTCGGGTCGAACGGTGGGTTCTGGTTGGCCAGCGCCGTGGTCGGCGTCGTCCCCGACGAGCTGGTCGGGGCGGTGGCCGGGGCGGTCGTGGGAGTGGCCACCGCCGGAATTGCGATTGCGTTGCCATAGGCATCGAGCGGTGGGGTGCTGACCGTATTGGGGGTGGTGCCCAGGAACGCGGCGATCGTTTGCTGTGCGGCGGGCTCGTCCACCACCTCGACATCGCCGGCGCTGTTGCTGGTGCCCGGGACCGTAGGCAGGGTATAGGTCTGCAGGCTGGATCCCCCGAATGCGTGATAGCGCTCGACGAGGGAGAACAGGTCTCCCTCGGTCAGGCCGTTGTCCTTGGAGAAGTCGTGGACCATTGAGCCGAGGAGGGTGTTCAACTTCAGCGGGTTGTAAGTGGATTTGGCCTTGTTCAGCACGGCCGCGATCACGATGTTCTGGCGCGTGATACGACCGATGTCAGCCGTACCGTCTGAGTACCACTCCCCATTCTTGTAGTACTGGTAAAACCGGGACCGTGACAGGGCCAGGGCCATTGACCCGTTGAGCACCTGGCAACCGGGAGTGGGGATGCTGAGTCCTGAGTTGTTGTTCCCATTGTCGTCGTCGCGCGCCGGATAGGGGAAATTGAGCGAGATGCCCCCGAGAGCGTTCACCGCGTCCTGGACGCCGAAGAAGTTGATGACGATGTAGTGGCTGATGGGGATGCCGAACGAGTTCTCGATGGTCTTGATCAACCCGTTGGGACCGTTGTTGAAGGCCGAGTTGATCTTGTTGTCGGTCGACAGGCCCGTTCCGGCGGGAAGCCCGGAGAGCTGTACGTAGGTGTCGCGGGGTATGGAGAGTGTGCTGGCCGTACCGGCCTGGGGGTCGACGTGGACGATCTTGATGGTGTCGCTGCGCTGCCCGGCGGCCTGCGATGCGGTACCGAACTGCTGGGCCTGGGCCGCGGTCTCACCGGCCCGGGAGTCGGATCCGATCAGCAGAACGTTGTAAGGCGCCCCGTTGGCTGCCGGGACACAGTTCGGACAAGGCTGCGAGCTGACTTGGCTCCATTGGTACTCGTTGTAGCCCCACGCTGCCCCGGCCACTACCACGATGAACGCAACGACGACGAGCAACCAGCGGAGGATCTTCGATCCCCGGGACCGTCGCCGCTTCCCCGGCTTCCCCCGTTTGCCCTTGTCCTTGCGGCTGGGGATGTACACCTGGCCACTGAGGATCGGCCCCGAGAACTCGCTGTCACCGGGTCGGCCGGGAACACGGCGACCTCCGGGGGGTTCGTAATTGGAAGGGGACACGTTTGACCTGGGGCCTTTACCGGTGAGGGCCGATCACGTCACCGCCGGCCACGACGAGAAGCTCTCCACAGTTTCCCATGGTCAATGCCCCAATTGCATGCACCCCCCCGCTTGGCGCCCTGCCTCTGACCCCTGGACCAGGGGAATTAGGCGGTGGCCGGGATGGCCGGGATCCACGAACCGTGGAACCCGAACGGCACCCTGGCCGGCAGGTGCACGGTGGCCACCGGGGGGCCGGCAAAGGAGGTGGCATCGAGGATCACCAGGTCGCTGGCATCCCTGGTGGGGTCATACACCACGCTCAAGACCCAGCCTTCATCCTCACCATGTCCATCGGCGCCCCGCACGAACACGGGCTCCCCGGCCTGGCCATGCTCAGCCGGCTCGAACCGGACCGCCTCGTCCCGGGCCAGGTCGTACTTCACCAACCCGGCCGGGCTCTCGAGGCCGGACATCTGGGCGCAGTACCCGAAGCGGTGCTGCCGGCCGGCCACCGTGTCGTCGATCCTCGGGAACTCGACGGACGTGTCGTCCAGCACGGTCTCGTGCACCCGGCGAGCGACCGGGTCGACGGTCCAGCGGGCGAGCACCGGTTGGCTGGCGGCGATGCTCCCGCCGGGCGAGGTGTCAAAGGCGGAGTCGTAACGGACCACATCCATGACCACCGACTGGCCGTCGTCGAAGGCGTTCAGGACGTGGAAGACGTAGCACGGGTCGATCCCGATCCATTGGATGGTGGAGCCCCGTCCGCCCCGGGCCAGGATGCCCACCCGGGCCCCCGCCTCCGGCATCCACCGGAAGGGCAGGCTCTGACCGGTGACGGCCAGATCGAGGTCGAATACCACGGGCAGGTCGAGGAAGACCATGCGGGTAGCGGTCACTCCGAAGTCGTGCACCATCACGGCCCGGGGCACGTCGATCTCCTCGGTCTGGACGAGAACGCCCCCGGCGTCCACGACGTGGGACCGCAGGAAGGGTGGGCCGAAGACGTCGTACCCGAAGAAGACGAGCTCGCCGCTGTCGGGATCAACCTTGGGATGGGCGGTCATGGGCGAAGACAGCGAGCCGTCGAAGTCGTGGATCCGCGCTCGCTCCAGGTCGGGCGAGAGGGCATGGGGGAACCCGGACTCGACGAGAGCCAGCGTGCGGCCGGCATGGCGGATCACGTGGGTGTTGGCCGGGCCGTCGATCGGCTCGCTCGGACCCTTCGGCGGCGTGGTGTTGAGCTCCGCGGCCAGCTTCCGCGTCCGCACCCACCGATTGCGGTACGACACCGCCTTGCCGCCCTCCAGCCCGATGGCATGGATCATCCCGTCTCCGCTGAACCAGTGGTACTGGCTTTGATCGGCGGGGACGATGGCGGGGTTGGGACCGTTGCGAAGGAGGTGGCCCTCCAGGTCCGGAGGGATCACACCCTCGATCTCCAGCTCGTGGTCCTCGGTCTTCTCCTCGGTCACCGGAGCAAAGTTGCCGCTGAGATACGGGTTGTCCATGGCGGGCTCGTTCCTCGCTTGGGTCGGTGCACGATCGCAGGCGACGTTCCGAGATGGTACCGGGAGGCCTGGCGGAGCCAGGAACCTGGCTCGGAGGGTGCGCCGGGCATCGTCTGAGGTGCTGCATTCGGCGTGGCAGGCTGAGGCCATGGCCCAACTTGCCGAGGACCTCCGCTTCAGGGGTCTTGTCCATCAGATGACCGACACCGCGCTCGAGGGTCGGCTCGACAACGATCACCTCACCGTCTATTCCGGGTTCGACCCCACCGCCGACAGCTTGCACGTCGGTCACCTGCTGCAGATCTGTACGCTGCGGCGCCTGCAGTTGGCTGGACATCACCCCATTGCCCTGGCCGGTGGGGGGACGGGGTTCATCGGTGACCCCGGGGGGAAATCGACCGAGCGGGCCCTGCTCACCGAAGTGGAGCTGGCTCACAACGTGCAGGGGATCAGGTCCCAGCTCGAGCGTTTTCTCGATTTTGGCTCTGATGCCGGGGACGCCCGGGCCACGGTGGCCGACAACAGCGACTGGCTGGCCGGGATGGGTCTGTTCGACTTCCTCCGCGACGTGGGCAAGCACTTCACCGTCAACCAGATGGTGGCCAAGGAGTCGGTGAAGGCTCGTCTGGACCGGGAAGGCGAGGGGATCTCCTTTACCGAGTTCAGCTACATGCTGCTCCAGGCCTACGACTTCCTTCGCCTGTTCGATGATCACGGCTGCCGACTGCAGATCGGCGGCAGCGATCAGTGGGGCAACATCACCATGGGCATCGACCTGGTCCGCAAACTCCGGCACACCGAGGTATGGGGACTCACCTCTCCACTCGTGCTGAAGGCCGACGGGACCAAATTCGGCAAGTCGGAGACAGGAACCGTCTGGCTCGACGCGGCCCGCACCAGCCCCTACCAGCTGTACCAGTTCTTCATCCGATGCGAGGACAGCGTGGTGGGGTCCTATCTCCGCTACTTCACTTTTCTTCCCCATGACCAGCTGGCCGCCCTCGATGCCGAGACGGCCGAGCATCCCGAGCGTCGCCAGGCGCAACGGGTTCTGGCCCGGGAGGTGTCCTCGCTCGTCCACGGGGAGGCGGAGATGGAGCGGGCCGAGGGGGCGGCGTCGGCCCTGTTCAGTGAAGGCATCGTCGAGCTCGACGAGCCCACGCTGCTCGACGTGTTCGCCGAGGCCCCGTCCACCTCGGTGTCGCGGGCCCAGCTCGAGGGCGACGGGGTGTCCCTGGTCGACCTGTTGGTGGAGACAGGCATGGTGCCGTCCAAGGGCCGGGCCCGGACGACGGTCGAACAAGGTGGGGCCTACGTGAACAATCGCCGCCAGACGGACGCCAAAGCGACCCTGCGGAGCACAGACCTGCTGGCCGGGGGATATGTGGTGCTGCGCCGGGGTCGAAAGGACTACCACCTGCTGCACTTCACTTGAACGACCGACAACCGCTCTGATCGGGCTGGTCCGGACCCGTCCGGACCAGCCCAGCCCCGGTCTCCGCGCCAGACGGCCGCCCTCGACCACCACGTACACTGGCCATGTGCCTGCGACATCCGACTCGTCCGCCCACGCGTCGCCGGTGAGCATCACCGGCGGCCTTCCCGACACCGTCCTTCCCCCCGAGCCCGGTGATGCCACCGCCCGCTTGGAGCAGGCCCTGAGCGAGCCCCCGCAACGGCGGAGGGACGCCGTGGCCGACGTCGTGCGCTCTTTCCCCCGATCGCTGACCGGGTGGTCGGCGCTGGGATCTCTGGCCGGAGACGACATCGAGGCGTACGCCTACTACCGGGTCGGGTACCACCGGGGTCTTGATGCGCTGCGGGCCGCGGGATGGCGCGGATCGGGAACGGTCCGATGGTCCGAGCCCTCCAATCAGGGATTCCTGCGCTGCGTCGATGGACTCCGAGCGACGGCTGGTGCCATCGGGGAACAGGAGGAAGAGGAGCGCTGCGACATCTTCCTCCGGCAGCTCGACCCGTCCTGGCGTCCAGGAAGGACCGGGATTCACGGTTGAGCCGGCGATCGGGCCGAGCCCCACGGAGCAGAAGGGTGGCCGTGGTCCTGGTGGTCGTGGCCGTGCCGTTGCTCCTGGCCGCCTGTGCCGGGGCAGAAATGAGCGGCACACCGGCTCACCGGATCTCGACGTGGGTTGCCGGCGCAGGGGCGGGCCCGTCCATCGGGGCGATCGAGGCCGACAATGCCACCATCGACAGGGCCCTGGCCATCCACAGCCCAGCCGGGGTTATCCGGACCGCCTGCGCGTTGTTGTCCAACGACTCCTCCGCGGGAAACAGCAATCTGCCGACGCCGGACGATCAGCTCACCACCGCTCTGGAGAACGCGTACCAAGTCGAGTACTCGGCCGGCAACAACTGTTACAGCGGCGCCGGCGGGAACGCCTCGCTCCTCCGACGCTCGGCCGACGAGCGCCGGCAGGGAGCCGCCGATCTGGCCCAGGCGGTCCGCCGCATCACGGCGGTCACCGGAAAGGTCCCGTCCACCACGACCACCACGTCGCCCGACGGGGACAATGATCCCTTCAACCCGCCCTGATCCCTCATGATGTCGGTCGCTCTGGTCTGGTGAGGGCCCAGTAGGGTCGAGGCCATGCCCGTGCAGCAAGGAATCGTGGGCCCTGTGCCTCCGGATCGTGATCCCGATGAGTACGACCGGCTCCGGCGCAGAGTGCTGTGGTCGATGCCGGCCGGGCTCTACGTCCTGGGCAGTCGTTCCGGAGATCGCCGGAACCTCATGACGTGCAACTGGATCTCCCAGGTGGCCAGCAACCCGAAGTTGGTGGCCGCCGGGATCGAGACGGAGGCGGTGACGGCGGGACTGATCACCGAGGGCGGGTCGTTCTCGGTCAGCATTCTGGCCCGGGAAGACCGAGGCCTGGTCCGCAAGTTCGTGAAGCCGGCCGAAGACGTGACCGTGGGGGCCGACGGTGTGGCCCTCACGATGCAGGGGGTCGAGGTGTCCGAGCTGGCCGACGGGGTGCCCGTGGTGGCCTCGGCCACCGGGTGGCTGTCCTGTGCCGTCCGGCACACCCTCGGCCTGGGCAGTCACATCCTGTTCGTGGGCGAGGTGGTCGATGCCGGGGGCATGGCCACCGGTCCGGATGACCATCCCGAGGTTCTCAGGATGGAGGACACCCGGATGAACTACGGCGGCTGATGGGGACATCGCCCTTCAGGGGGCCCTGTGTTGGCCCCGTCAGGGGGCCGTGTGCCGGCCCTTCGACGCTCAGGTGGGTTTCGGGCGGAGATCGATGCGGAGGACCAGTACCCCGTCGTCCAGCGTGGCCTCGGCGTCGCCCAGCATGGCGAAGTCCATGAAGTCCGCCTGGGCCTGCTCTTTGAACCGCTGGCGGTCGGCCCCTTCGATGGGGGGCAGGCCACGGTTCCGGACGGCCTCGGCCCGAGATCGGAACCGGGCCAGCATGTCCTGGGGATCGAATTGCTCGGGCACCGGGTCGATCGTAGCGGGGCCCCAGCGCGCGCCGTAGCTGAAGCGTCCGCACTACACTTGTGACCGAACGGTGAACGACGGGATACCCGGCTGGCCTGGGCTCAGGCCTTGATGTCGCCTCTGGCGGGGGCAAGGAGTTTTTCGGTGAAGAAGGGACGCCATCGACGGTTCGAGGAAGCACGCAGCCTGAAACGGTCCGTTGCGACCGCAAACAGGCGGTGCCCCGAATGCGGCGCTGAACCAGATGACGAGCATGCTTCGTGGTGCCTGGCCACCGAGGATGAATTCGATGAGATCCTGGGCACGGTCCAGACCGGGCCCACCCATACCGAGGACGATCCGCTGGCCGAGTAGGCCCAAGCGGGGGCGGCGGTGTCTCGAACAGCGTTCGGCGTATTTCAGGGGGCGCTGTTCAGCGGGCGCTGCGTCGCCTGACCGTCGGATGGGGCAAGGGCACCGCGGTCGAAGCCGGAGCCATGCGGGCATCGAGATACGCCGCCACCATCTTGTAGACCTTTTTCCCGGCCATGGCCTCGAGCTCGGTCCGCATGGTGACGTAGACGGGCTCGTGGCCCACGAAGGCCTCGGGTGCCTCGGTGCACCACCAATGGAATTCCTCACCGCCGCCACCCCAATGCCGCCGATCCCACTGTCGGATGACCGAGGTGACGTGGCCGTCGGGTGAGGTCTCGTCCTCACGTCGCAGTGGGAGCTGCCAGCAGACCTCGGGCTTCAGCTCGACGTGGCTGCGATTCTGGGCCATGGCCGCCAGGTGCAACGCGCAACCCGCTCCCGCCGGAAACCCGGGCCGGTTCAGGAATATGCACGCGTCCTTCACCAGTCTCGTGCCCAAGTCGCCGTCGGGCAGCTTCTTGATCACGCCCTTTTGTCCCTGTTTGTGGAACTGCCAGATGTCCGGGGTCAGTTCGGCCGCGGCGCGTTCGACGTTGCGGGCGTCCTTCTTGCCCGTGAAGTGGGCACCGTAGGAGCAGCACCCTTGCACCAGCTCCGGAGCCGGGCCGGTGAGCACGCCCTGGCATCCGTCACCGAAGATGCACGTCCAGGCGCTGGCCAAGAAGGTGACGTCGAACTGCCAGGTTCGCTCCTCATCGGGATCGTCGAAGCTGACCCACTCATGGGCATCGGACGGGATCTTCGTGTTCGTGGTGGCCACGCCTTTATGATGACAGGCATGTCCGACGACCGTGATGACCTGCATCCTGCGTTGGCCATCACCGCCGAGGCCCGGTCCACGGTCATCGAGGCGCTGTCCAAGGAGAAGGGTCACGGCCGGTTGGCCCTGTGGCTCGAGGTGACCGGTGCCGACGACAGCGCCTATGTCTACGACATGTACTTCCGGCTCCTCCACGACGCTCGTCCCGGTGACGTCATCCAGCACGATGACGATCTTCCTGTCGTCATCCCTCGAGACAGTATCGACCGGCTGCACGGGGCCAGGCTCGACATGGCCACCGATGCCGGCGGTGGGGGCGGGCTCGTCGTCATCAATCCCAACACCCCGCGCACTCGGGCCGAGCAGGAGTCGGCGCCCGCTGATCTGCCACCGGTCGACCTGACCAGCCCACTGGCCCGCCGGGTCGTTGCCGCCCTCGAATCCCAGGTCAACCCAAGCATCGCCGAGCACGGCGGTCGGGCCGACCTGGTCACTATGGAGGGTTCGGTGGTCCACCTCCGGTTGAGCGGGGGTTGCCAGGGGTGCGGCATGGCCAAGGCGACGTTGGCCGAGGGCATCGACGGCATCTTGCGAGAGGCCGTGCCCGAGATCACCGACATCGTTGACGTCACCAACCATGCCGAGGGGTCCAATCCCTTCTACCAGTCGACGCCCGGGTAGCTCGCCAGTGTTGGCGTAGCCGGTGAGCGCCCAGCTGATCGCCGGGGCATCGGTGACCGGTCTGGTGCTGGGGGGACTGCTCGATCCGTTGGGGCAGCGGCTGGCCGAACGCAGTGTTGACGAGCAGCGTCGAAGAGATGAGGCCGCCGGGGGACTTTCGGCGGCCAGCTCGGCGGACGATTCGGCCCAGCCACCCCGTCTCCTCCCCGTGGGGATCAGCCCGGTCCGAACCGCCGGTGCTGCCGTGGTCACGGGCATGCTCGCCGCCGGAGGGGCGAACCGGTTCGGTGCCCATCTCGTGCTCGTGCCCTTCACCGTCTTCTTCGGTGTCCTGGTCGTGGTGTCGACCACCGATCTGACCCACGGGCTGATTCCTCGCCGGCTGGTGTACCCGGGTCTGGCCGCCGTCTCGGGTCTGCTGGTGGTGGTGGCCGCGGTCGACGACCAGTGGCACCGGCTGGCCACGGCCGGCATCGGTGCGGTGGCCGCCTTTGCCGTGTTGTTCGTCATCTGGTGGTTGGCTCCCCGAGGCATCGGCTTCGGCGATGTGCGGCTGTCCGCGCTCGTTGGTCTGGCCACCGGTTGGATCGGCCTGCTCGACGTCTATGTCGCCGTCCTCTCCGGCTTCATCCTGGGGCTCCTGGGCGGGGTGGCCACCACACTCCTCCGCGGTACCGGCCGCCGGACGAGGATTCCGTTCGCCCCTGCGCTGGCCGCCGGGGCCATCGTGGGTGTGTTGTGGGGAGCCCCGATCGTCCAGGCCGTCTTCCATCGGCCGGTCTGAGCGGCGCGGCGAGAAGAGCTCCCTGGGGCAGGTCCGTCCCGGTCGGCCATCGTGGTGGAAGCCGGTGGAGAAGTCGGTGGAAGGGGCCCAGCCACGACAGGAGCGGGCCGGGTCCATGGCCGCCACGAGTAGATTTGCCTGGATGCTGCGCTTCCTGACCGCCGGAGAGTCCCATGGCCGCGCTCTCGTGGTCATCGTGGAGGGCGTGCCGGCCGGGCTCCTGGTCACCGCTGAGGACATCCAGCGAGGGCTGGCCCGCCGCCGGCTCGGATACGGGCGCGGCCCGAGGATGCGGTTCGAAGCGGATGAGGTGACGCTGATCGGTGGGATCCGACACGGTCGGACCATCGGTTCACCGGTGGCCATCGAGATCGCCAACACCGAGTGGCCGAAGTGGGAAGTCGAGATGTCGCCGGCCCCCGGTCTTCCCGGCAAGGTGCTGACGCAGCCTCGTCCCGGCCACGCGGATCTCTCGGGCATGCTCAAGTACGGCTTGGCCGACGCCCGAGACGTGCTGGAGCGGGCCTCGGCGCGCGAGACGGCCGCCCGGGTGGCGGCGGGAACGGTGGCCAAGTTCCTGTTGGCCCAGATCGGGGTGGACATCCTCAGCCACATCGTGCAGCTGGGCGAGGCCAAGAACGAACAGGCCGTGCTGCCGGTCATGAGCGACCTCCCCCGGATCGACGAGTCGGCGGTGCGAAGCAACGATCCGGACGCCGAGGTCCGCATGGTGTCCGAGGTCAAGGCGGCAGCCAAAGAGGGCGATTCCCTGGGCGGGGTGGCCGAGGTGGTGGCCTATGGGGTCCCCGTCGGCCTCGGCAGCCACGTGCACTGGGACCGACGGCTGGATGCCCTGTTGGCCCAAGCGCTGATGAGCATTCAGGCCATCAAGGCGGTGGAGATCGGCGAGGGCCTGGCCCTTCCCGGGCTTCGAGGATCGGAGGCTCATGACGCCATCCGGATGGCGGGGGCGGACGATGGTGGCGGAGTCCTCAGCGGCGGCTATGTCCGCGACACCCATCGGGCCGGTGGGATCGAAGGGGGCATGTCCACCGGTGCGCCCATCGTGGCCCGGGCATCGATGAAGCCGCTGGCCACGCTCAACCGGCCCTCGCTGGGCACGGTGGACGTGGTGACCAAGGAGTCCACTGTGTCGTTCAAGGAACGTACCGACGTCACCGCGGTACCGGCCATGGGTGTGGTGGCCGAGACCATGACCGCGCTGGTCCTGGCATCCGAGGCGCTCCGGAAGTTCGGGGGCGATTCGGTGGCCGAATTCGTGCGCAACCGTGACGGCTATCTCGCCTCGTTGGGCGAGACTCCCTCGGCTGCGCGTCCCCTCAGCGAGCACGATGCCTGAGCGCCTCTTACTGGTCGGCATGATGGGGGCGGGAAAGACCACCGTCGGTCGACTGCTGGCCCAACGACTGGGATGGGGATACCTCGATTCGGATGCCCAGGTGACCCGAACCACCGGGCGGAGCGTTCCCGAGATCTTCTCCGAGGACGGCGAAACCGCGTTCCGGAAAGAGGAGACCAAGGCCCTGACCACGGCGGTGTCCGGTGCCAACCCCATGGTGGTGTCGGTGGCCGGTGGGGCGGTCTTGTCCGAGGCGAACCGAGCGCTCTTGGCCCGATCCGGCATCGTGGTGTGGCTGCGGGCCCGGCCCGAGACCTTGAGCAAACGGGTGGGCGACGGCGCCGGACGCCCGCTGCTGGGAGACGATCCCGCCGGCGCCCTGGCTGCGCTCTACGAAGTTCGGAGACCGTTGTACGACTCGGTGGCCGAGGTCACGGTGGACGTCGACGATCTCTCGCCCGAGGCGGTGACCGATCGGGTCCTGGCCGGTGCCCGGCTCGGCATCGGTGCGACCGAGTCCGGTGCGACCGAGTCCGGGGGGATCGAGTCCGGAGAGACCGAGTCCGGAGAGACCGTTTCCGACGGCAGCGAGGACGGCAGCGAGGATCGACGGCCGTGATCACCATTCCGGTGAAGCTGGGGGAGCGAAGCTACGACGTGGTGGTCGGAGACGGCGCCCGCGAGGTCCTGGCCGATGCCCTCTCGTCTGCGGTGCCCAGCGCCGGGCGGGTGGCGGTGGTGACCCAGGAGGAGATCGGTGTCGAGGTGGATCCCGGGCTCCCCTCCGAGGTCTTCATCGTCCCTGACGGGGAAGGGGCCAAGTCGCTGTCGACGATCGAGGGGCTGTGTCGCGGGTTCGCCCGATTCGGCCTGGCCCGAGGGGACGCGGTCGTGGCCGTGGGCGGCGGGGTGGTCACCGATCTGGCCGGCTTCGCCGCCGCCAGCTATTACCGGGGCATCGCCTACGTGAACGTAGCCACCTCGCTGCTGGCCCAGGTGGACGCGGCCATCGGCGGAAAGACCGGCGTGAACCTTCCCGAGGGGAAGAACCTGGTCGGCGCCTTCTGGCAGCCATCGGCTGTCCTGTGCGACACCGCCACCTTGTCCACCCTGCCCCAACGGGAATGGGCCAGCGGGCGGGGAGAGATGGCCAAGTACGCCTTCTTGGACGTTCTCGAGGGATCCGAACCCGACGCGTCGCTGATCGATCTGCCCCTCGACGAGCAGGTGGCGCGGTGCGCCCAGATCAAGGCCGACGTGGTTTCGGCCGACGAGCGCGAAGGCAACCGCCGCATGGTGCTCAACTACGGCCACACGCTGGCCCACGCTCTTGAAGCCTCCTCGTTCGGGCCCACGGGCTCACCTGATCTGCGCCACGGCGAGGCGGTGGCCATCGGGCTGGTGTTCGCGGCCCTGCTGGCCCGGCGATTGGACCGGATCGATGACGATCGGGTGGCGCTCCACCGTCGCGTGGTGGGGGCGTTCGACCTTCGAGCCGACCTGCCCGACGAGGTGGATCCCCGGTCGCTGGTCTCGTACATGGCCCGCGACAAGAAGGCTCATCACGACCTGACGTTCGTGCTCGATGGCCCCCACGGGGTGGAGCCGGTCCGGGGGATCGCCGAAGCCGAAGTGCTGGCTACCCTGGCGGAGATGGCCGGACGATCATGAGCGACCAGACCCTGATCCTGCTGCTGTCGGGACCCAACTTGAACCTGCTGGGGGAACGGGAGCCGGCCATCTACGGCCACGCCACCCTGGCCGACCACGTTGAGGCGGCCTCCCATGCCGCCGTCGCTCTGGGCCACAAGCTCGAGCACCTGCAGTCCAACCACGAGGGGGACCTGATCGAGGCTGTCCAACAGGCTCGCGGGCGGGCGGCGGCCATCGTGGTCAACGCCGGAGCCCTGACCCACACCTCGTGGGCACTCCACGATGCCCTGGCTGCGTTCGACGGTGTCGTGGTGGAGCTGCACCTATCCAATCCGGCGGCCCGGGAGCCGTTCCGCCACACGTCGGTGATCGCCCCGGTGGCCGACGGCAACGTCGCCGGGTTCGGCGCCCTGGGCTACCCCCTGGCCATCGAAGCCGTGCACCGTCTGCTTGTGGCCGAGGCCGAGGGCCGGACGTGACCGGCGCCGCTCCGCTGTTCGCCGAGCCGCTTCCCCCGCTCGATGTGTCGGACCGGCTGGACCGTCTGCGGGAGACGCTTCCCGATGCCGGTGTTGACGGTCTCTTGGTCACGGTGGCGGCCAACATCCGCTGGTTGACCGGCTTCACCGGGTCGGCCGGCTTGTTGCTGGTGACACCGCAGCGCGCCGTCCTGACCTCCGACGGCCGCTACCGGACTCAGTCCGAAGAGCAGTTGGCCGAAGCAGGAGCGGCCCAGGCTGTCGACATCGTCATCGGCGGTGTCCAAGTGCAGCGCGAGGCCCTGGTCGCCGCATGGGGGGCGACGGCGAACCTTGGGCTCGAGGCCGATGACGTGACCTGGTCCGGCCAGCGGGCGTGGGATGAGGCCCTCGGTTCGGACGTGGCGCTCGTCCCCACGCGGGGGTGCGTCGAAGCCCTGCGCCAGGTCAAAGACGCCGGCGAGGTGGCCCGCATGGAGCGGGCGGCGGCCATCGCCGACGAGGCCCTGGCGTCGGTGGTGCCGCTCCTCGTTCGAGCTGAAGCCGAGTCGGTGACCGAGGCGTTCGTGGCCGCCGCGCTCGACCACGCCATGCGAGTTCGCGGCGCCGAAGACAGCGCCTTCGAGACAATCGTGGCCTCCGGACCGAACTCGGCCAAGCCCCACGCCCGACCCGGTGATCGACAGATCCGGTCCGGCGACCCGGTGGTGATCGACTTCGGTGCCATCTACGAGGGCTATCGCTCGGACATGACTCGGACGTTCTGCGTCGGGGGCGAGCCCGACGGCGAGCTGGCCCGAGTGTTCTCGGTCGTGGCCGAGAGCCAACGCGTCGGGGTGGCCGCCGTCGCCCCTGGTGTGGTCACCGGCGACGTCGATCGGGCCTGTCGGGACGTGATCGCCGAAGCGGGGTGGGCCGAGCGTTTTGAGCATGGAACCGGCCATGGTGTCGGCCTCGACATTCACGAGGCCCCGTCGGTCGGACCAGGAGCAACTGCTATCCTCGCTCCCGGCGTCGTTGCCACCGTGGAGCCCGGGGTCTACCTGGCGGGCGTGGGTGGGGTCAGGATCGAGGACACTCTCGTCGTGGTCGAGGACGGCCGCCGCCCGCTCACCATGTTTCCGAAGGATGTTTCGCTCTGATGGCTGTATCGACCAACGATCTACGCAATGGCATGACCGTCAACCTGCCCGAAGGGCTGTTCTCCGTGGTGGAGTTCCAGCACGTGAAACCAGGGAAGGGCGGCGCCTTCGTCCGTACCAAGCTGAAGAACGTGCGCTCCGGTGCGGTGATCGAGCGCACCTATCGGGCGGACGAGAAGCTCGACCAGGCCATCATCGACAAGCGAGCAATGCAGTTCCTCTACCGGGACGGCTCGGACTACGTGTTCATGGACACCACCTCGTACGAGCAGCTCCAGGTGGCCTCCCAGCTGTTGGGGGATGCGGCCAACTACCTGAAAGAGGGAGACGACGCCGTCCTCCAGTTTTACGGCGACGAGATCGTCGGCGTCGATCTCCCCGCGGCGGTGGAGTTGACGGTGGCCGAGACCGAGCCGGGAGTCCAGGGCGACCGGGTGTCCGGTGCTCGCAAGCCGGCCACCTTGGAGACGGGACTGACTCTGCAGGTCCCCTTGTTCGTCAATCCCGGCGAGAAGATCAAAGTCGATACCCGCTCGGGCGAGTACCTGACCCGAGCCTGAGTTTCGGGCAACGCCGTCCCTCGGTCGGCTCCGCCCTCCGGCGCCGCGGCCAATCAGGGCGGCCCCAGCTCCGCACACCGACGCCCCTCATGGAATCCGCCCCCCGCCACCAGGCCCGAGAACGGGCAGTGTCTCTCCTCTACGAGGCGGAGCTGAAGCGCGAGCCACCATCGGCCGTGGTCGCTGCCTTGGCTGTGCCTCCTGACCAGTTCACCGTGGCCCTCCTGGCTGCAGTGGAGGATCAGATGGCCGAGATCGACGCCATGGTGGGCGATGCGGCCATCGGCTGGGACGTCGAGCGTCTGGCCGTCATCGACCGCAACGTCCTTCGGCTGGCCGTGGCTGAGTTGCTCTCGTTCCCCGATGTGCCCACCGCCGTCGTCTTGAACGAGGCGGTCGACCTGGCCTCGGGCTACTCGACCGACGAGTCGGGAAGCTTCGTCAACGGCATCCTGGCCACATTGGCCGTCCGTATCCGGGGGTAGACCTCCACGGGTGAACGGGACGTGGACGGAGGGCGGCCATGTCCCAAGCCCCTGGTCTGGGCCGGCGCTCCATCGAGCTATCCGCCCGCCCCGCCGAATCGTCCGGCAAAGCCGCCTGCGCCTCCGCCGCCGAACCCGGCCCCGCCGCCCGCTCCGCCGAAGCCGCCGCCGCCGCCGAATCCGCCAGTTGACGAGCTGGTGCTCGAGGAGGGGACGGCCTGGGACATAGTGGCCAGGATCACCGATGTTCCGTCGGTGATCCCCCCAGTGACCTGGGTATAGACGCCGCCCACGATGCCCACCGAGATCTTCTTGCGCGCTTCCTGGCCTGACTCGGGCACGTACACGTAGGAGTTGTTGCCGACTGTGTGCACGGCCGAGGTGGGCACCGCTCGGGCGTTGTTCACCTCGTGCAGCACGACCTGGACCTGAGCTGTCGAACCTGCGGCGATGCCGTGGGACCCGCCGGACAGGAGGACGATCAACGGGTAGGTGTAGCTCGAGCTGCTGGCGTTCACCGGTCCGACCCGAGTGACCGTGCCGGCCAGCGTGCCGCTCTTTCCGTTCACGGTGACCAGAGCGTGGTCGCCCACCTTGACCTCTGCGGCCTGGGTGCTGGTCAGGGACCCGGTGGCCTGGTAGCTCCCGGAGTTGATGATGGTGATGGCGTCGCTGGTGGAGCCGGCAGTCACCGTTTGACCGACGGTGAGGGTGACGGAGGCGACCGTACCGGTGAGCGGGCTGGTGAGCTGGGCGGCGGCCAGCGACTGCTGGGCCACGATCAACGTGGCGGTGGCGGAGTCGATGGCCGCCTGGTCGGTGGCCAACTGCTGTGCGCTATTGGAGGCTGTGCCGCTAGCCCCGCTCGTACCGGACCCTCCGGTGGTAGCAGTCCCTCCGCTCGTGCTGGTGCCGGTTCGGCTCGTACTTCCCGAACTATTTGATGACCCTGATCCCGAAGAGCCGGTCGAGCCGGTCGAGCCGGTGCCGCCGGCCCCTCCCGTGCCGCCAGTCGAGCCCGAGGGGCTGGTCGAGGCCAGTACCTGAGCCAAGGTCGTCTCGGCGCTGGCTACGGCCTTCTGATCGGTGGCAACCTGCTGTTGTGCGGTCAGCGACTGGCTGAGAGCAGTGGTGCATGCCGTTGGATCGCTGCCTGGTGACGTGGTGGTGGTCGTCGATGAGGGCGTCGTGGTGGACGTGGTCGTGCCCGTTCCTGCACACGCCGACTGAGCCTGGGCGAAGGCCGCGGCCGCAGTGGCCGCATCGGCATCGGCGGTCTGCTGTGCTGCGACCACCGCCTGTTGAGCCTCAGCCAGGGTCGGCCCGGTGCTGGCAGCGGTCACGAATGCTGTTGTGGCCACATTGCCGGTGGACGATCCGGTGCCTGTTGAAGATGATCCGCCACCGCCTGCAGTCGATCCGCTGCCGGCGGACGACGAAGTGCTCGTACCGGACGACTGCGACGATTCGTCTTCGGCCAACTTGGCCTGGGCGGAGGTGAGGGTGGACTGAGCCGATGACACGTTCTGGGCCAGCGTCGTGGTGTCGAGGGAGGCCAGGCTCTGCCCCGCCGTGACCTGTTGGCCCACGGTGACGTTCACACCCGACACCGTGCCGGCCACCTGAAAGTCGGCGGTGCCCTGGTTCACCGGATCGGCCGTGCCCGACACGCCGAGCGTCTGACGAACCGTCGCGGTTGAGACCACGGCCAGTCGGTAGCCCGTTGCCCCCGACGCTCCGGTGGCCCAAAGGGTCACACCGGCGACGATTCCGGCGAGGACCAGCGCGGCGAGGCCGAACGTCCATCGTCGCCGGCGCGGGCCCGGACCTGATCCCGGACCTGATCGGTCAGCCACCCGAGGCCCCTCTCCCGAACCCGGTCGTGCAGGTCTGGCCTCCCGTTGACGTGATCCGGACGGTCGTGGCACTGACCGCCCCCGTCGAGTCGCTGCTCCCGGCGGCGGTTACGCAGTCACCGACGGCCAGATTTGTCGCGGCTGCCGCCTGATTCTCGCTGTAGGTGGTCGACGAGGTGGTCTTGACCTTGACGGTCGTGGTCTTGGGCGTCGTCGGCTTTTTGCTCGACTTGGTGTTCTTGGTGTTCTTGGTGATGCTGGCCGAGGAGAACCCGGAGATGACCAGGCTGGTCGGCGTGGCCGACTTCACCGTGCCGCTGGCGAATCCGGTGTTGCCCGAGCCACCGAACCCAGGACGGCCGCCTCCGGCGCCACCGCCACCGCCGGGTCGGCCGCCGGGGAATCCACCTGCTGGCCTACCCGATGCGCCGCTCGGACGAGCGCCGCCACCGAAACCACCGGCGCCGCCCGCGCCACTGGCGCTGCACTTGCCCGCTGTCGGTTGACTGATCGCCACTGTCTTGGCTGTGATCGTGCCCTTGGATGACGAGCCGCTCACCGTCACGCAGTCGCCGGCCGCTGCCGAGGAGGATGGAACGGAGGCGACCTGGGAGAAGGTAGTGGAGGTCGTCCAGTTGACCGTCACTTGTCCGGATTGCTGGTTCTGGACCTCCATGGACGAGCCGGAGATGGCCGCCACCGAACCCGAGGTAGGAGGCGAGAACGAGCCGCCGCTTGGCGTCGTGGCTGCCGCTGCGGCGCCGGCGAAGGCCAGGCTGGCAGCCAAGGAGACGCCAACGGTGGCTGCCAGTACCGACCGACGGCCGAGGGTCTGCGGACGTTTCATGGTGTATTGCTCTCTTTCATTTCTGAATCGAGTTGATGGGGCCACTTGGGCTCGTTCTCATTCGCTGCGAAGTGCGTCGATGGGGGCCATTCGGGCGGCACGAGACGCGGGGTAGACGCCGAACACCAGGCCAATGGCGATGGCCACCGCCAGGGCTCCGATGCTGGCTACGGCCGATACAGCAATCGGATAGCCGATGACGTGGGGGAGCAGCGCGGCACCGGCCACGGCGAGGATGGCTCCCAATGCACCTCCGGCGAGCCCGAGCACCGAAGCCTCGAGGAGGAACTGACGACGGATCAGCGGCGGTGTGGCTCCCAATGCCTTGCGGAGGCCGATCTCCCTGATTCGTTCGGTCACCGACACGAGCATGATGTTCATCACGCCGATCCCCCCCACCAATAGCGAGATGGCAGCGATGCCTCCGAGCAGGATGGTCAGGGTGTGGTCGACAGAGGTGGCCGTTGTCACCAGCGACGCTTGCGAAGCAATGGTGAAATCGGCGTCTGAGGCCGTGGTGATCCCGTGGAGGGCCAGGAGCTCAGTGTTCGCTTCCTGATAGGCGGCGGACAAGGTGCTGCTCGAGGTGGACTGGATCAGGATCGAGCTCAGCGCGGTGGAGCCGAAGAGCCGCTGCGAGGCGGTGCTCATGGGCACGATGACCTGGTCGTCCTGGTCTGTTCCGGTTGACGACGACGAGGAGCCCACCGAATTGAGCACCCCGATCACTGTCATGGGGACGCCGTTCACATTGACGGTCTGGCCCACTGGGTCGACTCGGCTGAACAACTCGGCGGCCGTGTCCGACCCCAGGACGGCGACGGCTGTGTGGTCGGTCACGTCCTGGTTGACGATGAACCGACCCTGGGTCACGCTTCGGCTCCGCACCGTCTCCCATGAAGGCGTGGTGCCCACAACGGTGGACGTCCAGTTGCTCGACCCGGCGGTGAGCGTCTCCGAGGAGGAGAGGACCGGCGCAACGGCATTGATGTCCGGAGCCACCGTCTTGGATGACAGCGACGTGGCATCGGCCTCGGTGAGGGTTGAAGCGGAACCAAAGCCGCCGCGGATGCCGCTGGACGACGTAGAGCTTCCGGGCGAAATGGTAAGCAGGTTGGTGCCCAATGCATTGATCTGCGAGCTGATCTGATCCTGGGCGCCCTGGCCGAGACCGACGGTCAGGATCACCGCGGCGATGCCGATCATGATGCCGAGGACGGTCAAGCCGGATCGGAGCCGATGGGTTCGGACGGCCTCGAGTCCAGTCCGGAGAGTGTCGAGCCAACTCATGATGCGAGCTCGCTCACCGGTGCGATCAGCCCGTCGCGGATGCGGATGGTGCGTTGGGCCACCCCGGCCACATCAGCATCATGGGTGATGAGCACGAGCGTCCTGCCCGCCGCATACAGCTCGTCGAGCAGGGCCATGATGTCGTTGGCCGACTTCGAGTCAAGCGCACCGGTTGGCTCGTCGGCCAGGATCAGATCGGGGTCGCTCACCAGGGCCCGGGCGATGGCCACCCGTTGTTGTTGCCCGCCGGACAGCTCACCGGGACGGTGTTGGACTCGATCTCCCAGCCCGACGCGCTCCAACGCCTCGATCGCTCGCTCCTTTCGTTCAGCCCGACCCACGCCGGCATAGGAAAGGGGCATCTCGACGTTGCGCCAGGCGGTCAGGGAGGGCAGGAGGTTGAACTGCTGGAAGATGAAACCGATGCGGCGATTGCGCACGGAGGCCAGCGCCAGTTCGTCCATGTGGCTGACGTCCTCGCCGGCCAGCCAGTACGTACCGGCACTGGGCACGTCGAGACAGCCCAGGATGTGCATGAGCGTGGACTTACCCGAGCCCGACGGGCCCATGACGGCGACGTACTCGCCGTTGTTGATGGACAGGCTGATGCCCCGAAGGGCGGCAACGGTAAAGGCGCCCGTTCGGTAGACCTTGGTGACGCTGTCGAGCTCGATGACCGGGGTCTGGTCAACCACCGATGCCTCCGCCCCCGGCGCCGCCGAACCCGCCGGCACCGCCCGCCCCGCCGCGGAAGCGAGCTCCTCCGGCGCCGCCCGCGCCGCCCGCGCCTGTTGTTCCGCCACCGAAGAGGCTACGACCCGCTCCGCCGGCCGCACCGTTGAACTTGACCACCTGCTCGAGCACCTTCTCACCTGAGGTGAGCCCGCTGGTGACCTGGGTCTCGCCGGCTGAGCTCACGCCAGTGGTGATGGCTCGGGAGACGTGGTTCCCGTTCTGTACCACCGTGACGGTGGACCGACCTCCCGAATAGGAGATGGCCGCTGTGGGCACCTGGATGGCGTTGTTGAGCTGCTCCACGACAATGGAGAGAGTGGCGGTCGATCCGGCATAGATCCCCGTCGGGCTGCCGGTAACGGCGATGGAGACCGGGAAGGTGGCCACCGTCGAGCTCGATGTGGCGATCAACCCCACCGAGGAGACGGTGCCGTAGACGTTGGTGGTCGACCCGCTGGGCGTGATGACGACCTGGTCTCCCTGCTTGACTTCGCCGACCTGAGTGTCATCCACCGTGGCATTGACGATGAAACTGTTGGTGGAGATGACAACGATCTGCCCCGTCGACGAGGTCGAGGAACTGCTCGACGACGAGGCCGACGAGCTGGCCGCGGAGGAACTGCTCAGTCCGCCACCGAGCCCGCCGGCTGATGCACCGGTCGCGCTCGAGCCGGTCCCGCTCGAGCCAGTCGAGGCAGACCCCGAACCAGAACTGTTGCTGCTACTCGACACCTGCTGGCCCACACTGAGGTCGACCGAAGCCACCGTGCCGGCAATGGTCGACGTCAATGAGGCATTGGTCAGGTTGGTCTGGGCCGTTGTGAGCTGGGACTGCGCAGAGGTGACCGATGCTTGGTCCGACGTAATCTGGCTCGACGAGGCATTGGCGGCCTGATCGCTGGCCAACTTGGCTTGGGCTGCGGTCAGGGACGCTTGGGCTGAATTGGCCGTGGCCTGCAGGGCCGAGGGATCGACGCTGGCCAGTGTCTGGCCGGCAGTCACGGCCTGACCGGCGCTCACATTGACACCGGTGACCGTGCCGGAGACGCCGAAGTTCAGGTTGGCCTGCTGGGCCGGTGCGATGGTGCCAGAGGTGGCGACCGTTTGTTGCATGGTCCCGGTGGTCACGCTGACCGTTTGGGTCGTGATCTGCAATCCCGGAGCGGCGGAGCTACTGGTTCCGAGCCAGATGCCAATGCCGGCTCCGGCTGCGACCACGACAACGACGGCGGCCACGATGATGTTCCTTCGCCGGAACCGCGTTCTCGGTGCGGCGTCGGCCTCACCCGCGACGATCGGGACCTCGGCGGTGACGTCGTCGGTGCGCACGGCCGACGAGGCCGATTGGGATTCACTGGCCGTCGTCCCCACTGATTCCGTCCTCACTTATTCTCCTCGTCCTGGACAGGTCGGCACTCGTGACTTCCCGCCGCCGGATCCGGCATCTGCCTCTTCGGGAAGTCCGAGCAGCAGTTGAGCCGAGGATCCTAAGAGCCGCCCTTGATCAACCTGTGTGCCCGCTTAGAAACCTGGCCAGCCGCCATATTTGGCGGGATGTGCGACTCGGGAGCGCTCGTACCGTCCGACGCCGGAACGGGGGTGGTGACCACGGGATGCCCCGTCCGGTCACAGATTTGTTTTTGCGTCTTGGCTCGGATCGCGGTAGCTCAGATGTGCGCCGAACGACGAAACCAGACGACGACGACGGTGACGAGGAGCACATCTGATGGTGACCACGAGACCACCTGACCGCCACGGGGCGGAGTCTGAGGGGCGGGACCTTGCTCCGGGGGCCTCGTCGGGCTTCATGGGCCTCGATCCGCACCTCCTGCGCTTGGCGCTGGTCGTGGTGCTCGGGACCATCATGTCCATTTTGGACACCACGATCGTCAACGTGGCCATCGACACGCTGGCCAAGGACTTCAAGTCTCCGCTGGCCACCATCCAATGGGTGAGCACCGGGTATCTCCTGGCCCTCTCCATGGTCATTCCGCTCACAGGCTGGGCGGTGGAACGTTTCGGGGCCAAGAGGATGTGGATCACGTCCCTGGTGCTGTTCCTGGTGGGATCAGCCCTTTCCGGTGCGGCGTGGTCGGCCGAGAGCCTGATCGCCTTCCGGGTGCTCCAGGGCATCGGCGGGGGCATGATCATGCCCATCGGCCAGACCATCCTGGCCGAAGCGGCCGGTCCTCAGCGGATGGGCCGGGTCATGAGCCTGCTCGGCGTGCCCATGCTCCTCGGGCCCATCCTGGGGCCCGTCCTCGGGGGGCTCATCGTGGACTCGCTCACCTGGCGCTGGATCTTCTACGTGAACGTCCCCATCGGGATCGTGGCCATCATCATGGCGGCCCGGATCCTGCCCAACCACGAGCGGGCGCACGAGCACCACCGTCTGGACGTCGTCGGCATGCTGTTGCTGTCGCCGGGACTGGCCGCGCTGGTCTACGGGCTCTCGGAGGCAGGACAAGGGTCCGACCTGAGCGTCTTTCTGCCCATTGCCATCGGCGTGGTGCTGATCACCGCGTTCACCCTCCACGCCCTGCGGTCCAAGATCGCTCCCTTGCTCGAGGTCCGTCTGTTCAAGGACAGAGCGTTTGCCGCCGCCGCCCTCACCACCTTCTGTTTCGGGGCCGCCCTGTATGGGGCCATGCTGCTGCTGCCCCTCTACTACCAGGTCGTCCGGGGAGAGAGCGCCCTGAACGCGGGACTGTTGATGGCTCCCCAGGGGATCGGCGCGGCCCTGGTCATGCCCTTGGCCGGCAAGCTGACCGACCGGTGGGGGGCGGGGCGGATCGTTCCCGCCGGCTTGGTCATTGCTCTGTGCGGGACGTTTGCCTACACCCAGCTCGGGCCGAGCACCTCCTACGAAGAGTTGGCCATCTCACTGTTCGTCCGGGGGGTCGGCTTTGGCGGCGTGATGATGCCGTCGATGGCGGCGGCCTACCAGACGCTGAGCCGAGCGCAAGTGCCCCGGGCGTCGACCGCCATCAACATCCTGCAACGGGTGGGTGGCTCGGTGGGGACGGCTTTGGTCGCCGTGGTCCTGACCCACCAGATCAGTGCGCAGGCGCACGGGTTGGCCGGTGGGCTCTCGGCCGCCTCGGAGATGGGACCATCGCTCCGGGCTCAGGTCGCCCAACCGTTGGCCACCGCCTTCGGGAACACCTTCTGGTGGGCATTCGGCCTCACCGCGCTGGCTCTGGTTCCCGCCCTGCTGTTGCCCCGGCGAGCGGCGGTGGGACGAATCGACGAACCGGGGCCCTTGGTCGAAACGTGATGCGACGCCGGTCGCCGAGCGATGCGCTGGTGGGTGATGCGATGGTGGGCGATGGGACGCCGGGTGGTGCGACGACGGGCGATGTGACGCCGGGTGATCAGACAGTCGGCGCCGGTGCGGCGGCAAGGGCGTTGGCAGTGGCGGACGCAGAACGCGTCGCCACAGGGGAACAGGTATAGTCAGGTTCTGACCGTAAAACGGGTCCTGTGAGGCCCGAACGGACAGGAGGAGCCGGTGGCCGAACGCGAACGCAGTCATACCCGACCAAGGGGTGCTGTATTCGTTCCCCGGGCCCAGGTGATGTCGGCAGCCGACGTGCACCGAGCAGTGACCCGCATGGCTCATGAGATAGCCGAGCGCAATCGCGGTCTCCACGATCTGGTGTTGATCGGGCTGCAAACGGGAGGAATCGCCATCGCTCGGCGATTGGCGGAGACCCTCGAAGAAGCCGAGGGCGCCACCATTCCCGTCGGCACCTTGGACGTGGCCTTCTACCGCGACGACATCGGCCTTCGCCCCGTCCTGCCCGAGGCGGTGACAGACATCTCGTTCGATCTGACCGGGGCGACCGTGGTCCTGGTGGACGATGTGCTCTTCACCGGCCGCACCATCCGGGCCGCCCTCAACGCCTTGGGCGAGTACGGCCGGGCCCAAGCGGTCCAGCTGGCCGTCATGGTCGACCGAGGGCACCGCGAGCTGCCCATCCGGCCTGACTTCGTGGGCAAGAACCTCCCCACTCGGCGCGACGAGATGGTCGATGTCACCGACGACGGGGTGGCCCTGGGCGACGTGGTGTCACGGTGAAGCACTTGCTTGCCGTGGACGACCTGGGCCGGGACGGAATCGTCGAAGTGCTGCAACTGGCCGACTCGTTCGTCGAAGTGGCTCAGCGGGCCAACCCGAAGGTTCCTGCCCTGCGGGGCCGGACCGTGGCCACGCTGTTCTTCGAGGACTCGACCCGAACCCGGGTGTCGTTCGAAACGGCAGCCAAGCGGCTCTCGGCCGACGTGCTCTCCTTCGCCGCCGGCTCGTCGTCACTGAAGAAGGGCGAGTCGCTGCGGGACACGGTGGAGACCATCGAGGCCATGGGCATCGATGCCGTCATCGTTCGTCACTCATCGTCCGGCGCCCCGTTCCAGGTGGCCAAATGGGTGACCAACTCCAGCGTGATCAATGCCGGCGACGGGTGGCACGAGCATCCGACCCAGGCCCTCTTGGACCTCTATACCGTCCGGCAGGTGCTGGGGGACGAGAGCACGGACTGCTTCGACGGCCTGCAGGTGGCCATCGTGGGGGACATCCGCCACAGCCGGGTGGCCCGATCCCAGGTCGCCGCCTACAGCGCCCTGGGGGCCGAGGTGACCCTGGTGGCCCCGGCCACCCTGTTGCCGCCCTCCCTGGAGGGCTGGCCCATCTCGGACATCAGTCACGACTTCGACGATGTGCTGGCCAAGGCGGCCGTGGTCTCGCTGCTCCGGGTCCAGGCCGAGCGGGGGAGCGCGGGCTTCGTGCCCAGCCTGCGGGAGTACACCGCCGGCTACGGGCTGACCGTGCGGCGGGCGGCGCTGCTCCGCCCCGAGGCCATCGTCCTCCACCCTGGGCCCATGGTGCGGGGCGTGGAGATCGCCTCGGAGGTCGCCGATCTGGCCTCGGCCCATATGACCCGCCAGGTGAGCAACGGCGTGGCCATCCGCATGGCCGTTCTCTTCTTGCTGCTGGGGCAGGGATCGATCGGCGGCATCTCCGGCGGGCGGGCCCACGAGGAGGACGAGGGACCCGACGCTGTGGACCACCAGGACCACCAGCAGCGGGTAGCGACGGAGATGGAAAGCAACAGGGACTACGAGGAGATCGATGGCTGAGCCCACGTTCATCATCACCGGAGGCACGGTCATCGATGCCACCGGCGAACAGCGAGCCGACGTCCTGGTGTACGACGGCCTGGTGCGTGAGGTGGCCGAAGGGCTCGATGTCCCGCTCGGGGCCACCGTGCTCGACGCCGGCGGTTGCGTGGTCGCTCCCGGACTGGTCGACCTCCACACCCACCTCCGCGAGCCCGGGCGGGAAGAGGCGGAGACGGTGGAGACCGGGACTCGCGCCGCGGCACTGGGCGGCTACACCGCGGTGGTGGCCATGCCCAACACCGATCCGCCCCTGGATACGGCGGCGGCCGTCCGTCAGGTGCTCGAGCTCGGTCGGTCGGCATCGGCTCAGGTGGCGGTGGCCGGCGCCATCACCGTCGGTCGGGCCGGCGAGCGGCTGGCCCCCATGGCCGAGCTGGCCGAGCTCGGCGTCCATCTGTTCACCGACGACGGCGCCGGGGTCCAGTCGGCCGGGTTGATGCGCAAGGCGCTGGAGTACGCCCGGGGTATCGGCGTGACCCTGGCCCAACACTGCGAGGACGGGTCGTTGGCCTGTGACGGCGCCATGCACGAGGGGGCGTGGTCGAGCCGGTTGGGCCTCCCGGGCATGCCGGCCGCGGCCGAAGAGGTCATGGTGGCCCGGGATATCGCCCTGTCCCGGCTGACCGGTGCACCCGTGCACTTCCTCCACCTGTCGACGGCGGCATCGATCGATCTGGTGCGCCGGGCCAAAGCCGACGGCCTGGCCATTACGGCCGAGGCGGCACCCCATCACTTCACCCTGACCGACGCGGAGACGGCCGGCTACGACCCGGTGTTCAAGGTCAACCCGCCGCTGCGGCCCCAGTCCGATGTCGACGCCGTGCGGGCCGGACTGGCCGACGGGACCATCGACGCCATCGCCACCGACCACGCCCCCCATACCCCCGAGACCAAGGACCTGCCATTCGACCAGGCCCCTCCGGGCATGCTCGGCCTGGAGACGGCCTTGGCCCTGGCCATCACCGAGCTCGATCTTCCCCTGGCCCGGATCCTGGCCCTGCTCAGCTGGCAGCCGGCGGCCATCGCCGGGCTGGCCGACGACCAGGGCGGCCCCATCGTCCCGGGCGCGGTGGCCAACCTCTGTGTGATCGATCCCACCGAGAGGTGGACGGTGGACGCCACTGCGCTGGCCAGCCGCAGCCAGAACACCCCCTACGCCGGCCGCACCCTGCGGGGCCGGGTCCGCCACACGGTGCTGCGGGGTACGCCGACGGTGTTCGAGTACGAGCCGCAACGATGAGGCCTGTCCTGGACACAACCATGGGGCGCCGACGATGAGCACCGACGCATTGCTGGTCCTGGCTGACGGCCAGGTGTTCGAGGGCGAGGCCATCGGGTCGGTGCCCTCGAACGGAGTGACCACCGGGGAAGCGGTGTTCAACACCGTGCTCTCGGGATACCAGGAGGTCCTCACCGACCCGTCCTATGCCGGTCAGGTCATCGCCTTCACCTACCCCCACATCGGCAACTACGGGGTCACCCCGATCGACGAGGAGGCGGCCGTCCCCCATTGCCGCGGCATCATCGTGCGGGACCTGGCCGAGCGCCCGAGCAGCTGGCGGTCGGCCGAGGCGCTGGAGCACTTCCTGGTCCGCCACGGCATCCCCGGGGTGACGGGCATCGATACCCGCCGGCTGACCCGCCGTCTCCGAGACTCGGGGGCCATGCCCTGCGCCTTCGGCACGGCATCGGAGGCGGATCTGCTGGCTGCGGCGCGGGCGGCGGCGCCCACCGACGGGCAGGACTTCGTCTCCCGGGTCACGACGTCCGAGTCCTACATCCGGGGCGACGGTCGTTACCGCGTCGTGGCCTACGACTTCGGCATCAAGGAGACCATGCTCCGCCATCTGGCCGACATGGCCACGGTGACCGTGGTCCCGGCCTCGACGCCGGCCGACGAGGTGCTGGCCCTCGCCCCCGACGGGGTGTTCTTGTCCAACGGCCCCGGCGACCCGGCGGCGCTGCCCGGTATCAGCGCCGAGATCGCCCGGCTGGTGGGCCAGGTCCCCATCTTCGGGATCTGCCTGGGCCACCAGCTCCTGGCCACCGCCCTGGGTGGCTCGACCTTCAAGCTTCCCTTCGGCCATCACGGCGGGAACCATCCCGTCCAGCGACTGTCCACCGGCCAGGTGGAGATCACCTCCCAGAACCACAACTACGCGGTGGCCGAAGGCTCGGTGCCCTCGGCCGACGTCACCCACCTCAACCTGAACGACGGCGTCATCGAGGGCATCCGCAGCCGTGACGCCGCCGCCTTCAGCGTGCAGTACCACCCCGAAGCGGGCCCCGGCCCCCACGACGCCCGCTACCTGTTCGACGAGTTCCGCCTGGTGATGGACGAGCGGGGGGCAACCTGATGCCCCGCCGCACCGACATCGAGACGATCCTGGTCATCGGGTCCGGCCCCATCGTCATCGGCCAGGCCTGCGAGTTCGACTACTCGGGCACCCAGGCCTGCCGGGTCCTGGCCGAGGAGGGGTTCCGGGTCATCCTGGCCAACTCCAACCCGGCCACCATCATGACCGACCCGTCCATGGCCTACCGCACTTACGTGGAGCCGCTGGAGCCCGATGTGCTGGCCGCCATCATCGAGCGGGAGCGCCCCGACGCCCTGCTGCCCACCCTGGGGGGCCAGACGGCGCTGAACCTGACCATGGCCCTGGTGGAACGGGGCGTGCTCGACCGCTTCGACGTCGAGGTCATCGGGGCCAACGCCGAGGCCATAAGCACGGCCGAGGATCGGGACAGGTTCAAGTCGGCCATGGAGGAGATCGGGCTGGAGGTCCCCGAGTCCGGCTTCGCCCACAGCCTGGACGAGGCCCTGGCCATCGGGGAGTCGATCGGCTACCCCATCATGGTGCGCCCCAGCTTCATCCTCGGCGGGGCGGGCACCGGCATCGCCCGGGACCGTCAGCACCTGACCCAGCTGGCCGCCGAAGGGCTGGATGCCAGCCCCGTCTCCGAGGTGCTGGTCGAGCGGTCCATCGCCGGCTGGAAGGAGTACGAGCTCGAGGTCATGCGGGACCACGCCGACAACTGCGTGGTCATCTGCTCCATCGAGAACTTCGATCCCATGGGCGTCCACACCGGCGACTCCATCACGGTGGCCCCGGCCCAGACCCTGAGCGACGTCGAGTACCAGACCATGCGGGATGCCGCCTTCGCCTGCATCCGCCGGGTCGGGGTGGAGACGGGCGGCTCCAACGTGCAGTTCGCGGTGGACCCGGCCGACGGCCGCCAGATCGTCATCGAGATGAACCCGCGGGTGTCCCGGTCCTCGGCCCTGGCCTCCAAGGCCACCGGGTTCCCCATCGCCAAGATCGCCGCCCGGCTGGCCGTGGGCTACCGGCTGGACGAGATCACCAACGACATCACCGGGGTGACGCCGGCGTCGTTTGAGCCCACCATCGACTACGTGGTGACCAAGATCCCCCGATGGGCGTTCGAGAAGCTGCCCGGGGCCACCAACGAGCTGGGCACCCGCATGCAGTCGGTGGGTGAGGTCATGGCCATCGGCCGTACCTTTCCCGAGTCCCTGCAGAAAGCAGTGCGCTCGCTGGAGCAGGGACGGTCGGGCCTCAACGGCGACCCGGGAGAACGCGACGTCGACTCGGTGCCCACCGAGCAGCTACTGATCCAGGTGGGGACGGCCACCCCGGAGCGGCTCTTCGAGCTGGAGTCGTTGCTCCGGCGGGGGGTGAGCGTGGACGAGGTGGCCGCGGCCACCGGCATCGATCCCTGGTTCCTGGC
>DASZLD010000157.1:0-7433 GCA_035552655.1 Acidimicrobiales bacterium
CCGCTGCAGCAGCCCGCTCATAGCTCAGCCCATTCAATGCCAGCTCGACCGCCCGAGCAACAGCCTCCTCGTCCACGCGTCGCCCCACACCGCACCTCCAATCTCAGGAGATGTCGCGGTCACCCCTTGAGTTCAAGTGCCGTTCTCCTGGTTGGTGGGGCCATCCTCGGTGTAGGGGATGATGTGGTCGACCTGGCAGGCCGAAGCGGGCAGATCGCAGTAAGGATGGGTGCAGGTCCGGTCCCTAAGCTCGATGGCCCTCCTGGTCGCCCCGGTGAACAAGCGGGCCGTCTCGCTCACCTCCACCCGCTTGTCGGGAGCGAACACGGCCCGCTCGATGTAGGCCTCGTCGAGCAGGGAGAGGAGGGCCCCCGGGGGCACGACGGTGCCGTTGGCCAGCTCACAGACCCGACCGGCGAGCGTGGGGAAGTCGACCAGGACGGTGATGAGCGGGGCCGGGCGTTTCCCGTTTTCCGGGGCCGTTCTCGACCGCTTGGCCATCTCGGCTAAGGCGTCGCAGCGTCGCTGCCCCGGGGTCCGATCCAGGTCGGACACGGTGGGCTCTCGACCGAGGCGCCCTTTGACCTCTGACCACTCGGCCTCGAACAGCTCGTGCTCCAAGCGCGAAAG
The DNA here is from genome assembly GCA_035552655.1 of Acidimicrobiales bacterium. Taxonomy (GTDB): domain Bacteria; phylum Actinomycetota; class Acidimicrobiia; order Acidimicrobiales; family RAAP-2; genus DASXMT01. Next base: position 631 of record DASZLD010000157.1, read on the forward strand.
CTCCTCGGAGACGACCGTCCCCGATTCTGGGTCCATGGTCATGCCCCCGAGCCACATCTTGTCGAAGCTCTTCTCCAAGTAGACGTCCCGGGCGGCCACGCGCTTGTCGTAGCTCGTCTCTGTCCCGTCGGGGTCGGCGAACTGGTGCCAGTAGGAGATGGCTTGCGTGTACTTCTCGAAGGACAGCGTGGCGGCCTGGTCACAGAGGACCTGCTCGTCCCGGGCCAGGGCCTCTTCGGTGCTGGGGTTGCGCACGGCGGCCACGGTGTCGACGTGGGCGGCGTTGATCGCCCCGCTCGACCAGGCCCGGGCAAAGGCCGGTAGGTGAGAGATGGCCCGGCCCCGTCGGATCAAGGTCCGGGCCTGGCCCGTCGGGATCCGGCACCGGCGGCCCAGCCAGGCCGCGGCGGTCTTCGCCCCGTCGGGAGCCCAGTCCCCTGAGGCGTCAAAGGATCCAGCGGCCTCGGTCACGACGGCATCGAGGCGGGCCCGCTGGCGCATGAGGGCTTCCATCGACTCGGGGTCGGCCGGGACCAACGGCCCGGCGTCGGCCAGGCGGTCGATCGCCTTGGTCAGGGTCTGTACATCAACATCCATGACCCCATTTCACCATTCGGGTGTGACAGCGCTCCGAGGGTCGGAACCTGTCAACGCAAATGAGACACCGATTAGTCAGATCGCATGAGCGAGAGGCGCCTCCTCAGGTCGGTTGATCCAAAAGGCGTCCGGGATCCGGGGTGCTTGCGGCGGGGTCCGGAATCGGTGGGGCATGGAGTCGTAGGCAGCGTCGAGGACCCCTTGGCGTTTCTCCCGGACGACCTCTGCCAGACCGAAATGGACGTCGGCCGGCGTATGGAGGCCGATCCCGGAGTGCCGGTGCTCGGTGTTGTAGTACTCAAAGAATCCCTGGCAGAACGTGCGGGCCGCGGCGATGTTGGCGAAACGCTTGGGGAAGGTGGGCGAGTACTTGAGCGTCTTGAACGAGGACTCTGAGTAGGGGTTGTCGTTGGACTGGTGGGGTCGTGAGTGGCTCTGGAGGACGCCGAGGTCAGCCAGGAGCTGGCTGACCGTCCGTGAGGTCATCGAGCTCCCCCGGTCGGCGTGCAAGGTGAGCTGGCCCTGGTCGACGTTATGTCGATAGATGGCATCGGCGATGAGCTGCTCGGCCAAGGTGGCCGACTCCCGAGGGGCCACCAACCAGCCGACCACGTAGCGGGAGTAGATGTCGAGGATGCTGTAGAGCTGGAACCAGGTCCATTTGTAGGGACCGGCCAGCTTGGTGATATCCCAGCTCCAGACCTCGTTGGGCCGGGTCGCCACCAGCTCGGGCTTGACTGAGGCCGGCCTGCGGGCCTGAGCTCGGCGTTCTCGCACCTGGGCCCGCGCTCGAAGCAGCCGGTACATGGTGGAGACCGAGGCCAGGTAGGTCCCCTCGTCGAGCAGGATGGCCCAGATCTGGGCCGGGGCCTTGTCGCAGAAGCGTTCCTCGTTGAGGGTCGAAACGATGGCATCGGCCTCGGTTGGTGTCAGGGCACGGTGCGACGCTCGGGGGGCCGGCGGCCCACAGAGTGGCAGCTGCTTGGCCCGGTAGTGGGTGGCCCGGCTTCGCCCCAGGACCGCACAAGCCCGCTTGCGGCCGATGGTCGGGGTCAACTCCTCGACCCCAGCGTCAAGCACGTCGTCGACTACTCGTCTGAGTCCGCGCTCTTGGAGATCTCTTCCAAGAGCGCGTGCACTTTTCCCTGGACAGTGATGACCGCCTCGGCCTGGGCCAACTTGGAGCGCAGCCGCTCGTTCTCGGTCCGGAGCTTCGCCACCTCGGAGAGCGAAGGGCCACCCCGACCACCGTCATTTCGCCCGAGAGCGGCCTTCAACAGCCCCTGGCGGTGCTGACGCCTCCAGTCGGTGATGAGGCTCGAATAGAGACCTTCCCGCCGGAGCAGCGCTCCTCGTTCGCCGGTTTCCGAGCACCCGTCATATTCGGCCAGGATGGCCAGCTTGTACTCAGGCGTGAAGACCCGGCGTATCGCGCTCTTGTGATAGCGGGGACCTCCATCAGCTCCGGTGCCGTCGTCGATGTGCCAAGTCTTGCCATGTTCGGACATGACCGGCGGCACCTTCCTCTCCGTCGTGTTGTCCATGAGAAATCCTCCAACGCCCCCATGCTCAGTACGTGGATGCTGAAGGTGTCTCACTCATTGTGGACAGAGAGGGGGTCGGGTGTGTCATAGGAGGGTGATTTCGGGCGTTCCCGGATAGGGATTTCGAGCTTTGTCAACAACGGCTCTCGGGTTGATCCGGATCAGAAGCGGCGCGCTTATCCGGGATCCCAGTGGCCGAGCTGGCCGAAGTGGCCCCCGCTCGGACGCCGCCGTGTCAGAGCCGAATGCGACGATGGATGGGCATCACGGCAAGGAGGTCAGACATGGCTATCTGCACGACATGCGGCGGGGAGATGACCCAAGGGGTCAGCTGCAGCCCGACAGCGCGTATCCGGATCAGTGGGATGGACTATCGACCGATCCGCTGGGGCGATGAGTCTCGGCGGCAGGAGACGGTCGCGTTCCAGTGCGGCGACTGCGGTACGCCGCCAGGAGGGGTCCACCACCCGGGATGTTGCGTCGAAAGATGTCCGGCGTGTCTGGGCCAGTCACTCGGCTGCGAGTGCAACGACGACCCGTTCGAGGACATCGACGACCTCGAATAGTTCCGTGTCTGGAGTTGACTGCCGCTCAGTTGTTGAGCAGGCCACCGATGATCGAGCTGCCGGTGCTTCTCTCCGAGCTCTCATTTTGAGGGAGATAGGGCGCAATGGCGTGGGCAAGGTTTGAGATCGGCATCGTCTGCAGCCAGACCATGCCGGGACCGGTCAGCGAGGCCAGGAAGAGGGAATCGGCCCCGAAGAGCAGGTTCTTCACGCCTTTCACCATCTTGATCTCGAAGCTCATGTTGGCGTCGAACAGCCCGACATGGCCAGGGATGACGCGCAGGTTTTCGCCCGGAGCCAGGTGGTACTCGACCAGTTCCCCAGAGAGGGCGATCCATGTCGTCCCCTCTCCGGTGATGCGCTGCAGGATGAAGCCACTACCGCCGAATATCCCAGCCCCGAGCTTCTGCTGGAACCCGATGGAGACGTTCACCCCTGACGTGGCCGCCAGGAAGCCATGGCGGTGGACCAGGTATTCACGGTCGGGGGCAATGGCGACAGGACGGATCTCGCCCGGAAGCTTGGCGGCAAAGGAAATGGTGCCGGGCCCTCCCTCGGCCTGGTACTGGGTGAGGAAGAGACCGCCACCGGCGACGGTTCGTTTGAGCGCACCGAAGACGCCCTTGGATCCTGCTCCCGACGTCGAGGTGGTGAGCTGAATCGACGACGTCATCCACGACAGCTCCCCGCCCGGCGACACGACGCTCTGACCCGGGTTGAGGTCAACCTGCAAGACGGGCATGACCGTGCCGATCACCCGGTGAGCGACCGGGGTGGCGGCATCGACTGCACTGGGGTCATCCGGTGACGGCACCGAACCTGGGGGCGGGGGTGGAGATCCGGGAGGCGGTGGCAGGTTCGACATGAGGGCTCCTTGGGTCTTGCTTGGGAGGCTGATCGCAGACAGCGCTCGGTCCGGTACAGAGGGAGCACTTCGTTCGTGAAGTTAGTTGTCGGTCGAGAGGTTGTCCACCAAGTCATGGGCGGCACCCTGCTGCTGCCGCCAACCGGTCCAAGCTGGGACCGGATCCAGTCGGAAACTCGACTCCTACCGGCTTAGTTGCTGTAGATCCTGGTAGGGCTGACGAGCACGACGGTCCGTCCCTCCTCGGTCATGGTTCGATCGTAGGCATCCCAGTCATCATGCGTGCCTCCCGCAGCCGTGAATACCTCGCGTAACAACCGGCGAAGTTTCTCGCCGTCCAAGTCCGCGTTCGTGTCCCTGGGGTCGAGCACCTCAGCTCGACCTTCGACCGTCGCCCACATCCATCCGGCCCGAAACGTGACGCTCACCTGCGGCCGGCTCCGAAGGTTGGCCAGCTTCGTCTTTCCATACGTGACAAACCCGACGACATCGGCTCCAGTGACCGGATGAGCCAAGACGCCGGCATTGACCACCGAGGATTGGATGGTGCCGTCGGATCGGAGAGTCGAGACGACAGCCAAGTATCCGTCTTGCCTGCCAATTTCGGTCACATCTGCGAGTGTCGTCACACCGGAATTGTAGGTCGGGTGCGCATTCCAAGAACCGCCGACCCCGTTCTCAATCTGCTTCGGGCGGGGCCTCGGGCTCCTGGGGCGAAGGGTCTTCGGTCGTGGCCCCTGGGTCCTGGGTCAAAAGCCACCCCGGCGGGGCTTCGTGCAAGTGGGAGGTGACCGGGCGAGCCGCCCCGGGCTCTGCCTCGAGGAGCCCGGACCATTGCCGGATGCAGTGCTCACAGATGAATGCGCTCTCACCGGACACCAGTCGACCTGACTCTGGAGGTCGGAGCCCGCAGAACGAGCAGGCGACAAGGGCAGCACCGCCGAAGCCTGCGATAGTGGGTCCGGACGAGGCGGCAGGTCGACCGCCAGGAACGTCGTCATGTTGATCGGCCAGCAGCTCGACGACTTGCTGGCGCACCCGGTCAAGACTTACGCCCATGGCTACGAGCACCTGTGCGGCGACGCCTTGCCCCTCCCGCACGATGCCGAGAAGGAGATGCTCCGTTCCGATGTAGTTATGGCCCAGCTGCATCGATTCACGCAGCGACAGCTCGAGCACCTTCTTGGCTCGAGGTGTGAAGGGAGGAGATCCGGACGGTGCCGTGCCCGCTAGTCCGATGGTCTCGCCGACCTTGTCTCGCACCGCCGGCAGACGGACGTCGAGCTCTCGAAGAGCCTGGGCGGCAATCCCTTCCCGTTCGTGGATCAAGCCGAGGAGAACGTGCTCGGTCCCGATGAAGTTGTGGTTGAGCAGGCGTGCCTCTTCTTGAGCCAGGACAAGCACCCGTCGCGCACGGTCAGTGAAGCGCTCGAACACCCTCCAAGACTCCCACGTTGTGCCTGGAGATGCAGGGCCCGGAATCGAAGCGAGGCACGATTCCACTGGTGCCACTGCTATAGCCTCAGGATCCATCAGGAATGACTTCGGTCTGAGCCGAAGTGGGGTGCGCCCACCAGGGTGCGAGACAAGGGGTGACATGGACATCGGGGTGGGTCTACCCATGAAGGCGCTGTCGCGACAGGACCTGACGTCCTTCGTGCAAAAGGTGGAAAGCGGGCCGTTCAACGGCGTCAGTCTGGGTCAGCGACTGACCTTCGACAGCAATGATCCCCTGATCGCCCTGACCTTCGTGGCCGCCGTCACCACCCGCATTCGGCTCTTGACGTCGGTGTTGTGCCTTCCGTACCACAAGGTCGGCGTGACGGCTCAACAGGCGGCGACTCTCGACCGCTTGTCCGAGGGCCGGTTCAGCTTCGGACTCGGTCTGGGTGGACGGGAGAGCGATTTCGCCGTCGCCCCCGAGGCGTGGGCTCGCCGTGGGCCGCGATTCGAGGAGCAGCTCATCGCCATGCGGCGCATTTTTCAGGGACAGCCGCCGTTTGACGGGACCGAGCCGGTGGGGCCCACCCCGTTCACGCCCGGAGGTCCCGAGCTCATCATCGGCGCCTTCGCTCCCACCGGGCTCGAGCGCGCCGGTCGGCTGGCCGACGGCATCCGCAGCTTCAGCTTCTCCACCGACCCCGACGAGCACCTCGGGAGGTACCAGATCATGTTGCGAGCGTGGGAAGCGGCCGGCCGAGAGGGCAAACCACGCCTGATCGCCGCCACCCATTTTTCCCTGGGACCGGACGCCCGTGAGTCCTACGAGGCTCACGTGGCCAAGTACTACGGATACTCACAGGCCACCGTGGATGAGGCGCTCTCCGGCAGTACCCCGACCTCGCCAGAAGCGATCCGGAGCACCATCGCTCGTTTCGCCGATGCAGGAGTAGACGAGCTGGTCTTTACGGCCACCACAACCGACCCCATGGACTCCCTCGACCGCCTGGCCGACGTGATCTGATCAGAGCAACGTCCCAGGCAAGTCGGCGCCAAGGCCGGCGTACTGTTCGCTACTCCGATGCAGACGTGATGCCGGCACCTTTGAGCATCCGACGCAGGTCGATCACCATTTGCTCGTCGATATCTGGCCCTTTGGGGGCCTCGAGCGTCTCGGTCTCGGGTCCCAGCTTCACCTTGAACTTGCCGTCGTGTTCCTTGGCGACATCGGCGACACCTTCCAGCAAGGACAGCACGTCATGCCATTGGATGTTGTGACTGACCGGATGTTGAAAGATCTTCGTTACCGTGGCCCGATGATGTCCGTCGAGCTTGAAGTCCTCTGCCATGTGGTTCCCCTGGATCTGTCCCGGCACTCCCGGAACCTGTATTGAGCGTAGACCTGGGGCGGCACGATCTCGAAGCGGACCCCCGCAGGTACTCCCGAGTCGATCCGTGAGCGTTCCTCGGGCATGATGTGACGATGGGATCCTCGGGGGACAAACCGCGCAAACCAAGACATCCGTTGGCCAAAGTGCCAAAGTACGAGGAACCGAACAGTCTGCCCCTTCCGGGTCTTGGCGGGAGCGGCGAGACGGGTTCGGGTCGGTTTGGCCACGGTTCGGACCACAGGCACCCCGGCAAACCAGGGCGGGCCGGTACGTTCCTGCTCCGCATGCTCGGGATGCGCAGCAAGGAATAGCAGTCAGGAACGCCTAAGCCGATCCCCGTTTGATTCGCCCGCGCAGAGCGGCAAAGCACATGGTCATGCTGATCACCCCGACGATGGCG
>DASZLD010000158.1:0-9161 GCA_035552655.1 Acidimicrobiales bacterium
CAGAGGCACCAGAGGACGAGGCGCCAGAACCGTTCTTCGACCGGTTGGTCGAACGGGCGGTGTCCCGAGCGGCCGGTCCCCGACTGTCCTTTCGCTTGCTGCGCTGGTCCATTGCGGCCATACATGAATCATCGCAGGAGGGTGTATCACTCACTCAGGAGGAGCAGGCAGCCAACAAGATGGACTCAGCCACCGCTCGGATGGCCGGCACGGCATCCATTGCCTGCTGACCGAGCATCACGTCGGACGGCTCGACGGCGACAAACCGACTCGTACGAACCGGTCCCGGCGCCGGCGCTGATGACGGAGGCTCCCAGCGCCCTATCGCCTCAGACCAGGCCGGATCGGACCAGGCCGGATCGGACCGGCGGTGTAGCCGACCCCGATCTAGACGTAGGTGGAAGCCGGCGTGGTCAGACCACAGACGTTGGTGCGGACGGAACCGGTGGCCAGGTGTCGCCTCCGATGCCGGGGATGAATCCAGCAGCATTTCTGTTCCGGTCTCCGATCACTTTGGAGACCACCACTGCGGCCAGTCCGCCCACGAGGAGCAGGAGCAAGAGTCGTTTCACCATGCGACCACCCTACCGAGCGACCGAACCTATTGACGGAGCCGGCTCAGTGGCGGAGGACCTGCCCATCGACGGAGAACCGGGCTATCGACGGAGAGAACCGGCTCAGGGGCTCAGCCAGCTCAGCGCCGGCTCAGGGGCTCAGCCAGCTCAGCGCCGGCGGACCGGGCGTCCCATATCAAGGGAGAGCCAGCCTCAGCGGGTGACGGGCAGCCAGGAAGGGCGGTGTTCCTCGTAGGCGTCGATCTCATCCAGGTAGCGCAACGTCAGGCCGATGTCGTCCCACCCGTTGACCAGGCGCTCACGAGTGAAGTCGTCCAGAGGGAACGTGGTCTCGATCCCGGCGGCGGGTGCGTCGACGGTGCATCGCTTCACGTCGACGGTGATCTCCAGCGAGGGATCGGCGGTCACCGCGTCGAGCAGAGCTCGGCCGATCTCCGGGGAGACCTGGACGGGGACGAGGCCCGACTTGGTGCAGTTGTTGCGGAAGATGTCGGCGAAACGGGGGGAGATGACCGCCTTGAAGCCGTAGTCCTGGAGGGCCCAGACGGCATGTTCCCGGGACGACCCCGTCCCGAAGTTGTTCCCGGCCACGAGGATGGTGGCACCGGCGAACTCCTCCTTGTTCAGCACAAAGTCGCGGTCATCCCGCCACTCGCCGAACAGCCCGGCGCCGAAGCCGGTCCGCTCCACCCGCTTCAGCCAATCGGAGGGGATGATCTGGTCGGTGTCGACGTCGGATCGGTCCAGGGGCACGGCCCGGCCGGTGACCACTTGCACGGCTTCCATCTCAGTTGAGCTCCTCGGGAGTGGCGAAGTGGCCAGCCACCGAGGTGGCCGCGGCGACGGCGGGGGAGACCAGGTGGGTGCGACCGCCCCGACCCTGGCGGCCCTCGAAGTTCCGGTTGGAGGTGGAGGCGGCCCGCTCGCCGGGAGCGAGCTTGTCCGGGTTCATGGCCAGGCACATCGAGCATCCCGGTTCCCGCCAGTCGAAGCCGGCAGCGGTGAAGATCTTGTCCAGGCCCTCTGACTCGGCTTGGGCCTTCACCCGGTGGGAGCCAGGAACTACCAGCGCACGCATCCCGGCGTGGACCTGCCGGCCCCGGAGCACGTCGGCTGCCGAGCGGAGGTCCTCGATCCGTCCGTTGGTGCACGAACCGATGAACACGGTGTCCACCGAGACGTCGTGCAGCGGAGTGCCGGCCACCAGGCCCATGTATTCGAGAGCCCGGGCTGCTGCCTCGCGTTCGCCCGGGGTGTCGAAGGAGTCCGGATCGGGAATGGCCGCGTCGAGCCGGGCCACTTGGGCCGGATTGGTTCCCCAAGTCACGTGGGGGAACAGCGCGGTCCCGTCGATGTGTACCTCTTTGTTGAAGGTGGCGCCCTCGTCGGTGGGCAGTTGTTGCCAGGCCTCGACCGCCTCGTCCCATGCCGCACCCTTGGGGGCATGGTCGCGACCTTCGATGTAGGCCAGGGTGGTCTCGTCGGGGGCGATCATGCCGGCGCGGGCACCTGCCTCGATGGACATGTTGCAGACGGTCATCCGCCCCTCCATCGACAGGCCCCGGATGGCTGAGCCCCGGTACTCGATGATGTGCCCCATGCCCCCGCCGGTGCCGATGCGCCCGATGACGGCGAGCACGAGGTCCTTGGCCGTGACCCCGGCTGGAAGCTCCCCGTCGATGGTGACCGCCATGGTCAACGGTCGGGTCTGGGGGAGGGTCTGGGTGGCCAGGACGTGCTCGACCTCGCTGGTGCCGATGCCGAAGGCCAGGGCCCCGAAGGCGCCGTGGGTCGACGTATGGCTGTCGCCGCACACGATGGTCATGCCCGGCTGGGTCAGGCCCTGCTCGGGACCGATGATGTGGACGATGCCCTGGTTGGCGTCGCCCATCGGGTAGCAGGTGATGCCGAACTCGGTGCAGTTGGCCGCCAGCACCTCGAGCTGCTTGGCCGAGATGGGGTCGGACACCGGCTTGTCGATGTCGGTGGTGGGCACGTTGTGGTCAGCAGTGGCGATGGTGAGGTCGGGGCGGTGCACGGGCCGGCCGGCCAGCCGGAGCCCGTCGAACGCCTGGGGGGAGGTCACCTCATGGACGAGGTGCAGGTCGATGAACAGGATGTCGGGCTCGTCGTCGCCGACGTGGACCACGTGACGGTCCCAGATCTTCTCGGACAGGGTGCGAGGCGTTTCGGCCATGCGGATCAGTTCCCTACTTTCACGATTTCGACTTTCAGCTTGCCGCCCGGTGCGGCGTACTCGACCACGTCCTTGGCCGCTTTCCCCACCAGGGCCTGGCCCAGGGGCGAGCCCGGCGAGACCACGGTGAGGTCCCCTTGGCGCTCTTCGATCGACCCCACGAAGAAGTCCTGGGTGTCGTCCTCGTCGTCCCCCTCGTAGCGGAGGGTGACGACGGCTCCCGGACCCACCGTTCCGTCGGTCGGTGCGTTGTCGTTGTCGACCACCTGGGCGTCTTTGAGCAACCGCTGCAGCTGGCGGATGCGCGACTCCATCTTCCCCTGTGAGTCCTTGGCCGCGTGGTAGTCGCCGTTCTCGGACAGGTCGCCGAGAGCGCGGGCCGACTCGATGGCCGCGGCGATCTCCACTCGACCTCGGGTGGTCAGATCCTCGACTTCGGCTTGGAGCCGGTCGTAGGTCTCACGTGTCAGCTGGGTGGCAGAAGTATCGCTCACGGCTACCCAGGTTAATCGGCGTCACCGGCCCTTCAGATAGGCGCCCCAGCGACCGCCGATCCCCTCAGGAGCGGCCGATTCAGGACGTGGTCACGTAGCGCGTCGGGTCGAACCGTCGGGTCAACAGCCGGAAGCGCCAGGTGAAGTCGGGCCACATGGTGGTGTTGTGGCCGCGGGAGTCCAGGTACCAACTGGCGCAGCCGGAGTTCCACACAGATCCCTTGAGCTTCGATTGCAAGCGCTCGTTGTAGGCGCGCACCACATCGCCGCGGACCTCAACGCTAGACAGACCGCCCGTCCTCATCTGCTCGACCGCGTCCACGATGTAGTTGAACTGCGATTCCATCATGAAGATCATCGATGTGTGCCCCAGCCCGGTGTTGGGGCCGGTGATCATGAACAGGTTGGGAAAGCCCGAGACCGAGGTGCCCAGATAGGCCTGCGCTCCGGCACCCGCCCCCTCGCGCCCCCCGGCACCCGCCCCGGCCCCGTCCTGCGCCCCGCCGCTCGCCTCGCCGCTCGCCCCGTCGCTCCAGTGCTCGGCCATGGTCCGACCGTCACGACCACGGATCATTCTGGCCACCGGCGGCTCTGCGGCCTGGAACCCGGTTCCCAGGATGATGGTGTCCACCTCGTGATCCACCCCGTCGGCGGTCACGATGGAGTTGGCCCGCACCTCCCGGATGGGCTCGGTGACCAGGTCCACGTTGGACTGGGTCAGGGCCGGGTAGTAATCGTCGGATAGCAAGATGCGCTTGCACCCGAAGGCGAACGACGGCGTCAGCTTGGCCCGGAGGTCGGGGTCGCTCACCTGGTGGGCCAGGTGCTTGGCCGCCACCCGCTCGGCCGGCTTGCCCAGCCGTGGGTCCTTGACCATGCTCAGTACCAAGAGCTCGCGGGCCCAGTAGACGGCGGCGCGCAGGGCCCGCTGGGCCAGCGGCACCCGCCGGTAGAGCAGCCGCTCCCAACCGGCAAAGGGGCGATCGGGTCGGGGGACGATCCACGGCGGCGTCCGCTGGAAGACGTCGAGGTGCTCGACCGCAGGCTGGATTTGCGGCACGAACTGAATAGCCGACGCCCCGGTCCCGATGGCCGCCACCCGCTCGCCGGTGAGGTCATGGTCGTGGCGCCACTCGGCCGAGTGGAACATGGTTCCCTCGAATCGCTCGATGCCGGTGATGTCGGGCAGTGACGGCTCGCTGAGCGGCCCGGTACCGAGCACCACCACGTCGGCCGTGATCACCCCCTGGTCGGTTTGGAGCTCCCACCGTCGATCGCCTTCGTTCCAATCGAGGCCGGACACGTCGAGCCCGAACCGGATGAACCGCTTCACGTCGTAGGCGGTGGCGCAGGTGCGGATGTACTCCTCGATCTCGGGCTGGGGCGCGAACGACCGGGTCCAGTCGGGATTGGGGGCGAAGGAGAACGAGTAGAGGACCGAGGGGACATCGCACTGGCAGCCCGGGTAGGTATTGACGTACCAGGTGCCGCCGAGGTCGTCCTCGCGCTCGAGGATCACAAAGTCCTCGATGCCCCGTTGGCGGAGCCTGATGGCCATGCCGATGCCGGCCAACCCGGCCCCGAGGATGGCCACGCGGTGATGATCCGGCTGGAGATCGCTTCTCTCATCCATGGTTACTAGTAGTAACCTACTTATAGTAGGATAGCAAGCGTCAGCGCAGGAAATCTCTCTGGCCAGGAGGAATACGTGTCCAAGGCAACGGCGACCCGAGCAGCTCCCGTCCCCCGGACCAGACGTCGGGTGCCGCGGGAGGTCCGCATACCCCAGATCGCCCGCATCGCCGAGGACCTCTTCGGCCGGTTCGGCTACCAGGGGACATCGATGGACGACGTGGCTCGGCTGGCCGGCATCTCCAAGCCGGTGGTCTACGACCTGGTCGGGTCCAAGGAGGAGCTCTTCAAGCTGTGCCTGGCCCGCAGCGCCGACGAGATGGCCGTGCGGGTGGCCGCCGCCGTCGAGGCCGCCGCCGAGGAGGACCGGCTTCGGGCCGGCGCTCTGGCCTTCTTCCGGTTCGTGGACGAGCACCGCCCGGCGTGGCGCGGCCTGCTGTCGGCAGGGAGCGCACCCTTGACTGCGGAGATGGCCGAGATCCGGAGGAACCAGGCGGCTCTGGTAGCGGGGCTCCTGATCCAAGGGGTGTCCTCGGGACATTCGGCTAGCTCCCCTGGATCTGGTTCCCCTGGACCGGCTTCGGCTACCGACCCGGCTGCCGAGCCGCCCACCGACCAGACCGCCGCCACCGCCCCGGTCATCGCTGACGCGCTGGCCAACGCCATCAACGGTGCGTTCGAGGCCCTGGCCGGCTGGTGGCAGAGTCACGAGACCATCAATGCCGATGACCTGGCCGACTTGATGGTCCAGCTGATGGGGCCGGGACTCGAGGCAATGGCCGGGATTGCCGCCGGCCCGAAGGGAGCAGAGTGATGCGGCGACGTCCGATTGCCCTTCCCGGAGCGTTGGTGTTGGTGACCGGAGCCGGCAGCGGCATCGGCGAGGCCACGGCTCATGCCTTCGCCAATCGGGGAGCCACGGTTCTGTGCGCCGACATCGATTCGGCCGCAGCGGAGCGAACGGCGGAGGCCTGCGCCCGGTCCGGGCCCGAACCGTCCGAACGGCCCGAGCAGCCCGAGCAGCCCGAGCAGCCCGAGCAGGCTGAACGGACAGCCGCCGTATCGGGTCGGGCCTACGCCGTCGACGTCGCCGATCAAGATGCCGTGACCGAGATGGCCGCCCGGGTGGCCGATGAGCACGGCCCCCTCGACGTGCTGGTCAACAACGCCGGCGTCGGGATGTCTGCCCGATTCCTGGCCATGGCGCCCCAGGATTGGGACTGGATCCTCGGGATCAACTTGATGGGCGTGGTCCACGGCTGTCAGGCCTTCGGGCCGGCCATGGTCGAGCGAGGCCGTGGGCAGGTGGTGAACATGGCGTCCGGGTTGGCCTACACCCCGCGGGCCACCGAGCCCGGCTATGTCACCTCCAAGGCCGCAGTACTGGCCCTGACCCGGTGCCTCCGCGCCGACTGGGGCCCGAGCGGCGTCGGTGTGTCGGCCATCTGCCCCGGGGTCATCGCCACACCGATCATCGAGCGGACCAGGTTCAAAGGCGATCGTGCCGGTGCCGACACGGTCGGGAAGGTGAAGCAGACGTTCGCCAAGGGGCATCCGCCGGCATTGGTGGCCCAAGCCGTTGTCGGAGCGGTGGAGCGGAACCGGCCGATGGTGGCGGTGGGGATCGAAGCCCGGATCGGCTGGGCGCTGAACGGTCTGCTGCCGTCCCGGGTGGTCGACGCCATGGCCCGGGCGACGCCGGGCGGGATCTGACCGGACTCAGCGCAAGAAGACCAGACTCAGCAAGAAGACCGGACTCAGCGCAGCGAGTCCAGACTCAGCGCAGGTCGACCTGGCCGTCGCTGCGGAGCTTGCCCAACCGCCCGCATCCCTCCTCGGTCACCAGGACGGCCAGCTGGTCCTGATCGGTGACGTTGGCCCAGGCCCTCCGGCCCTCGGGCGTCTTGCACGCCACGATGGCGCGGTCAGGAGCGCCGTCCCGGTCATAGGTGACGGTGTAGGTCTCCACGGTGACCTCGCCGGCAGCGTCGGCGTCAGGCGAGCACTGGGGCAGTGCGTCCACCGCCGGCTGGGGATCGGCCCAGCGGAAACCGGCGGCTTCTTCGACAGCGGTGTTCTCGGGGACGACGCCGGGGTCGGGTGTCGGCGCCCCGGGCTCGGTTCCGTAGATGCCGAGGGAGTGCATGGTCATGTTCAACCCGATGTTGGTGACCATGCCCAGCGAACCGGAGTCCTGCCGGAGCGCACCCACCATGGTGGCGATGGCATGGGTGCCGTAGTTGCTTCCGGGGGTCCCGAAGAAGGTCTGCCCACCGGTGACGGTCAGGGGCCGGGCCTCGTCGTCGATGGCGACGCCCAACTCATGGGCGACGACCTCGACGGCGGCGGGGAAGTACGAGTAGAGATCGAGGTGACCGATGCTGTCGGTGTCGGTGCCGGCCAGGGCCATCGCCGAACGGCCGGCGAGGCGAGCAGCGGGCGAGGAGTGGAAGTCGGCTCGATGGGAGAGATACCAGTGGTCGATGGCATCCGCGCCGGCCAGGGGGAACACCCATCGGTCACGGGGAACGCCCGCCGCCTCGGCCGCCGCGGCTGAGCACATGATCAGCGCCGCCCCTTGGTCGACCCGGGTGTTCCCGGTGAGCAGCTTGGGATAGGGGAACGAGACCATCCGGTTGCTCTCGCTGATCGAGATGATGTCCTCGCCCGAGCACGAATCGGTGATCCAGGCGTTGGGATGACCGGCGGCCACCTGGGAGAATCGAGACCACAGGCGGCCCATGAGCTCATCGTGCTCGGCCAGCGACCGACCGGCCTCGGCTCGGAGTGCGTTTTCGAACAGCGGGAACACGTGACCGGGCACGCCGATCCCGCTGGCTTCCTCGGCGTCGGTGGTGCCGCGGCGAGCGGTGCCGATGACCATCGGTTGGTCGCCACCGGGTGGTTCGACGGTCCAGCCGAGCACGGGTCGATCAGGATGGGTGCGTACTGCCGCCGCGGTGTAACCGCAGTCGGCCCCGACGATCAGCGCACTATCGAGCTGGCCCCGGCCGATGGCCAACGCCGTCTGGTTGACGGTGAGTTGCGGATTGTTCCCACCGTTGGTGGTCAGGGCCAGTTCCTTGGGCTCGATCGAAAGTCGTTTGGCCACCAGGCTGGCCGGGTCGCGGTAGTCCCAGTTGAACGGAGGGATCACCCGGATCGAGTCCGTACGCCTGAGAAGGGCACAACCCGCGGGGGAAGTCCCACCGGGCCCGGACTCGTCGCAGTCCTCGACGGCCTGCAAGAGCGCCGTGACCATCAACTCGACCGGTTCCGGACGCCCGACCAGCTCGGCGTCCGGATCGGGGTCGGGGCGGTTGGTGACCTGGCCCACCCCGACGATGACGGGGGTTCGAGGATCAAGGGACGACATGAGGTCCCCGAGCGTAGCGGGACATGCTTATCGCGCTGTCGACCGACCACTCTCTGTGGCATAGCGGCCGGGCCAGAGTGGTGAGAGCACCGTCCCATCGACGACTGTCGCCCGAGGAGCACCGGGTGCGGCCGCGAAAACCGGGGTCTTGGTGCCCTAGTCTCCCAAAAACTGGCCCTCCCGGCCGAGGACCAGCGGAGGTTCCGCCCCTGTAAAACTGGGGTCTGGGCCCCTGAAAACTGGCCTCCGAAACAGGCTGAACAGCACCGGAACCCCTCGGTAGACTGCGGGGATGCGCATCGCAGTTGGCTCGGACCATGCCGGCTACGACCTGAAGGCAGAGTTGGCGAAGCACCTGGCCGATGGTGGCCATGAGGTCGTTGACCTGGGCACCAACTCGCCGGACGTCTCGGTCGACTACCCGAAATTCGGCGAGGCCGTCGGTCAAGCCGTGGTCAGCCGACAGGTTGAGCTGGGCCTGTGCGTCTGTGGCACGGGAATCGGCATCAGCATCGCCGCCAACAAGGTCCCCGGCATCCGGGCCGCGCTGGTGCACGATGTGACCACCGCCGGTCTAGCCCGCGAGCACAATGACGCCAATGTGGTCTGCTTCGGGGGCCGCACCACCGGGATCATCGTGGCCACCGAGGCTCTCGACACCTTCCTCGGCACCGCCTATGCCGGAGGGCGTCACCAGCGCCGGATCGACGAGATCACGCAGTACGAAGGACAAGGTCACCCAGTACCAAGTCAGCCGCCCGACTGAAAGGTAGCGCCCGACCCCATGAGCCCCACCTATGCCGCCACACCGTTCGATGATTGGCTCGGTGACGACCCGGAAGTGGCCCGTCTGCTCGACGAGGAGATGGATCGTCAATCGACCACCC
>DASZLD010000159.1:0-2404 GCA_035552655.1 Acidimicrobiales bacterium
CACGAGCACAACGAACGGCACGGAGGGGCGACTGATGGACGACTATCCGGTGAAGATCGGGAACATGCTGTTCACCATGGTGGATCCGCACCATGGCTATGAGGTGGCCTACAACCGCTGGTACGAGCGAGATCACTTCTATGCCGGTTGCCTCATCTTCCCGGGACTGTTTGCCGGACGCCGGTGGGTGGCACCCCGCCGCCTGAAGGACCTCCGATTCCCCGAGACGACCCCTTTCGCCGAGCCCTACGACGCCGGGTCCTTTCTCTCCATCTACTGGCGCCACCAGGGGATGGAGAATGCCGGGCAGGACTGGGATGGCCCGAGCGTCTTCTGGCTCTACGAGAACGGCAGGGGCTTCAACGAGCGGACGCATGCCCACACGGCGAACTACGACTTCATGAGCGTGGCCTACAAGGATGACAACGGTGTGCCCATCGAGCTGGCGCTCGACCACGACTACGCCGGCTTGGCCGTGATCGTGACCGAGCCGGCCGACGGGGTGGGCTCCGAGCAGTTGCTGACCTGGCTGGAGGGGACGGCTGCTCCCCCGCTGCTGGCCCACCAGGGCCCCGACGCCATCGCCTCGTGGACCCTCAACGAGCAGTTCCGGTCGGCCGACCGCCGGGAGTCTCCCATGTCCCTCGGTACCACGGGCGGAGACGAGGACCGGATCCTGCAGTTGTGCTTTCTCACCGAGGAGCCCGATCAGTGCTGGGACGCGTTCCGCCAGTACAGCGACGACATCGACGCCGGCGGTGCCGGACGGGTCACCTTCGCCGCCCCGTTCATTCCCACCGTCATCGGCACTGATACCTACCTCGACGAGCTCTGGTGACCTGACCTGGACCTGAGCTGGGCCTGACGGCACCGGGCCTGGGCGCGGCGCTGACCTGATCCGGGTCGGACCGCTCTGCCAAAAGTGGTTCGACAGACGAACCAATTCACTATCCTGTTTGTGTGAACCCGCAGACCGATGCCGTTCCTGCCCTGAGCAAACCGCTGCCCCCGGGCGATGCATCCCGAGCTGTGGAGGCGGTTCGGGCCCTGGCTCGGGCCTCGCGTCTACTGGAGCGAGCATCGGGCGAGCTCAACCTCGCTCACTACCGAGTACTGTCGGCCATCGCTTCGGGCGACGAGCGGGCCTCGCGCATCGCGGCCCGGCTGGCCATCGGCAAGCCGACGGTGAGCGCATCGGTCGAGGCGTTGTGCCACCGGGGACTCCTGGCCCGTTCGCGAGGGGATGACGACCAGCGTGTCGCCGTCCTCCGTCTCACCCCTGAGGGGGCAGTGGTCCTGAAACGGGTCGAGGCGGCGATGACCGAGCGCCTCACGGAGCTCGGCGACCGGACACCCGATGGCAAACAGCTCCTCGAGTCCCTGGTGTGGATGGGCGCGGCCATCGACGATCTCGTGGCCCAACGTCACAGCCAAGGGGGCCGATGACGCCCGATCAGCGGACGACGGCCACCACTCCTCCAGCCCCGACGCCAGAATCACCGACGTCGGAGGCACCGGCGCCGCCGTCCCGATGGGTCCGCCGGCTGTGGGGTTACATGCTCCGACATCGGCGCGACGTTGTGCTCTCTCTGGGTGGGGCGGTGCTGGGCAGCGCCTGTTTGACCTTGGTCCCCCTGGTCGAACGACAGATCGTCGACGGGGTGATCCTCACGCACACTTCAGCGCTGTGGCCGTGGCTCGTGCTCCTCATCGTCCTGGCCGCTGCGGCATTCGGGTGTGCCTATCTCCGACGATATCGAGGGGGTCGGGTGGCGCTCGCCGTGCAGTACGACATGCGCAACGACATGCACGACCACCTCCAGTCGATGGACTTCGACAACCTGGACCGGATGCCGACGGGCCAACTCGTGGCTCGGGCCAACTCCGACTCCACCCTTGTGCAGGGCCTCCTCAGCTTCTTCCCCATCATGAGCGGCAACGTGCTCTTGATGCTGCTCTCGCTGGGCGTGATGATCTACCTGTCGCCGCTGCTGGCCATCGTGAGCGTCATCGTGGCCCCGGCCCTTCTGCTCATCTCCTATCGCATGCGGTGGCGGGTCTTTCCCGCCACCTGGGACGGGCAGCAACGCGAGGGCGACGTGGCCCAGATCGTGGACGAGGACGTCAATGGCGTGCGGGTGGTCAAGGCCTTCGGCCAGGAGCATCGGGAGCTGGAGCGGGTCGCCGACGCATCGTCCAACCTCTATGGCTCGCAGATGCGGGCCGTCCGGCTCCAGTCTCGATACCAGCCCCTGCTCGAAGCCGTCCCCACCATCGGCCAGGTCGCCATCCTGGCCCTCGGCGGCTGGATGGTGCTCCACCACCAGATCACCCTGGGCACCTTCTTGGCCTTCTCCACCTACATCGCCCAATTGATGTCCCCCGCCCGTCAGCTGGCCGGCGT
>DASZLD010000160.1:0-15095 GCA_035552655.1 Acidimicrobiales bacterium
GTGATGTTGGTCGCAGTCCGCGACTGCGGCTCGGTGGCGAGCACGATCTGGCTTCCATCCCAGGTGTGGGTCACCGGCACGAGGTGGACGGCACCGTTCGGCGAGGCGGACGCCACCCACACGTTGGCCTTGTCTGCCGCCAACTTCGATAGGGCATTCGCCTTGCGCTCCTTGGGCGACCGGGTTGCCATGTCTCAAGCATGGCACCGTAGGCGCTGGCGTGCCCGGTCCCACCCGACGCGAGCAGTCGTGCCTGCTTGGGCCTGCAGCTCAAACCCTTGGCTTTGGCGCTGCGGTCCGGATCGCCTTGGCCGTCGTCTCGATCACGGCACTAGGGAGAAACCCTCCCCGGTGGACACGGTGTCTTTTAGAGCGTGGGGTCAGGGCTTGCCAAGCTCCTCGGATGGCCACCACGCAGAGCGCGGCGACAACGGCAACCAGAAATACCGCGCTGATCACAGCCAGGACGCCCACGAAGAGGACGGCCCCGATCAGCGCCGTGAGCACCAGTGCCAGCTTGCCGGTAAAGCTCGTCCCGGTGACCGCCTGCCCCGCTTCGAAGGATGGAAAAGGCACGCCAGGCCCCGTGAGTAGCGTCTTGGTGCTCACCGTCATCGCTGGCGCCTCCCACCCAAGGAAAGCCGTCCCGACCGGCCACTGACCAGGTAAACGAGCCCAGCCGAGATGAGGATCTCAAACACAAGGCTGAAGACGCCCAGTCCGAGCAGACCGCCCAGTAAACCGCCAGCCAAAGCGCCGATGAGACCGACACCGAAGGTGGCCCAGAGCCCGATTCGGTTCGGTCCCGGGACGATGAGCCGACCCAAGCCGCCAAGGACGAAACCCAGGACGAGGAGGCTGATGATGTAACCGATAACGCTCACAATAATTCTCCATCCGTACACCTGTAGTTGCGGATGTCGGCCTCAGCCACGTTGTAAACCCGATGGCCGTTCACTCTCAACCACGGGGTCATCCGTCATACTGCAGGATCTTTGTTTCCATTGTGCCTGAGCGTGTTGTAATGAGGATAAGAAAGTCATGTGAGGAGGCTAAGAACGTGTCTTGGACTCCAGACGGTCACAGCACAACCGGTGGACGGTGATCGGTGAGGACTGGGGGAGTGCCTTGGGGCGGGCGGCGGGGTGCGACTACTCCCGACCGCAAGTGCCGGCGGCTCCCCGACCATGGGGCGGGGGGAGCTATCAGACGATCGGCCAGTCGGTAGGCCGTCGATTCATAGTTCACCCGCCACCCGCGAAAGTCGGTCCATGCCTCCTCGGCGCTTCGCTCCATCGGGAATCCGATGTGGCGCAACATCGTCACTGCTTGATCGAACTCTTCGAAGGTGAGGGCGATGGGGGAATCGGGATCAGGGTCGGAATCCACATGCCAACCCAGCACGCTGGCGATCCGGTTGAGGGCGGTGAAGCCCATACGGAGACAGAGGCGGGCCTGCGACGAAGCGGTGCTCGGGGCAAGGGCCAGATGCATCGCCGCCCCGTCCAAGACGGCGAGAAGCCCGATCAGCCATGAGAACCAGGGCTCGGGTGATCGGAACAGCAACATCACCGGGTAGGTGGTGTGGCTCTCGACCAAATCCGCAGCCCACCCCTCCCACGACGCATAGAAGTCGGGCAAGGTGTCGGTGATGCCGACGAGCTGATGGCGAGCCAGGACCTCGGGGCCCCAGGCGGGAAGTCCGGCTCGGCTCTCCAACATGGCCACCAGCGATTCGCGGCGGTTGAAGGCGCCATAGAGCGCCGGAAGGTAGGCGATCTGGAGGGCCACGACCACAACCCAGGTACCACCGGCAGCGATGTCCACCGCTTGGTTTGGTGGACCTCTGAGGTCGATGGCCCCCACGGTGAAGACCACGCCGGCAGCCTGAACGAAAGCGGTGCCGAGATCGTGGGTGACCCCATCGAGCATGAACCCGTAGCCGATGATGTAACAGATCGCCCAGAACAGGAGTTGTCCCACCAGAGCTACGGGCGCGGTCGGGGCCAGCAGGGCGTCTTTGCCTTCGTAGGTTCGAGCCAGCCGGGACAGCCCGATGAAGGCCAGCCGCACGGTTCGATTGACGACCGTGGTCAGACGCTCGAAACCGCGGGGCCGGCGAGGCAAGACAATGGTGAACAGAACGCTCGCCGATGTCAGGAGCACGATGACTAACCCGAGTGCGAAATACAGATCGCTCATCGATCTATCGATTCGCAACGGCCACGATGAGTGGGAATCCAACCGCCGATCTTCAAGCTGTGGTTCACAGCGCCATCGTACGGCGACCGGATGGCAGTCGACCACGACCAGGTCCAGGGTGAGGGCCAGGTGCACAACGGAAGGGTGGGACCGGGCCCCGACGTGGCGCTCAGATGTAATGCGGGCGTCATTGCAACGAAACAAACGACAACTAGAAAGGTCATGTCCGACATGCGCCGACGACAAGGCTGACAACAAGGCCCAGAAGGAGTATGACCGTGCTGCCAAACGGATTCGATCGAGATGGTGCCGCCCGGTTGACCCAAGGGCTGTTGGCTCAGCTCAGCGACTCACTGACTGATGACGTGCCGTCTATCCCGCACTCGAAGGCTCAGTTATTGTCCGCCTCAGGCGTCTCGGATCCTTCCGAATCCAAGCCCGGAGTGATCGCAGCCTGATCCTGGCGCCTCACCAGTTCTGCCTTCCCCAACGAGGTGGGCGATGCGGCGGTGAAAGGCGTGGGTTGGAGACCAGCGACGCAACTGGTGTTGAGAGCATTCGGATTTGCCAGAAACGACGAGAACGCTTGCTGGGCACACGGAGATTTGGGTACCACGATGTGCCCGACCCCCCGAATGATCACCACGTTTCCGCACCGGTCAACTCCTCTCATCGGAGTGCCCGTGAGCGACCATGGAGTGCAAAGAGTCTGTCGGTTTTGGAAGTTAGCTGGTTAACGGCACCCGCCCATCGCCCGGCGGCGTCCGACGACCCGGTCGATGCGTTGGCGGCGAAAGCGCCAAAGTGGATCGGCCACGGAGGATCGCGTTGGGAGCAGCCCACCGAGGCAGTTGGCCTCGGTGCTGACGGCGTGATCAGTACGGTCAGGCGACCACGCGGATCGACTCGAGTTCTTTGTTGGCCGGATCCGGAAGCACCATGCCCGCTTCCAAACCGCTGAGGAGGTACTCGACGATGGCGGCATTGATGCGCTCACCGGGGACGATCGCTGGGATCCCTGGCGGGTATGGAGTGATCTGTTCAGCCGAGATTTCGCCAACCGACCGCCGCGCCGCTACGTCCTTGGTTGGGCCGAAGAAGGCGTCCCGGGGATGCATGACGGAATCGAGCTCGAGGTCGGTCGGATCGGGTAGCTGAACGGACTTGGGAGTGGGAAGGGACGCAGCGCCCGCTATTAGCTGCTTGAGCCCGTCGGTAAGACGGCGAACGGTAGTCAGGTCATCCGCCATAGACAGGGTCGCCTCGATCCGGTCGTGATCACTGAGCCCCACGTCGAGCCGGCACTGTTCTCGCAGCCAATCGGCCGCCTGGTAGCCACTGATGCCGAGGGCGCCCACGGAGATGAGGATCTGAAGCCGGTCGAGCTCGTGAGAGGCTTCTCGTCCAAGCAGTTCATCCTCCAGAACATGGAGTCCGGCAAGGTCCTCGATCTGGTCCCGCAGGTCGCCCGCGAGTACCAGGGCATCGCTCAGAAGGCGGTCGCCGTGTTGCACCATCTGACGACGCCAACCGTCTATGGCCGAATAGAGCAATACGTTTGGGCTGGTCGTCATCAACAGGTCGGCACAGGCGGATAAGTGAGCCGAATCGATGAGGTTGCCTTGGAGGTGGAACACGGAACCCTGCTCGAACCCAGCACCCATCTTGTGCACGCTGACGACGCACACGTCGGCTCCGGCATCCATGGCCCATGTAGGCAGATCCTCGTGGAAGGGAAGATGTGCGCCCCAAGCTTCATCCACGATCAGAGGCTTACCCCGCCTGTGGCAGATCTCGGCCATGCTGGATATGTCGGCGCAGGTCCCATAGGGCGTTGGACTGACGACGAGTGCTCCGGCCGCATCCGGATAGCGGGTCCAGGACTTCTCCAGCTCCTCGGGTGACGGAGGATGGGCCAGATGCAGCACCGGGTCCCATCGGGGACGGACCCATCTGGGCTGCACGCCAGAAAAGATCAGCCCTGCCACGACGGACTTGTGCGCGTCGCGGCTCACGAGCAGATCGCCGCGGCCGCCAGCAACAGCCAGCATGGCTGCTTTGACCGAGAGCGAGCTTCCGCACGTGGAAAAGAAGGCGTTGTCAGCGCCAACAGCGTCTGCCATCAACTCTTCGGCACACTTCAGAAAGCCTCTTGATGACGAACGGTCGTCGAGGCCGGCGGTTGCCAATACGTCAGAGCGGAACGTGTCGGCCCCCAAGGCGGCAATGGTGCGCCCATCGACGCCCCGCCCTTGTCGGTGGCCCGGCGGAGTGAAGCCGTACCGGTCGAGCTCGTGGTATTCGGCCAGCGCATCCACCAGGGGAGCTCTGTTGTGGTCCATGAGCATGTTGTACCACTGAGACACGGTTTGAATCGGGGTCGCCATCGGGCGTCGAGCCCGTCGCCATCGGGGTGAAGGCTGTCGAGCGCCGAACTCGATTGGCCCCGGAGGATCGGGGGTACACAGCCACCCATGGGTGCCGATCAGTTCCTTCCCGCTGAGCGACGAGACCTCGAAGCCCTGCGGCGAGCCGGCGACGGGTGCCAGGGCTGTGACTTGTACGAGCACGCCACCCAAACGGTGTTCGGTGCTGGCAACGCCCACGCCGCGGTCATGTTGGTGGGCGAGCAACCAGGCGACCGAGAGGACATCGAGGGGAAGCCGTTCGTCGGCCCGGCCGGAGCGCTCCTCGACCAAGCTCTGGCCGAGGCCGGGCTCGATCGCGGCAGCTTGTACGTGACCAATGCGGTGAAGCACTTCAAGTGGGAGCGGCGGGGCAAGGTGCGACTGCACAAGAAGCCAGGAGCTCGCGAAGTGGCCGCCTGTAAGCCATGGCTCCTGGCCGAAATCGACGCCGTGCACCCCGAGATCGTGGTGTGCCTGGGCGCAACTGCAGCACAGGCCCTGTTGGGTGCCGAGTTCCGGGTGACCAGGCAGCGAGGCCAGATCATGGACGGGCCTCGGGATACGCCCACCGTGGCGACCGTGCATCCCTCGTCGATCTTGCGGACTACCGACCAGTCGGAGCGCCAGAGCCAGCTGGCCCAGTTCGTGGAGGACCTTACAGTGGTGGTCGGCTTTCGAGCAGATCAGGGCTCGACAAGCTGACCCTGTGACTGAGGAGTACCGGACAAGGATCCCCAGGTTCAGCCCCTGACTTCGGGTGATTCGTTAGAAGATCATGGGGCATGGGGTATCGATCCAGCATGGGATTGGTGATTAGCGCAGTACTGGTCGTCGCCGGGATCTCCGTGCGCCTCATCGCTTCGGCTCACGCCGTACAGGCAGTTGGGCTGGGCTTGATGGTGTTGGGTGCCCTCGGTGTCTTGTGGTCTTTTGCCTTTTGGGATTCGTACGGTGGCGGCTTTCATAATCATCGACACGACTCCTCGAGACTTCGGTGATTGGGAGGCTTCATCGCCTTGGGACCTGAATGTTTCGGCGTAAGCGGCGGCATCAGTCGTCGGCTCCGGCATCTGGGCGAGAGTCCGGAGACTCGTCGAAGACCCCGATGCATGGCATTGAGAAGCTGCCGACAAGTCGGACGTGGTTCACCGGCGAGGCAGCGGGGTATGCCCGGTGAAGACCCACAGATCGGAGAGAAAAATGCGTGCAGTCGTGTGGAAGGGTCCGCATAACGTTGCGGTCGAACAGGTAGAAGAAGCAAAGCTGGATGAGACGACCGACGTCGTGGTCAAGCTCACTACCGCAGCCATTTGCGGGAGCGACCTTCACATGTACGAGGGTCGGGCTCCAGGTGAGCCGGGCATGGTGTTCGGACACGAGAACATGGGAACCATCGCCGAAACGGGATCTGCAGTACGGACCCTGAAAGTCGGCGATCGGGTGGTGCTGCCCTTCAACATAGGGTGCGGCTTCTGTTTCAACTGCTCCCGGGGGTTTACCAACGCCTGTCTGACCGTCAATCCGTCGGCTCATGGAGGCGGGTTTGGGTACAGCGGCATGGGTCCACACCGAGGGGGACAAGCCGACTTCGTTCGTGTCCCCTATGGAGACTTCAACTGCCTGAAGCTTCCCGGGACGCCTGGCGACGAGTTCGAAGATGACTTCGTGTTGCTGGCCGACATCTTTCCGACCGCTTGGCACGCCACCGAGCAAGCACGAGTGCGAGCCGGGGACACCGTGGCCATTTTTGGGGCCGGTCCGGTAGGGCTCCTTGCCGCACTCAGTGCCCGGATACGTGGAGCCTCGGAGATCTATGTGGTCGACGCTGTTCCTGAGCGATTGGCCTTGGTCGACAATGTAGAAGGAGCGATTGCCGTCGACTTCTCCCGCGGTGACCCGGTCGAGCAGATACTGGACCTCCGCAAGCCTCACCGAGACCAGGTTCAGGGCCTCCATCCCGATGCTGGCGAGAAGATGCCAGGCGTGATGTGTGGCATCGACGCCATTGGCTACGAGGCCTGGGCACACGATGCAGTAGGGGAGCGTCAAGACCCGTCCCAAGTGCTCGACGACGTGATTGCCGTCACGAACCCAACCGGGCACGTGAGCCTGATCGGGGTCTACTTCCCCGAAGATCCTGGCGGTGTCAGTGATGATGCCAAGCACGGCCGCTTTAGCGTGGCCTTGGGTGAAGCCTGGAACAAAGGGATCTCCATCGAGATGGGACAGGCGCCAGTAAAGCGTTACAACGCCTATCTCCGAGACCTGATCATCGCCGGGTTGGCGAAACCGAGCTTCATCGTCAGCCACCGGATCGCCATCGAAGATGCCCCTGAGGCATATGAGAAGTTCGACCAGCGAACCGATGGCTATACCAAGGTGCTGATCAAGCCCGAAATGAGTGCCGCCTGACGATCTGGTGAGCATGACGGCCCGACGCGCCCAGTACCGGAACGCGACCAGCCCCCACTGACCATGCCCGATCAGTGGGGGCTGTCGGGGCCGGGGAGAAGTATGCGATTTTCCGCCGCCTGGCGCGGAGTAAGCGCAACGCACACGGCATATGAAGACGAGGAGGACGACATGGCGACCGAAAAGCAACGAGTAGCCGCCCGGCGAAACGTGAAGAAAGCGGCCAAGACGGCCAAAGCGAAGAAGTCAATAGCCTCGATGCCGAAAAAGACCCGTACCGCGTTGGGCAAACAGGGTGCAGCGATAGCCGAGCGAAAGCGGTCGGGCGGCTCAACGCCGAAGTCTCGCCAGGAGCTCTACCAAGAGGCGCAGCGGCGAAACGTCGCCGGCCGGTCCAAGATGGGGCGGGCCGAGCTGGCCAAGGCGCTCGGCCACAAGCCCTGACCTAGCTCTGTGGAAGCTAGGTCATTGCGACTACCTTTCCACCGCGACTGACCGGGAGCCTTCATCCCGAAACCTGGGTGCAGGCAGAGCAGGTGCGCCGGCCGTCGACGAGAGACGTGATCGCTCGTACGCCACAGAGCTCACACCTCAGTCCGATAAAGATACGGTTCCCGCGACTTTCGTGTGCGCCACGGTATTCGTCCTCGAGGAGCCCTTGCACGTCCCCTTTCAACATCCACACTCCGGGGGCGAATCGTTCCACCAACTGGCAGTCCATGAGTTCGTGCATCAGTGGTCGGAGGCGCAGCTTTACCCGCGGCTCGACCCCCGGCGTTGGTCCAACCGATTGGGATCGTTCGGGCAATTCGATGGTCATGCCATAGCCTTCCCCCACTGCGCCCGTCGTGAAACCGCAGATGTCCGGGGGCTCGGTGGAGCTGCTCAGCGTCTCGTCCAATCTGCCGTGATTTGCGACGCTTCGATTTCTGACCAAGTGGGTACCGGACATCCATGTTCGCCACTCGGAAGGAGGACCGAGATGTCTGAGGTTGGTCTATTTTTGTCGAGCGAGGAACACGGTCCCCGCGACCTTGTCGATCAGGCACAGATAGGTGAAGAAGCCGGATTCTCGTCCGTGTTCATCTCCGATCACTTCCATCCCTGGGTCGAGAGCCAGGGACAGAGCCCATTCGTCTGGAGCGTCATCGGAGGCATCGCCACGACAACCAGGCACAAGATCACCACTGGCGTCACGTGCCCGACGTTCCGGCTTCATCCTGCGATCATCGCCCAGGCTGCGGCCACGTCCCAGGTCATGGCAGAAGGCCGTTTCGTGCTCGGCGTTGGCTCTGGCGAGGCGCTGAACGAGCACATTCTCGGCCAGCGGTGGCCCGCGGTCTCGACCCGACTCGAAATGCTCGAGGAGGCCATCGAGATCATACGCCGCTTGTGGAGCGGGAAGATGGTTACCCACCACGGCCGGTTCTACACGGTTGAGAACGCCCGGCTCTACTCCGTGCCCGATTCGCCGCCTCCGGTAGCCGTTTCGGCGTTCGGCCCCGACTCACTCGGCCTGGCCGCACGGATCGGCGACGGTTTGGTCACCACTCAGCCCGATGGCGACATGGTGCGGAGCTATCGAGAGCAGGGCGGAGCGGGGCGAGTCATCGGTGCCGTCAAGGTCTGCTGGGGCGACGACGAGGCTCAAGCCCGCAAGGTTGCCCACGAACTGTGGGCGACCGAGCTGTTGCCAGGTCAGCTGAACCAGGAGCTTTCCGTACCCAAGCATTTCCAAGAGGGAGCCTCACTGGTTACCCAAGACATGGTGGCAGAGAAGGTGACGTGTGGGCCTGATCCGGAGCGGCATGCGGCGGCGATCTCGGCGTACCTCGATGCGGGGTTTGACGAGGTGTATGTCAATCAGATCGGTCAAGACCAGAGGGGCTTTTATGACTTCTACCGCAAAGAACTGCGACCACGCATCGGATTATGAGCGAATCTCGCCCAACGGTTGTTGGGTGGAAGCTCAACCACCGATGTTCGGCTGCGCGGCGACTTTGTTCCGAGCTTTGGCGTCGGCGAGTTGTCAGGAAACCTCGGACAGATAGGTAAAGAGCTCCGCTTCGGCAAAATCATCCGAGACCTCACCGGCCCGGGTCGGGCCATCTTCGGCCTCCAGGCGCCTGACCGGCGCGCCCGGCGAGAGATCGAGGTTCGCCAGTTCGGCCCAGAACACGTTGGGCTGGTTCGTCCCTTCCCAGTAGTAGGTCAACGACCGATGGTCAATGGCCGTACGCCAGAGGGTCGGCGCCACATTGGGCTTCTCGGGAGTCGATTGGATCATGGGCACCGAGGCGTTGCGGACGATGGCGAAGACCTCGGCCAACCCGCGGGTGGCATCCCCGCTGAACGTCGAACCGTTGAGGTAGTAGTGAGACCGCACGAAGCGGTCTGCCGGTCGCTCGGTGCCGGGCAACATGGCGTTGCCACCAACTTGGTCCCAGTAGGCGCACAAGGCGAGCTGCTGATCGTACGTCGGGTCGTTGGTCATGACCGCGAACTCGGCTCCGTGGTGTACGACCAGCTCACCGGCGAGGTACTCGAAGATCGCCGAGTCCCCGGTCGAATCGGAAAGGGCCAGATGTCCCGTGGCCGCATGGCCTCCGGGAAGAACCGGGCTCACGAGTCCGAAGGTGGGATTCGTCAGTCCTTCGACCGCCTCGGCGACAGACGAGAACATGTCGAGGGCGTACTGGGTCCAGGCGGCGACGCTCAGTCCCGGAACGGCGGGGTCTCTCTTCGGATACTCCGCGGCAGAGAGGTAGAGGGCATGAGCTCCGAGGCCGGCTTCGTTGACGCCATCGACGGTGACGCCGTCGTACATCGTCGAGACGACGCTGCCGTGAGCCGATGTCCACGAAAAAGAGTTCTGGGCTGCAGCCCCGTCCCTGGTCAGGCCGGCGGGCAACGCCCAGATATTCGACCCCGTCGGGACCATCCAGTCCATCGATCGGCCGGTGATCACCAGGTTGTCCTGTCCGACGTAGAGCACTCGAGTACACATCCGTGGCCACTCCTATCGTGTGCATGGTCCCTCGGCCCACCGTAGGCGGCCAGGGCGGACACGTGAGCAGAACAATCAGTCCGAGCACACCAGCCCGTTTTGTGGTGGATCGGACGGGTTGACCAGGTAGGTGGAGACGGCAGTGGTGATGCAGGTCGAGCCCGAGATCGGAGGATATTGACGCCAGTCAGGCACGGCTGTCACGTTCCGAGGGCCAGAGTCGTCTCAATAGGTGAAAGGTGGTGGTTCACATGGCCCATGTACCCCTAGACACAGAACCAAGAGGAATTGTCCCCAGGTTGGCCCGGAGCTTTGCCAAACGGAGGTTTGGCCAGGTGGTCGAACCAGCGCAGGCTGCCTCACACCACTCCGGGGTGCTGGTGGCCATGGGTCTGCTCGAGACCGCGGTGGAAAAGGGCTGGAAGAAGCTCGATCCCACCATGCGCTGGTTGGCCATCCAGCAGACGGGAATGCTCATCGGATGCTCGTGGTGCACGGACTTCGGGTACTTCGAGGGCATGAATGCGGGGATCGACCCCGAGAAGGTCCGGAACGTAGGTCGCTGGCGTGAGAGCAAGCTCTACGACGAGCGCGAACGCGTCGTCCTCGAGTATGCCGAGCAGGCCACCGTGGTGCCTGCCGAGGTGACCGACGACCTGGCCGCACGGCTGCATGACAATTTCAGTGACGCGGAGATCGTGGAGCTGGCCGGATGGGTGGCACTGGAGAACTTCCGCTCCCGGTTCAATGCGGGCCTAGGCCTGCACAGTCAAGGTTTTGCCGACCAGTGTGCGATCCCTATGAGCTGGAAGGAGGATGGTGCCGGGACGATCACCGTCACCTGACGATGTAATTGCCTTCGAAGAGTGGCGCCCGCTTCTCTTCGGGATCGCCTACCGAATGCTGGGTAGCGCCGCCGATGCCGAAGACATGGTTCAAGAGGCCTGCCTTCGGTGGCTCCAGCGTGATCTGCAGGCCATTGAATCAGTCCGGGCCTTTCTCGTAACCATCGTGACCCGACTCTGCATCGATCAGCTGGGCTCGGCCCGGGTACAGCGGGCTGCCTATACCGGGCCGTGGCTCCCTGAGCCCATCGTGATGGATGACACTTCGGCAGTGGAACAAGCCGACACCTTGTCGCTGGCCTTTCTGGTCCTGCTCGAAGAGCTCACGCCGCCCGAGCGGGCGGCCTATCTCCTGCATGACGTCTTCGGGTACCAGTTCGACGAGGTTGCCGACACCATGGGCCGCACCACGGCCGGCTGCCGCCAACTGGCCTCCCGAGCGCGTTCCCGGATCGAGAACCGTCGCCAGCGATTCGACGCCGACGCGCGCCACGGGCGGGAGCTCACCCGTCGGTTCGTCCTGGCCTGTGCCACCGGGGACCTGGAGGGCCTCAATGAGATGTTGGCTGAAGATGTCGTCGTTTGGACCGATGGCGGCGGCGTGGTTCGGGCAGCCATGCGGCCTGTGGTCGGTCGCCATCGCAGCTCACGCTTCTTGATCAACGTGGCCAAGAAGCTGTCGGGCAGCCCGCAAGAGGTCATGCTCAACGGCCAGCCGGCCATGATCATGGTCGATGACGACAAGGTAGTGGCCACGCTGGTACTCGACATCCTGGGCGGACGAGTCATCGGTGTCCGCTCGGTAACCAATCCGCAGAAGCTGGAGCATGTACAGCACCAAGTAGTCGGGGACCGAGAGTGAAGCTCGGTCGAGCTGGATCTCTCTCTATCCTCGATCCCTCCGTCTAGCCCCTCGGTTCGGCTGGTGCCAGGATGTGCATACCTGCAGCAAGGCCACGACGCGAGGAGCGCGGAACATGTCACGACTCGGAACCTGGACCCCGACCACCATCGAGGAGCGGCTCGACCGCATGGAGTCGCTGGCGGCGATCCGTCAGCTGCCCCACCGCTACGGCGTGGCCATCGACTCGAGGGACATGGACATGATGGTCGATCTCTTCGTTCCCGATGTCCGGGTCGGCAAGGACGAGTTCGGCCGCGATGCCCTGAAGCGTTGGTACACGGCCACCATGAGCACGCCCAAGGCATCGTGCCATTTCGTCGGCAATCATGTCGTCGACTTCGACGACGCTGACCACGCCCACGGGATCGTGTACTGCCACGACGAGCTCGAGTACCCCGACCGGGGCGAGTGGGCCCAGGGAATGCTCCAGTACTGGGACACCTACCTCCGGGTGGATGGCGAGTGGTACTTCGAGCGGCGCAAGTTCCACCGTCTCTACATCACCGACTGGCTCACCCGGCCCAGCCACGGGGCTGGCAACGAGGGTGGGCGCAACACGTTGCGAAGTTACCAACTGCCCGAGGCCTACCCCTCGTGGAAGGCCTTCTGGGATCGGGTGGAGCTCGAGGGGGTTTGAGCACGGAGCGTTCGACGATGGGGGTCCATGCACCGTGCCGGCCTCCCGGTCCCTTTTCTGACTGAGATAATGGTGCCAGTGAGTGAGATCGGCAAACCTGCCCTGACCTGGGCAACGTAACGGAGGAAGCACAGATGCAGATGGATGACATGATCCTGGTCAGCATCGACGACCACATGATCGAGCCACCGGACATGTACGAGAACCATGTGCCGGCCAAGTGGAAGGACCTCGTCCCCAAGGTCGTTCGCAATGCCGAGGGGATCGACGAGTGGCATTTCCAGGGCGAGGCCGCCTCCACCCCGTTCGGCATGGCCGCCACCGTGGGCTGGCCCAAGACGGAGTGGGGGTTCAACCCCGGCTCCTACTCCGAGCTGCGGCCCGGATGCTTTGATGTGCACGCCCGCGTCGCCGACATGAACGCCAACGGCGTCCTTGCCTCCATGAACTTCCCGACCATGGCCGGCTTCAACGCCCGCACCTTTACCGAGGCCAAGGACAAAGAGATCGCCCTGGTCATGCTGCGGGCCTACAACGACTGGGCCGTCGACGAGTGGGCCGGCTCGTACCCCGACCGGTTCATCTCGCTGGGCATCGTGCCGATGTGGGACATCGACCTCGCCGTCGAAGAGGTCCACCGGCTCGGTACCAAGGGCTGTCGGTCGATCAGCTTCCTTGAGACCCCGCACGTCCAGGGGTTCCCGAGCTTCCTCTCCGGCCACTGGGACCCGATGTTCCAGGCCATCATCGAGGAGAACATGGTCCTGTCTTTGCACATCGGTGCCGGCTTCGATGTCATCCAGAAGCCGGTGGAGGCGCCGGTCGATCATCTCATGGTGCTGGCCTGTCAGATCAGCGCCATCACCGCCCAGGACCTCCTGTTCGGGCCGACGCTGCGGAAGTTCCCCGACCTGAAGGTGGCCCTCTCGGAGGGCGGCATCGGCTGGATACCCTTCTACCTCGACCGCATCGACCGCCATTTCCAGAACCAGGAGTGGTTGCACGGGACCGACGACTTCGGCGGCAAGCTCCCGTCGGAGGTCTTCCGCGAGCATTTCCTGGCCTGCTACATCACCGACCCCTCCGGTCTGCTGCTGCGGGACCGGATCGGCCTCGACATCATCGCCTGGGAGTGCGATTACCCCCACACCGACACCACGTGGCCGGAGTCCCCCGAGTTCGCCTGGAAGGAGCTCCAGGACGCCGGCTGCGCCGACGACGAGATCGACAAGATGACCTGGGAGAACGCCTGCCGGTTCTTCGACTGGGACCCGTTCAAGCACACGGCGAGGGACGACGCCACCGTCGGCGCCCTCCGCTCCCGGGCCACGGACGTCGACGTGACCCGCATGCCCCGTGCCGAGTGGAAGAAGCGCAACGAAGCCGCGGGAATCGGCGTGTTCTAGACGGCCGACTCGAACGGCGGCGGACGGCAAGTCCCGCTGATCTCAGGTCTTGTTGGTTACCGCGAACCCGACGTCCCCGAACCCGGGGAGAATGGCTTCGATCGGGTCGCGCAGGTCGTCGACGTAGCCGAGGGCGTAGGCGCCACGGCTGTAGCCCATGAGCCGCAGGAGCTCGACCGGCAGTGTCTGGGCCAGCTCGGTTGGCGTGGCCAGGTATTGGTTTTCCTCCTGGCGGAGCCAGGCCAGGTTGTAGGTGATGTTGAGGCCGACACGGACCTGGTCGGTCCGATTGGCCCCTCCGCCGTGGTTCACGCTGCCCGAGTAGAACAGGACCGAGCCCCGCTCCATCTCGGCTGGCTCGGTGTCGTCCTGGGTAAATGGCTGTGAGTCGTCGGCGGTATTGCTACCCAGAACGATCCGGGTGGCCCCGTTCTCCTCGGTGAACTCGGTCAGAGCCCAGATCGTGTTGCACTGGACCTCGTAGCCGGTGGGGAAGGGGAAGAAGTCGAATGCCCAGCGGTCCTTATGGATGGGCTGGGCCGGCTGACCGGGTCCGATGGCAATGGCCTGGGTGAGGTGCAGCTGGAAGTTGGTGGCATGAGCAAGGAGGTTGCTCGTGGTCCCCACGGCTAGCGGGTGCATGACCAGCTGGCGGGCAGAGGGAGAACGGGCGATCAGGGAGCCGGTGCGCCGGGTGAGGACCCCGCTGAAATCATCCGGTCCCAGCGGTGTGGCCTCGAGATACGGTCTGAGCTCGCCTTCGATGCTGTCCAACAGGTCAGGGGCCGCCACCCCATCGACGATGACGGCGCCTTTCTCCTTGACGATCTCAGCTACCACCTCAGGGGCGGTGTCGGCAGGAAGATGTTCGACGGGCATGGCACTCCACCTCACTCGTTGTCGCCTCTCCACAAGCCTAAGGCCTCGGAACGGTCCCCTTCCGGCCACCCGGGCGACGCACCATCCCTCGCGGTGGTTACCGCCCCGTGAAGTCCCATCGGGTGGCGCCGCCCGGTTCGACCGTCTGGAGCGCCGTGGCCCGATCGGGAGCGATGCGGTACACCGTCCAGGGCGGGGAGCCGGCGGACGGAGCGCTGAACTCGGCGGTGAGGGCCTGGCCGCTCTCGTCGACCCGGGCAGGCCAGCCGGCTTCGTTCCACCGCGCCGCCATGGCCGTCACGGTCGACAGGTCGGTCACCTTGGCCGCCCTGCCCTCGAGGATGAGGTCGAACTCCTCGGTGGCCAGGCTCAGTGTGCAGCGCTGGTCACGAGCC
>DASZLD010000161.1:0-15304 GCA_035552655.1 Acidimicrobiales bacterium
GCCGAGCGACCCGTCGGAGTCCACGGTGAACGCGGTCAAACGGCCGGCAAAGGTCTCGGCCACCACCAGCGTCTCGCCCCCGGCGCTCAAGGCCATGCCATTGGGAACGACCAGACCCTCAGCGGCCACCGACACCGCCCCACCGGGGTCGACCCGGATCAAAGGCGAGGGCCCGGGACGGCTGGTGCCATCGGCGAGGTCGAAGCCCACCTGGGAGACATAGGCGTCACCCGTCTTCCCGATAACCATGTCGTTCAGTGTCCAGGGCGAGACCGGGCTGAGGTCGGCATGGACGCCCGAACCGGACCGATCGTCGGTCAGCCGGTGGAGGATCCGGGACTGCATCCCCACCACCACCAGCTCGCCGGTAGGCAGCCAGCCCAACCCGCCGGGCTGCTCGTCGGTGAATTGATGGACCACCACTCGTCGGCCGGCAGCGTCGAAGCGGACGACGGCCTGCGACCACATCTCCGAGAGCCAGAGCGAGCCGTCATGCCACCGGGGGCACTCCGGGTAGTCGAGCTCGGTGGCGAACCGCTCCAGGGTCACGGGACGGTCACCGTCGTTCCCCCGACAGAGAGACGCGGGAGGACGGGAGTGAGGAGCCGACAGGTCCAAGAACGGGTCGACCTCACCCTCGAGCGAGCAGCCCGCGCAGGTTGTCGCGCATGACGAGCCGGGTATCGGCCTGGTTGAAGTCCGACAGGGCCTTCACGAAGTCGGTCGGCTCCGACAGGCCCTCGGCGTGGGGGTAGTCCGAACCGGCCAGGATGCGCTCGACCGGCAGGTACTGGGAGATGTGGGTGATGTCGTCCTCCCAGAACGGGCTGACCCACACGCTCCGCTCGAAGGCCTCGATGGGATCCTCGGGGAACGACCCGGGATAGCGGTGGTAGTAGATCTTCATCTTGTCGACCAGGGAGGGGATCCAGTCCCCGCCGTTCTCGACCGACACCACCTTCAGCTTGGGGTGCCGGGCCAGGGCCCCGTCGCAGACCATGGCGGTGAAGAAGTCCGAGACGGCCCGGCCGTGGAGAGCGATGTGCTCGAAGGCCGAGCGGGTGAAGGCGTGGTACTCGAAGTTGCCCGTCCAATCCCCGGTGTACTTGGTGTAGCTCACCGGGCCGGCGTGCACGCCGACCAGCACGTCGGCCTCTTCGCACCTGGCCCAGAACCGGTCGAACTCGGGCTTGCCCGGCGAGGTGAACCCGGTGGCGGTCAGGACGGGGGCGGACCGCAGGTCGATCACCCGACAGCCCCGCTCGATGGCCCAGTCCAGCATGGCCATCGCCTCGTCCAGGTCGGCCAGGGAGAAAATGGGCGCGGCGTACATCCGATCGTTGGAGTTGAAGGTCCACGCCTCTTCTAGCCAGCGGTTGAAAGCCCAGAGGATGTCAGTGAGCAGCGGGATGTCGTCGCGGACCCGTTCCTCGATACCGGAGGCCAGCGTGGGGAACAGCAGGCAACCTTCGATGTTCTGCACGTCGAGCAGGGCGAGGCGCTTGTCCCGCTCCTGGTACTCGGGGTGCAGCTCCAAGGGCTCGACCACCTTGTAGCCATCGGTGATGACGTCGGCCTTGGACTTCTCGCCCGAGAACATGTCGGTGAGGGCTCCCGCCACCGAGATGGGGTCGAAGGTGGGGTTGGGCACGTAGTCCCAGACGTGGCCGCCCATCATGATGTGCTGGTGGCCCCGCTGGTCGGTGACCCAGTACAGGTCCCGGCGGCGATGGTCGGGCAGGTGGCGGGTGAAGGCCTCCCTCGTCTCGTACAGGTGATTGTCGGCGTCGTACATCCGGTACGGGAGATCCACGGGGGCTCCTCCTTTGCTGTCTTTGTTGTCGGTGCTGTGGTCGGTCTTTGTTGTCGGTGCTGTGGTCGGTCTTTGCTGTGGGCGTGCTGTGTCTTTGCTGTGGCCGCTGCTGTGGCTCTGCTGTGGCTCTGCTGTGGCGGTGGACCGGCCGTCAGCTCTCGACTGCCAACGATACTTCTAACGGTCGGTTGGCAGGTAGTAAGTGGGCTATGCCAATGATATCCCTGGTCAAGACGCTGTAGCGGTGCCGGCCTGGGTTAGTAGGAGCCAACTGGGTCAGTAGGAGCCGACCGAGTGCATGCCCCCGTCCAGGGCCAGGACGGCGCCGGTGACGAACGACCCGGCCCGGGAGGCAAGGAAGATGGCCATCCCGGCAGCGTCGTCCTGTCGACCCCACCGTTTGAGGGCGGTCGAGTCCAGCAGGTCGTCGGCAAAGGAGTCGCCCGAGATCATGTCGGTGGGGAATGGGCCAGGGGCGATGGCGTTCACCGTGATGCGCGGCGCCAGATCCCGGGCCAGTTGGCGGGTGAGCAGGTGCACCCCGGCTTTGGACGCTCCGTAGGCATAGGTCTCGTAGCGGTCGGGCTTCAGACCCGAGATGGAACCCACGTTGATGATCCGCGCCGGGTCGTCGTCGGTGGCCGCCGCCTCCAGCAGGGGCAAGAGGAAACGGGTGAGATGGAAGACGCCCTTGAGGTTGATGGCCAGCACCTTGTCCCAGGCGCCATCGTCGTGGGTGGCAATGGGGGCAAACCAGTTGGCGCCGGCGTTGTTGACCAGGATGTGGATGCTGGGCTCGCGCTCGGTCAGGGCATCGGCCAGTCGGCGGCACTCCGATTCCCGGGACAGGTCGGCGGGCAAGGCGATGCACTCGCCCACCTCACTCAGAGCGGCCGCCGTCTCGGCGCAGGCGTCTGCCTTACGCGAGGTGATGTAAACACGGGCTCCAGCCTCGACGAACCCGGTGGCGATCATGCGGCCGATCCCTCTCGATCCACCGGTGATCACCGCGGTCTTGCCGGCAATGGAGAACAGTTCGCTCACGGTCCGACCCCCTTCGTCGAGCCGTCACGGTAGTCGCTGCCACCCGATCCCCGAGGGCCGGTTCCCGAGGGCCGAGCCCCGGTCGGTAGTCGGGGAACCGGGCTCGCCGATGTTCGGCATGGTGGACTACGTTCGTGGCGCCTGGAGTCAGGACCGGCGCTGGGAGCGGCACCGGTCTGTGCGGGAACTATTGGCCACAGAGACGGCCCAAGCGAGGGCCATACAGAGGGCCGGACCGGGGATGTCCGGGGAGAGAAGGGGTGTCCCGTTGGACTCGCAGCTGAGTGACGATCAGGTGTTGTTCCGCGACACCACCCGGCGCTTCCTGGAAGACACGTGCCCGCTCACCGAAGTTCGGCGGCTGGCCGATGAGCCCACAGGCTTCGACCCGGCCTGGTGGCGGCACGGGGCCGAGCTGGGGTGGACCTCCATGCTGGTCCCCGAAGACCGAGGCGGCGGCAGTGTGTCGGGACAAGGATTGTCCGACCTGACCCTGGTGGCCGAAGAGCGCGGCCGCCTGGTCTCCCCCGGCCCGCTGGGGCCGGTCAACGTTGTCGCCGCCACCTTGGCCCGGGTCGACGGTCACCGTGAGGCCTTGGACCAACTGCTGGCAGGCGGCATCGCCGCG
The DNA here is from genome assembly GCA_035552655.1 of Acidimicrobiales bacterium. Taxonomy (GTDB): domain Bacteria; phylum Actinomycetota; class Acidimicrobiia; order Acidimicrobiales; family RAAP-2; genus DASXMT01. Next base: position 3,486 of record DASZLD010000161.1, read on the forward strand.
TGGTGCTTCGACGAGCCCGGGCCAGCCTGGGGAGCCGACGCCTTGACGCTCGAGGCCACCGCCACCGATAACGGTTTCGTCCTGAACGGGACCAAGACGGCGGTGGAGTCAGGCGCTGAGGCGGACTGGCTGCTGGTCACCGCCCGGGCCGAGCAGGGACTGACCCAGTTCTTGCTGCCGGCAGGCACGCCCGGGGTCCACGTCGCCCCCCGGGAAGGCATCGACCTGGTCCGACGCTTCGCCACCGTCCACTTCGACGGAGCGGTGGCGGCGCCGGCGTCGATCGTCGGCGAGGTGGGTGCGGCCGCATCCGACATCGAGTACCAGCTCCAGGTGGCTCTGGTCCTGCAGCTGGCCGAGACGGTGGGGGCCATAGGCCGGGTCTTCGAATTCACCACCGAATGGGCCTTCGACCGGTTCTCCTTCGGCCGTCCCCTCGCCTCCTATCAGGAGCTCAAGCATCGCTTTGCCGACATGGCCCTCTGGCTCGAGGGATCCCGGGCCACTACCGCGGCGGCGGCTGCGGCGGTCTCACAGGGAACCGGCGATGGCGCCGAGCTGGTCAGCGTGGCCAAGGCCTACGTCGGGGAGCACGCCGGCGAGCTGGTCCAGGACTGCGTCCAGATGCACGGCGGCATCGGGATCACCTGGGACCACGACATCCACCTCTATTTGCGCCGGGTCACCTTGAACGGTGGCCAGTACGGCACCGTCCGCAATCACCGCCAGCGACTGACCTCGCTGGTCGGTCTGGCCTGACAGGAGTCGATCGATGGGTCTCGATGACGTCCCCTCCCCTGATGAGCTCGAGGAGTACCGGGCCCGGGCCAAGAGCTGGCTGGCCGCCAATATGCCCCGCCTCGATGAACAGCCCCCGGGCGCAGAGCAGAGCCAGGGCCCCGAGCGGCTGCGCGACCTGATCCATCGGCTGGCCGGCGGCGGCTACAACGGCATCTGCTTCCCCACCGAGCTGGGCGGAGCGGGGCTCAGCCGCTTCCACCACCGGGCCTTCCTGCAAGAGGCGCTCGACTACGAGCTCCCCACCCACATCGGCAACCCCGGGCTGGGCATCATCGGCCCGCCCATCTTGGAGTTCGGGACACCGGCCCAGAAACAACACATCGCAGCCATGTTGCGCGGCGACGAGATCTTCGTGCAGATGATGTCCGAGCCCAGCGGAGGGTCAGACATGGCCGGCGCCCTCACCCGGGCCGAGCGGGACGGCGAGGTCTGGGTCCTGAACGGTTCCAAGATCTGGAGCTCGGGCGCGTGGCGCTCCAACTGGGGCCTGGTCCTGGTGCGCACCGACTGGTCGGTGCCCAAGCACCGCGGGCTCTCCATGGTCCTGCTCGATCTGTCCCTCCCCGGCGTCACCATCAACAAGATCAAGATGGTGAACGGCGCCGAGGAGTTCTGCCAGGAATTCTTCGATGACGTGCACGTGCCGGCCGACTGCATCCTGGGCGAGCCCAATGACGGCTGGACGGTGGCCAACCGGCTGCTCTTCCACGAGCGCGACACGGTGGGCGGCGGATCGCCCTATGCCTTCTCCCGACCGTCGTCGGATCGCAGCGGTCCCAACCAGGACTTGGCCGACCTGGCCCGGCGGGTCGGCCTCAGCGACGACCCGGCCGTCCAAGAGCTGGTGGGACGGTCGCATGCCGACGACGTGGTCTCCCGCCAACTGATCGCCTGGGTGACCGAGGGCATCAACACCGGGCACTTCCCGCCGGTAGCCGGTTCGCTGCTCCGCCTCAACATCGGGGTGAACGTCGTCCGACGAGCCGACGCCGCCATGGAGATCGCCGGGCCCGACGGCGTGACTTGGGAGGCCGACGACACCAGCCCCCACGCCGCCGATCAGTACGTCTTCCGCCAGGCTCTGTCCATCGGCGGTGGGACGGTCGAGATGCAGCGGAACCTGATCAGCGAGCGGCTACTGGGCATGCCCCGGGAGCCGGCGCCTGATCGGGGCAAGCCGTTCAGCGAGGTCCAGCGCAGTACGGCCACTCCTCGTTCGGGGTAGTCGGGCGGATCGGGTCGCGGCCGGTTGGGCCGCGGGTTGGGCCGGGGTTCCGGTCAGGGGCCGGACCTTCCGGAGCGCGGTGGCTCAGGGCGAAAAGGTCTGCCCGACGAACTCCTCGGAGAGGGCCCAGAGGCGTTTGGCCGCGTCAGCGTCGGTGGCATAGGGGAGCGCCTCGCTCACATGGCAGTCCTCCAGATACAGGCCGCCTCGGTCGGCCAGCTCCGGTGCGGTCGCCGCCCACAGCGACGTCGCCGCACCGGCCTCGATCGTCTTGGGTGGCGGCATGACCCGGCCGGAAGCCTTGACACGGGCCACCATGGCGCCGTAATCGTCGGAGGTCATGTAACGACCGAGCTCGGTGTGGATGAGTCCGGGGTGCACGGCATAGGCGTGCACCCCACGATCGGCCAGCCTCCGGTCGACCTCCACGGAGAACAGGACGTTGGCCGTCTTCGACTGCCCATAGGCCGTCATCTTCTCGTAGGGATGGTGCTCGAAGTTGGGGTCGTCCCAGAGGATGTCCGAGCTCCGATGGCCCCCCGACGACAGGTTGACCACCCGAGCCGGGGCTCCAGCGAGGATGGCGGGGGCAAGCAGATTGGTCAGGAGGAAGTGACCCAGATGGTTGGTGCCGAACTGCAGCTCGTAGCCCTCGACCGTGTGTTCGAAGGGTGTGTTCATGACGCCGGCATTGTTGATCAACAGGTGCAGCGGCACGTTCCGGCCCAGGAACTCCTCGGCGAAGGTCCGGATGCTGGCGAACGACGTCAGGTCGATCACCCCGAACTCGACCGCAGCCCCGTCCACCCTGTCCGCCAACGTGGCCACCGTGGCTTTGCCTTTCTCCGCGTTCCGCACCCCGGTGATCACCCGGGCACCGGCGGCGGCCAGGTTGGCTGCCGTCTCGAGCCCGATACCGCTGGATGCCCCGGTCACGATGGCGGTGCGCCCGGACAGGTCGACACCGGCCATCACCTCGCCGGCCGTGGTGGTTTCGTCGAGTGGCATCGAGCCTCCTGGTCAGTCCGATCGGGGCGGGTTTTCGCTCCAAAGTCGCAGGCTAACGTCCGCGCTGGTGCCGGCCGACGCTGGGCCTTCGGCTGGGCTTTCGCCGGAGAAGTTCGAGTTGGATGGGTTTTGTCTTGAATCCTTTCATGAGTTTTCATATCCTTTTAGGATTCCCCTCACCAGATCCGACACCAAGCCAAGGCCCCCTTATGCCAGCGTGACGACCCGGGAGCGCTGGTGAGACGAGGAGGCTGTGTCATCGGGGCCATGGCCCTACTCGCCATCCTCGTCCTGTCGACTGTGCTGTCCCTCGTACTGCCCTCCCAATCCGCATCCGGGCTCCAGGCACGCAATGTCGGCCGGTCGGCGGCCGTCCGGCCGGCCGACACCGTGATCGTCGAGCCTGACGCGGGCATGGGCCCCCTGGACGCCTTCATGGGGTCGGCCCGGCGTTCGGTGGACCTCTCCCTGTACGAGCTCGCCGATACCCGCGCCGAATCCATCCTGGCTGCCGATGCCGCTCGGGGTGTCCGTGTTCGGGTCATCCTGGATCAGCGCCTGGAACGGGCGCGTAACCAGGCCGCGTTCACCTACCTGTCCGCTCACGGCGTCGCCGTGCGGTGGGCCCCGGATGCCGACAACACGTTCCACATCAAGTCCATCTGTGTCGATGGAGCCCGTTGCGCAGTGATGACGCTGAACCTCACGGCTCGGTACTACGCCACCACCCGCGACTTCGCCGTCATGGATGCCGACCGGGCCGACGTCGCCGCCATCGAGGAAACATTCGCGGCTGACTTCGGTGGTCATCCCGGAGTACCTGGCTCGGGTGCGGACCTGGTGTGGAGCCCGGGCAGCACCGCGGCGCTCGCCCACCTCATCGGGGCCGCCAGCCACTCGGTCCTGGTCTACAACGAGGAGCTGAGCGATCCGACCACCGTGGAGGCCTTGGCCGCTGCGGCGCGCCGGGGTGTCCACGTGGAAATCGTGATGACCTATCAGTCCTCGTGGGTACGGAACTTCGATGCCCTGGCCTCGGCCGGGGCCCAGGTCCGCGTCCTCTACGGGGAGCACCCGGTGTACATCCACGCCAAGATGATCTGGGTGGACGGGAAGCGGGTCTTCCTCGGCTCCGAGAACCTCTCGGTGGCCTCACTGACCCGGAACAGGGAGCTGGGACTGATCAGCACCGATCCGGCCATCCTGCAGGCCACGGAGCAGACCTTCGAGCACGATGCGGCCAGCGCCCGGATATGGCAGGTGCGCCGCGGGCCCTGAGCCACCCGCGCCGCTACGCTTTGGGGTATGCCAGCCGATCGGGTCGATCAGGCGATCGAGGTCATCCGCAACTCCGGCGGACGGGTCACCGTCGATCGTCGGGCCGTGGTCGAGGCGCTCGATCAGAGCTCCGACCATCTCACCGTCGAGCAGCTGGCCGAAACGGTGTGGGCTGTTCACCCCGATATCAACCTGGCCACCATCTATCGGACGCTCGAGCTGCTCGAGCGGCTGGACATCGCCTTCCACGTGCACCTGGGGCACGGGCCCTCCCGGTGGCACCTGGCCGGTCAGGTGCACCACCACCTGGTCTGCGACACCTGCGACGCGGTGATCGAGGTCCCCGACAGCACCTTCGACCCCCTCCGGCGCCGGCTCTTGAAGGACACCGGCTTCGCCATCGACCCCCATCATTTCTCGCTGGTCGGGCTGTGCTCCTCGTGTGCGGCCAATGCCGCCGCCGAAGTGAGCTGACGGCAAACCTGCACCATATGGAGGGTGGCCGCCCTCCGCCGTGACCGCAGCAGGGTTGGCCTGGAATACTGGCGCGGTCATGATCTTCGCCGACGCCATCTCCCCGGTCGTCCACCTGCACACGCTGCTGACGGCGTGGCAGACCGACTGGCTGAGCTTCGTCTCGCTGGTCATCGAGATCGCCTTTGCCGTCGGGTACGTGGTGTTCGCTCGCCGTCTGGCGGCGCGGGGTCGGAGATGGTCGCCCTGGCGCACCACCTCGTTCCTGGCCGGCATCCTCACCATCGTGATCGCCGTCCAATCCGGGCTGGCTTCGTACGACGACAGCGTCTTCAACATCCACGTCATCCAGCATCTGCTCATCATGAACGTGGCCCCGATCCTCCTGGCCCTGGGCGCCCCGGTGACCCTGGTGCTCCAAGCAGGCGAGCGGAGCACGCAAGAGCGGGTGCTCAAGGTGCTGCACAACCGGGTCGTCGAGGTGATCACCAACCCCGTCTTCGTCCTGGTGCTGTTCTCGGCGACGATGGTCGGCTACTTCCTGACGCCCTTCTACCAGTTCTCCCTCGAGCATCCGCTGGTCCACGATTTGACCCACCTGCATTTCCTGATCGCCGGCTGCCTCTATTGGTGGCTGGTGGTGGGCATCGATCCATCCCGATGGCGACTGTCGTACCCCATGAAGCTCGGGTTCCTGGCCGTCAACATCCCCGTCGGCACCTTGCTCGGACTGGGCCTGACCCAGAGCCGTATCTCGATCGCTCCCCAGTTCCACTCCCTGGCCGACACCCATGCCGGCGGAGCGACGCTGTGGATCATGGGGGAGATATTCACCTTCGTGGCCATGGGGATCGTGGTACTCCAGTGGATGAGAGCCGACGTCCGAGAGGCGGCGCGCGCTGATCGTCGAGCCGATGCCGCCACCGCCCGAGCCGTGGCCGACCTGGCCCCCGCCGGCGTCTCCGGTGCACCGATCCCCGGTCGGCCACTGGCAGAACCGCAACTCGCCGGGGAGCAGCTCACCGACGACTCAGTTCGACGAGGAGTCACTCCGGTGCGGTTCGATGGCGGTCGCCTGGTCGTCGACGAACGAGTGGACGCACCGGCGGGCGACTAGGGCGCGGGCCCCTACCGACAGCATGACCGGCCCTGGGCCATCGTGGCCACAGCCATCATGAGCGGGCCCGGCGCGGGGCGGGCGCGGGTCAGGCCTGGAGTCCGCGCAAGAGGAAGTCGCAGATCTCGGCAGCCACTTCGTGGCGTGGTCGAGGCATCGGCTCGGCCGCCCGCACCGACATGGCCCCGTAGAGCTGCTGGCCGATCAGGGTGATGACCAGGTCCGAATCCATGGGTCGGAAGGTGCCCGCGGCGATGCCGTCCTCGATGAGCTCGCCCAGCATCCCGGCGACATTGAGTCCGATCAACGCCAGCTCGGATCCCACGGCGGCACCATCTCGGGATGGGCTCTCCTGCGTGGACAAGGCCAGGCGCAAGAAGGCCGGGCTGTCGTCGAGCTGCTCGAACACCCCGGTGAGGAGGATCTGGAGCCGGTCCATCGGCGCGGCGCTCGACTCCCAGGCCTCAGCGATGGCCTTGAGCAGCTGATCGTGCATGCGGGTGAGACAGGCCCGCAACAGCTCGTCCCGGTTGGAGAAGTAGACGTAGATCGTCGATCGGGCCACACCAGCCTCGGCCGCGATCTCGTCCATGGACACCTCGGTCGTGCCCCGTTCTCCGAACAGGCGACGAGCGACGTCGATGACCTGATCACGGCGAAAGTCGCGAATGACCTCTTTGAGGTCGTCGGACGTCCGCGGAGCCACCTCAGGCCGTGGCCAGGGCGGGCGAGGGGGTGAAGGCCACCGGGATGTGCTTCACGCCGTTGATGAACTGCGACTGCAGCCGCTGGACCTCGCCATCGAGTCGGATGTCGGGCATTCGGTCGAGCAGGTGCTCGAACATGACCCGGATCTCCATGCGGGCGAGATTAGCGCCCAGGCAGAAGTGGGGGCCGCCGGCGCCGAAGGCCATATGTGGGTTGGGATCACGGGTGATGTCGAACCGGTTCGGATCCTCGAAGACCTTTTCGTCACGGTTGGCCGAGACGTGGAAGAACACCACCTTCTCGTCGGCCTTGATCGTCTGGCCACCAAGCTCGAACTCGCTCGTGGTTTGGCGGCGGAAATTCATGACCGGCGTCACGTAGCGAAGCATCTCCTCGGTGGCGCTCGGCAGGAGGGACCGGTCGTTGCGCAATAGGTCCCATTGGTCGGGATTGTCGAAGAACGCGGCCATGGCTCCCGAGATCAAGTTCCGCGTCGTCTCATTCCCCGCCACCGTCAACAGGAGGAAGAACAGCTCCAGTTCGAAGTCAGAAAGCTGCTCACCTTCCACCTCGACGCCGGTGAGCACGCTCATCAGGTCGTCATGGGGATCCGCACGCTTCTGGGCGAAGAGCTGAGAGGCATAGGCGTAGAGCTCCATCGAAGCCACCTGAGCGATGTCGGCGGTGTGCTGGTACTCGGGGTCCTCGTTCCCCACCATCTGGTTCGACCAGTTGAACATCTTGTGCCGGTCCTCGTTGGGAACACCGAGGAGCTCGGCGATGACCACCAGGGGCAACTCAGCGGCGATGTCCGTGACGAAATCGGCCGTGCCCTGCTCGATCACCTGGTCGATGATGACGTCGGTGGCGGCGTGGATGCGGTCATGGAGCTGGTTGACCATCTTGGGGGTGAACCCCTTGTTGACCAGGCGCCGGTACCGGGTGTGCAGCGGCGGATCCATGTTCAACATGATCAGCTGTTGCTGGGCCAGGAGCTCTTCATCCAGGTCCCAGATGTAGGTTGCCTTCTTGTTCGAGGAGAAGTGCTCGTAGTCGCGGTTCACCGTGACGCATTCGTCGTATCCGGTCACCGCCCAGAATCCTGGCCCGTCGGCCTCCTCCTGCCACCACACCGGTGCGTTCTTCCGCAAGAAGGCGAACCACTCGTGGGGAACCCCCGACACGAAGTTCGTGGAGGCAGTGAGGTCGATGGTGCTGAAGTCGATGCCGGTGTCTTGCATTCGGACGAACCCTCCAGTGAATCGGACACAGTGTCTGATTACTCAGATGGTATGTCCGAAGCCCCAGCCTGTCAAGGACGGACCGGCTCTCGGGATGATGCCTCGACATCAGGCAACTCAGGAACGTCAGGCACATCAGGCGCCTGGTGGCACCGCTCCGTCGATGACCACGAACGGGTTCTCGGTCACCACGAACTCGAGGTGCTCCACATCGAGGAACGTGGCCACGTCGGCCATCACGTCGCCGACGTCCGGAGCCGAGACGGATGCCTCGTAGTCGGCCATCGTCTCGAACCACTGCACGGTCACTCCGTCGTAGCCGTCATCGGCATCACCCCGGTAGCTCGAGAGCGGCTTGGGGTTCTGCTCGTAGCGGTACACGTAGCTCCCGCTATTCGTCGCCGCCATCAGCGGTCCGTGGTGGTTCCTCCAGTAGGCATGAAACTCCTCGGGCGTCAGTCCAGGCTTGCGCTTGAGCAGGCACGTCAGCTTCACCATCGTTCGATCCTCCCCTGTGGTCGCGCACGCAGCCATCGAGCACCGGACGGTGCTGCGATCGCTACGGTCGTCTCTGGAAACGTACTGCTCATCGGGTCGGCCGCGATTAGCGTCTCGGGGGTGACTGCGACGGATCCGCGCCCCGAGGGACCATCAGGCTCGGCCGACCCGCGCACCGAAGCCATGCTGTCGGAGCTGGCCGAGCTCGCCGTCCTTCGATCGATCCAGACGCCGACCCACCCCGGCGACGCCTCCCCGGCAAAGACATCCCGACCCAGCTTGAGGCGCCGCCTGCTGGGAACGGTCATCCATGCCACCTGGGAATGGGTGGCTCGCAATGGTGCCGTGGGTCCCGGCGACGGGCGCGCCCGACGGTTCGGGTCGTTCGGCGCGGGAAGTTGTCTGGCCTTCCCGCTGGGAGCGGTGTTCGGGCAGCGCTGGATCCACATCGGCAAGGACACGCTGATCGGCCCATCGGTCAGCCTGTCTGCGGGCATGGTCCCCGGACAGAAGATGGTCAGTGACCCGGTGGTCAGCATCGGCGACCGCTGCATGATCGGTCGGGGGAGCCACATCGTCGGCCATTTCAGCGTCGAGGTCGGTGATGACGTCCACACCGGCCCCTACGTGTACATCACCGACCAAAACCACGGGTACGAGAACCCCGACGAAGTGGTTCACTCGCAATGGCCGAACGACGTACCGGTGGTGATCGGTGACGGTAGCTGGCTCGGCACCGGGGTGGTGGTGCTGCCCGGCACCCGGATGGGACGAAACGTGGTCGTGGGCGCCGGGTCGGTCGTACGCGGCACCTTCCCCGACCATTGCGTGATCGCCGGCGTTCCCGCCCGAGTGGTGAGGCGCTATACGCCCGAGGCCGGGTGGGTGTCGGACCAGTCGAAGAGGTAGCGCCCCCTCCGGGACTCCCGGCTTACCGGCGGACGCCGGACCCGAGAGACGTTGACGGGGGCAACGAGCTCAGGTGGGTTCGGTCGTCCGCCGGTGCCGACAAGCGGCCGCCGGGAGTCCGGAGGGAGGCGATGTGCCGATGCCCGTCATGACGGGTACGGGGAGCCCGACACGGCAAGAGGGCTGCCGGGGCATCGACAGATCTGAATGTCAAAGGACGTCGGGAACCGACGGACGTGAGTCGGAGCAACTCCACGCTGTTGTCCTCGCCGATGCTTATGTCAGGGACCATGGGCCGCCCTCCCTTCAACATTCTCGAGCGCCCACGTTGAGATAGGCGCTTCGATAGAGAAACGGGCGGCGGGCGGCGATCATGCGGTTTGATCCCGTTATTGCCGAGGATTTCTGACTCCGCTGGTGCCGAGGATTTTTGCTTCACCATCGGTATTCGGCCGGTCACATTGTGCGAAGGGGGCGGGGGCGGGAGACCCTCCACGAACGAACGACGCTCCTTGGTTGTGCCATAACGAGCGTCGGTCAGTTCGAGCCGAAGACGGTCCCAAAGACACCGGAGAGCACACCGGCCAGGCCGTCCGAGCCGGGTCCGCCGCTGGGAGGTGTCGGAGGGGGCGTGGTGACTGGTGGCGGGGTGGGGGTCGAACTCCCACCACCAGGAGCCGTGTCGGAGGGCGAGCCCGACGAGGGCGGAGGAGTACTGGTCCCACTGGTGCCCGACCCGTCGGCGCTTGCCCCGGTCGATGATGTCGAAGCCGCAGGCGTGCTCGAGGAACTGGTCGCGCCCTGGCTGGAGTCCGAGCCAGCGGGCGTGCTCGCCGATGCGCTCGGTGCCGGACTGGTGACGGGCGTGCCAACCGGCGCGTTGGCCGCTGAGCTCGGTGGGGCAGGTGGGGACGTGGTTGCTGTCGGGGGCGCCGACGACGGCGTGGTTGCCGGCGTGGAACCCGTCCCGAGCTGACTCTCGGAGTGGGATGAGGGGTTGACCAGGATGGTATGGGTGCCGGGCAACGAGACGGACACCGGCTTCACCCAGCCACCGAGCACCGCACCACCGGCCAGAGCCACCAGGGCGCCGGCAGCGAGCACCGTTGTCCCCGGATGCCGCTTGATCACCTGGACCGGTCGCGCCCCCGAGCGTCCGGTCCGCCGGGCCGCCTCTTCAATGGAGGCTCCGGGGCCACCGCCCGTGGGGGCAGAGTCGGCCTCAGTGGAGACGTGGGCCACGCTCGATGTTTCTGTCACCTGCGGGGACGCATCCGCCAGGTTGGCTGTCGCTGCGGCAACGGCTGGTTCGTGCGACTCATCGGCCAGGTTGGCTGTCGCTGCGAAAAGGGCTGGCTCGTGCGACTCATCGGCCAGGGCTGGCTCGGGTGACTCATCCCAACGCAAGGAGGCAACGGATATCTCAGGCCGCGTTTCCGTGCTGCTGGGCTCGGATGCGGTCGGCCAGCTGAGGGTGCCTGCTTCCTGGGTGAGCGCCCCCAGGATCACCTGCAGGGATTCCTCTCCGGGCTCGGCATCCTGAATATCGGTTCTCTCAGGCATTGTTCATCTCCCATGAAGTGATGGTCACCACGGACCCTGCGATTCCCCCGGTTGCGACCAGGTGATAGGTGCCGGGCGCGGAGCCGCCCGACACCGTGACATCGGTGGTCATGGTGACCGACTGCGGCGCACCCCCGACCGAGTTGATGGTGATGTCAAGGGGCGAGTCGTGCCCCGTGATCTGAGCATTGGCCAATGGCGCCGGCATGGCCACACCGGGGGCTATCGCCGCCCACCAATCGTTCCGGACCTGCTCGGCGGAGTGGATACCGCCGAAGTACGCCTGCAATCCGGCCGACGTCAGGTTGAGCGGCCCTGGGGATTCCTCCCACGCAGAGGACGGACTGCCGGTCAGGGCCATCGTTCCCATCGGAGCTTCGTTCTGAGTCAGGGTGAGGCCCTGGGCCACGAGGTCGGGAGGGGCAGGGACGGTATAGCTAACGGTGTCTCCGGCCGGGAGCTTCGGTGTCGTGGCGGGGCTGGTTCCCGGGGAGGATGACTTGCTGTGAGAGGCAAGCGGCGGGGCGGTGGGGTCTTCGGCTGCGGTGACCAGGAGGCGTTGGGTTGTGTAGAACAGCGCGTTGGTGGGCCAGCACGTGTCGAGGATCATGGTGGGTGTGGCCGAGTTGTAGACAGGATCGCCGGCGTTCACCACGTTCTGGCCGGTGACCTGGAACGCCACCGTCGAACACTGGTCCTGGTAATAGATCAGGTCGCCTGGTTTCAACGAGTTGATGTGCACGAAGTAGCTGACGTCGTGGGCCAGAAAGACTGCGCTGCCGGTGGCTCCTGGCCATACCGATGCCGGGGCGTGCCCAGCAGCGACGTCCAATTCCGCGTCGTCGGTGCCCTCCTCGATGGGGGCTTTCAGCCCGATGCTCGGAATGGTGAGCGTGCCGGCCAGCTGTCCTACTTGCGGTGGGGACTGCACGCAGGGTGCGGCCGACGTCTTGGCTTGCTCGGCGGGCCGAGCATGGGTTTCGAGCACGGACTGGGC
>DASZLD010000162.1:0-35288 GCA_035552655.1 Acidimicrobiales bacterium
GCCTGGTAGCGGCATTCTCAACCGCACCGTCTTTCCGTACCGTGAAGGCATGATCGTCGGCCTCACCCAATTGGCCCACCACCGTGCCGGGAACCCGGTGCTCGCTCGGCTTGACCCATGATGGAGGTCGAGATGGCAGAGAGCGAGAAGCAGGCGCGAAGCCGGTTCAACGAAGTCCTGAGTGCGGTGGCGGGAACCCATGAGGAACAGATCCGCGCCATCGCCAGGACCATCATCCGGGAGCCGTTTACCAAGCGGGCCTGGTCGGAGCTCGCTTTCTTCTCGTTTGGCGCGGTGCTCGGCATCTTCGGCATCGCCTTCGTCGTCATCACATTGTCCGCCGGCGTGGTCCTGGCCATCACCTTCTTCGGTCTGGGCCTCATGGCCCTCTCCGTGCGCGGTGCCCGCGGATTCGGAGGATTCCATCGCCAGCTCGCTCGGTCGTACCTGGGCGAGGACATAGACGACCCCGAGGAGCTCTCGTCCCGCCCGGGCTTCCTGGGATGGCTCCAGTCCTCCTTGCGGGACCGCACCGGCTGGCGGTCCATGGCGTACCTGGGGCTCAAAGTGCCCCTGGCCGCGCTCGGCATCCTGGCCGGTTTCGCCTTCTGGTGGGACGCCTTCTTCTGCCTGACATTCCCCCTGTGGGGCGGATCAGGCAACAGCCCGGCCGTGTACGGGCTGCCCCGGGTCATCTTCGGGAACAACTTCTTCACCGGCGGTCAGACCGGCTTTCTCTACGAGGCGGGCGTCTTCCTGGCCGGGGTGGTCTTCCTCTTTGCTGCTCCGTGGGCCGTGCGGGCCGTCGTCTACCTCGACCGCCGGGTGTTGCGAGTCCTCCTGGCGCCCGATCCCGTGGCGCTGCGGGTGCGTTCCCTCGAACAGGCTCGGGCCCAGACGGTGGATGCTTCGGCGGCTACGTTGCGGCGGATCGAGCGGGACCTGCACGATGGCACCCAGGCTCAGCTGGTCGCCCTGGCCATGCGGCTCGGAATGGCCAAGGAGAAACTGGCCGAGTACGAGGAGCCTGACCCTGACCAGGTCGGCCAGCTCGACCAGGTGCGTCAGCTGGTGGACGACGCCCACCGGAGCGCAAAAGAAGCGATCGTGGAGTTGCGGGATCTGGCCCGCGGGATCCATCCCCCTGCACTCGACATCGGGCTCGAAGGGGCCCTAGCCACCCTGGCCGCCCGCAGCACCATCCCGACCGACCTCACCCTGTCTCTCGAGGGCCGGCCCGCGCCGGCCATCGAGGCCATCGCCTACTTCTGCGTCGCCGAGTTGCTGGCCAACGTGGCCCAGCATGCCTATGCATCGAGCGCCACCGTTACCTGCACCGAACACGGACGATGGTTGCGCGTGGTGGTGCGCGACGACGGCAAGGGTGGGGCACAGCTCTCACGGTTGGGGTCGTCGTCCAGCGGGTTGGCCGGCCTCACCGATCGCGTCCACGCGGTGGACGGGCGTCTCGACATCGCCAGCCCGCCGCGTGGGCCTACCGTGGTCACCGTGGACCTACCGCTACACGTATAGATGACGGCACCTCCCCGCATCGCCATCGCTGAAGATTCGGCCGTGCTTCGCGATGGGCTCGTCCAGTTGCTCGTCGATCGGGGCTTTACCATCACCGGAGCAGTCGGTGATCCTGAATCTCTGCGCCGCTCCATCGAACGGGACCGCCCGGACGTGGCCGTGATCGATATCCGGATGCCTCCTACCTTCACCGACGAGGGATTGCGGGCCGCCGTCGAGCTTCGTCGTATCCATGAGGGGCTCGGGATACTGCTCTTCTCGCAGTACATCGAGACCCGTTACGCCGCCGATCTACTGGCCGATGATGCCGCCGGCATCGGTTACCTACTCAAAGATCGGGTGGCCGACGTGAGCGATTTCGTCGAAGCCCTGGTCCGGGTGGCCAACGGGGGAACTGCGCTCGACCCCGAGGTCGTCACCCAGCTCCTCGGCGCGTCGCGGCGCACCGATTCGATCTCGGTGCTGACCGGGCGCGAACGGGAGGTGCTCTCCCTCATGGCCGAGGGTCGTTCCAACGCGGCCATCGCCCGAGAGCTGGTGATCTCCGAGGGTGCGGTGGAAAAGCATGTAGCCAACATCTTCGCCAAGCTCGACCTCCCGGTATCCGAATCCGATCACCGCCGCGTTCTTGCCGTGCTGCGGTTCCTCGACTCTTGAACCGCGGGCTGAGCTCGAACGTGGACGACACAGGTTGAGCGAGGCGGTTGCCACTCTGTTCAACTCGCATCCAGCTCTCGCCAGCCCGTGCGAAACCTGAAGTGGCCGCCAGCGGCCAGGTGGTCGAGCACGCCCCGCTGCAGGCGGGTTCGGCCCACACCCGACTCGGGCACCTCACCCCACTGGCGGAACACGGACCTCAGGAGTTGAGGGTCACCGTCCCGCCAGCCGGGCACAAGTTGGAACGATTGGGCCAGACGAATGATCGCTGAGTTAGGTGGCAAAAGATCGACAAGTTGGTCGTCCAGCATCCAGGATGATCCGGTGACGATCCGGCGGGTCTCCGTCGGAAAGACCATGTCGAGCAGTTGCCGAGCGGCGGCCGTCGACTGCTGGACGGTGGCTTCGTCGATCGCCGAGCCTTCGGGAACATGCATGCTCACCGAGAGGTCACCGGGGAGGAAGCCAGGACCGAGTGACCGGGCCGTTTCGTAGTCGAACCAGGGGTCCGGCTGGTTGGGACTTCCCAGTCGGTAGCTCCTGTACTGAAGGCCCCCAACCTCAATGAGGAGGCCACGCAAGTGGTACTCGAACCAGAACAGGGCGTCGACACCACTTGTCCCCGTGGCCCGGCGATGGACGGACACGTGACGGCCGAGATCGGCGAACGTTGCCCACGAGACGTCGTCGGGGATCCCCTTGGCCGCGTGCCACGAACGCACTGCTGGCGCGGCGACAGCGAAGAGGTGGAGCGGAAAACAAGAGCCGGCTACTCCCAGGTCGTCAGGTAGATCAGGCCAGCGTCCGACCACGGAGTCGACGTCTCCCATGGTGGCGGCCAGTCGCCGGCAGGACCGATCGAGCAGCCACCAGCGAGCGCCATCGTGATCGGGCTGGGGGAACGTGCGCACGGCGTCGGCCACCGCCACATCGGAACATCCAACTCGGCTGAGGATGGCGGCCACGTCGTCGAGGCACGGCGGCTTGAGCTCCGGCGCCCGCGTGTCACGAGCGATTTCGGCCAGCCAGGGGTCGTACCGTTCGTCGAGCCCAAGGTCAGCAGGGACCGTCTCTTTGGATGACTCCCGTTCCACGTGTGGTGGTTTACCATGACCGGGTGGGGCTGACGACTGCAGGGACCCCAACAAATTGTGTCGAGCGTCGGAGGCGGACGCGATCAGCGGGTTGTGGCAGAGCTGCACGGGGGCGCTCGGTCTGATGGTGGCGATCTCGGCCAATCGGCGGAACTGGCTCATGCTCGCGGCCATGGCCGGTTCAGTGTCGATGGTCGTTATCGACCAAACCATCGTCTCGTTGGCCCTGCCTTCCATCCAGCGTTCCTTGAACATGACCGAGACCCAGATGCTGTGGGTGATCAATGCCTACGTGCTGGCCATGGCGTCTCTGGTAGCGATTGGCGGCCGCCTCGGCGATCTGTTCGGCCGTACCACCCTCTTTCGGATCGGAGCGTTGGCCTTTGTCGGCGGCTCTGCGCTGGCCGGCGTGGCCACGGCCGCCTGGTGGATCATCGGGGCTCGTGTGATCGAAGGAGCGGGGGCCGCGATCATGCTCCCGGCCAGCAGCGCCATCATCGTCGGGTCGGTCAGTACCCAGGAGCGCGGACGGGCTTTCGGGATCTCCACGGGCATCTCGATGGCGGTCCTTGCTGTCGGCCCGCTCCTCGGAGGGTTCCTCACCCAGGTCATCAGTTGGCGAGCAGTGTTCTTCGTCAATGTCCCGATCGGTTTGGCCGTCATCGCCACCACCTTTGTCGCCGTGCCCACGTTCAAAGGAGATCGAGGAACGAGGATCGATTGGCTGGGAACGGGCCTGTTGGTTCCCGGCATAGTCGCCGTGATAGTTGGCCTCATGCAGGGTGCGGTCTGGGGCTGGGGATCGCCGCAGCTGATCATCATGGTGATTGCTGGCGTCGTGTTGCTCGTGGTCTTCGTCGTCGTGGAGATCCGACAAGATCATCCGCTGGTCGACCTTCGTCTGTTTCGCATCAGGAACTTCACCGGGGATTCTGCGGTCCGGGCTCTCCTGCAGTTCTCAATTGTCGGCATGCTCGCCCTCAGCTCCCTGTGGGTACAGGACGTGCTCGATTTCCATCCCGTTTCTGCCGGATTGTCGCTGCTTCCCCTTACCGTGCCCCTGGTCTTCATCGCTCCTTTGGCTGGCCGTCTTTACGATCGAATGGGACCGCGCCTCCTCACATCGGCCGGGGCAGCCTCGTTCGGGCTGGCTCTCCTGTGGATGGCAGCTGTCCTCAGCAAGCAGTCGTATGCCTGGATCATCCCGGCCTATCTGGCCATCGGTGTCGGGATCGGTTTCGTGATGGTGCCCATCACCACCGACGCGCTGAATGTGGTTCCCTCCGCACGACATGGTCAGGCATCAGGCGTGTTCGCCACGATGAGCGAGATGGGTGGGGCGTTGGGACTGGCCATCCTGGGCGCCATTGTCGCGGTTGAACAAGAAGCGAGGATCGACGCGTTCCTCAGAGGTGCGGGCGTGAGTAGGACCGATGTGCCGGGAATCGAACGGTTCTTGGCCGAGTCGATGAAGGGCAGACCGGTCCAGACGCCACACGGCCTTCCGCCGAACACGTTTCAGGCCAGCGCATCCGCCCTCACCTCAGCCACCAGCAAGGCGTACTACATCGCCGGCGTCGTCATGCTGGCTGCGGCAACCATCGCATGGGTATCCCTGCGCAGGGTCCATGTCGGCGACCACGAGGTCCATCCGGTCCTCTCCCCGTGACGGAGCGACGCTTCTCGCCCCTGACCGACCAATGCGGTCAGGGGCGGGGCATGCCCAGGGCCGAGAGGGCCAGGATGTTCTTTTGGATCTGCGCCGATCCCCCGTAGACGCTCACCGGGCGGGACCGGAAGTAGCTCTCCAGTCGTTCCGGCCGGCGACCGGTCAGGGCGTCGGCTCCGGCGATATCCATGGCCAGGTGCTGCAGAGTCTGTTCGGCGTCGGCCCACAGCAGCTTGCCCACCGAACCCTCCGGTCCGGGCTCGCGCCCCGACACCCGCATCGACAGTTGCTCGACGACGTTCAGCCGCAGGGCCTCACCCCGGACATAGGCCCGGGCCAGGTCCCGGCGGACCTCGGGATCGTCGGCCACACCCTTCTCGACGGCCAGGGCCTCCACCCCACGCAGTGCCTTTTGGTACATGGCGATGAACCCGATGTCGGCCGGTCCCCGCTCGTAGGTGACCGTGGTCATGGCCACCTTCCACCCCAGACCGGGCGTGCCCAGCAGCTGCGACGCCGGGACCTGCACGTTGTCCCAGAAGACCTCGCACGTCTCGGGATCGCCATCGCTCAACACGATGGGCCGTACCTCGATCCCCGGGGAGTGCATGTCCACCAGCAGGCACGATATGCCCTTGTGCTTGGGCACCTCCCGGTCGGTCCGGGCCAAGAGCAGGCACCAGTCGGCGTACTGGCCGCCGCTGGTCCACATCTTCTGGCCGTTGACCACGTAGACGTCCCCGTCCAGATCGGCCCGGGTCTTCAAGGATGCCAGGTCGCTCCCGGCATCGGGCTCGCTGAAGCCCTGGCACCAGGCCACGTCCCCGTTGAGGAGGGTGGGGAGGAACTGGGTCTTCTGCTCCTCGCTGCCATAGGTGTAGATGGCCCGTCCCAGATAGTTGACCATCCCCGGGATCGGGGGGCTGGACGACCGACCGGCCTCCTCGTTCAAGATGGCGTCGTAGATGGGGCTGAGCCCCCGGCCGCCGTACTCGACGGGCCAGGCCATGCCCATGTACCCGGCCTCGTACAGGTTGTGGTGGAACTGGCGGTACATCTTGTTCCGCTCGGTGTAGTCCTTGATCTGCGTGTAGTTCTTGGGCGCGGTGGCCTCGAGCCAGGCTCGCAGCTCCGCCCGGAACGCCGCCTCTTCTGTTGTGTCCCGATAGTCCATGTCAACGACCTCCAACGTGTGCGTGCATCATCACTGGCTTCCCAAGCGAGCGTCGGCGATGGCCGACAGCTGGACGGCGTCGTCCCCGAACAGGGAGCGGTCGAGGTACGTGCGGCGGGCCACGAAGTGGGCGATGTGCTCCCAGGTCTGCCCGATCCCCCCGTAGACCTGCATGATGGTCTCGGCCACCGTTCGGGCGGTGATCCCGCAGTAGGCCTTGGCCGTGCGCGCCGCGACCAGGGCCTCGGCCGGGTCGAGCTCGTCGATGGCCCAGGCCGCGTACTTGACCGTGCTGGCCGACGCTTCCACGGCCACCAGGGCTTCGGCACAGAGGTGCTGGACGGCTTGGAACGATCCCACCGGTACGCCGTACTGGACGCGCTCTTTGGTGTAGGCCACCACCTGCTCCAGGCCTTGTTTCAGGGCGCCGACGATGTCGGCACTGGCCACGGTGAGGGCCAGGGCCAGCCACGTGTCGAACTGTGCCGTGGTCAGCGCACCCGCTTCTTCGATCTGGTCCGGCGCCGGCGCCGAGCCGGCTCGGCGGAGCACCCGGGTGAGGTCGGCCCCCTCGACCGGGTCCCAGGCCTCACCCAATGCCACCCGGACCACCTGCGGTGCGCTGGGTTCGCCGGCCAGGGCCAGCCCGTGGACGGCGCCATCGGCGTCCCAGGCCAGGGCCTCAGCCAGCTCGTCGACGTGGGCCAGATGGGACAGGTCGTCGCTCAACAGGAGGGCGCAGCGAGCGCTGCCGTCGGTCAGCTCGGCCAGCCACGCCTGGGGGGCGCCGGCCAGGGACAGGAGCTCGGTGGCCAGCACGGCGGAGCCGGAATAGGGGAGGGGGGCAAGGGCGGCGCCCAACGCCTCGACCACCAGGGCCACCTCGACACCCGAGGCGGTGGGGTTGCCCTCCTCGTCTCGGGCCCGCAGCCCGAGCAGCCCGGCGTCGGCCAGGGCGGCCCAGCCCTTGGCCCGGTCCACCTTTTCCAGGTCGCTGGGATTGGTGAGTCCCACCGATTGGGCCAGCTGAGTGGCAATCTCCTGGAGCATCTGTTGCTCCTCGGTCAACAGCGCAAGCACCGCAGCCCCCTCTCCACGCTCGACGCGCAGTGTCGATCCACAGGTCCCTCACGGGCCCGGTGGGCGGGGTCAAGCAAACTGACGCGAGCATCCCGACCGGTCCTGGCCCGTTCTGAGCAGCATGTTATCGTTACCTTGTCGTGATGGACCAGCCGGTAGTAGACAAACGTGTCATGTACGGTTCGCCAGCCCCTCGGACCATCCCGGCATGAAAATCTCGCTGGGGTTGCCGACCCAACGGGTGGACAAGCTCGACGAGTTCGTATCCGGCGAGGCTATCGCCGAGATGTCCCGGGCCGCCGAGTCGGCCGGCTTTGACGCGGTGTTCGTCACCGAGCACCCGTTCCCGGAGAAGGCGTGGATGGACACCGGCGGGCACCAGGCCCTCGACCCCTTCGTCGCCCTCTCCTTTGCCGCCGCCACCACCACCTCGATCCGGCTGCAGACCCACCTGTGCGTCCTGCCCTACCGGAACCCCTTCCTCACAGCCAAGGCCGCGGCCTCGCTGGACGTGTTGTCGGGCGGTCGCCTCATCCTGGGCGCCGGTACCGGGTACCTGGAAGCCGAGTTCGCCGCGTTGGGCGTGGACTTCGCCGAGCGCAACGACCTGACCGATGAGGCCATCGTGGCCATGAAGGCGGCCTGGTCGGGCGAGCCCCTTTCGCTCACCGGCCGGCACTTCGAGGCCCACGACAACTTCGCCCTGCCCCGGCCGGCGCAGGAACCCCATCCGCCCATCTGGATCGGGGGCAACTCCAAGCGGGCCATCCGCCGCGCAGTGGAGCTGGCCGACGGTTGGGCGCCCATGCCCAACCCGGCCCAGACCGCGGCGCGGCGCCACTCTGCCGCCATGGAGACGCTGGAGGACCTGAAGGTTCGCATCGACTACGCCGCCGACCACGCCCGGTCGGTGGGACGAACGGCGCCGTTGACCGTGGCCTCGTCCCTGGGCGGCCTGGAGATGTCCACCACCGCCACCGACATCGACGATCTCCTGGTGGAGACGGCTGAGCAGCTGGCCGGAGTGGGCGTGACCTATCTCTATGGCGGGGTCCTCCGACCGGTGGACAGTCGTGCAGAGTTTCTCGGTGAGGTGGTACGCATGGGAGAGACGCTGGTGCCCCGGCTCGCCGCCATCCCGACCGCCGGCCGGGTCGGCGCCGACAGCGCGACAACCTGAGACAAGCGATGGCTGGGCCACGGGCCAGCAGAACATGAGACCGAGGGGGAGACCATGAGCGACACGACAGGTACGGCAACGTCTGGCCACCAGAGCACGCGCTCGGCCATCGACCGGCTCTTGTCCCCGCAGTCGATCGTCATGATCGGTGCGTCCAACAAGGTGGCCAACATCGGCGGGCACGTCTTCGCCAACCTGGTTCGGGCCTTTGACGGCCCGGTGACGCCGGTGACGCCCCGGGACGAGACGGTGCAAGGTGTGGCCGCATACAAGTCGGTACTGGACCTACCCGATCCGGTCGACCTCGCCGTGGTGGCCGTTCCCGCCCGCCACGTGCCCGGTGCCCTCCAGGATTGCGCCGACCGGGGGGTCGGTGGCGCCGCCGTCATCACCGCCGGGTTCGCCGAAGCGGGCGAGGAAGGCATCGCCCTGCAGAACCAGATGACCGACGTGGTGGCCCGCACCGGGCTGCGGGTCATCGGGCCCAACTGCATGGGGTTCATGAACCTGTGGGGCGGCGTGATGGCCAACTTCGCCCTGCCCCCGACCGTCCCGCTGCCCCCACCGGGTCCGGTGGCCCTCGTATCCCAGAGTGGGGGATTCGGCTCCTACATCACCACCAAGGCCATGCTGGCCGGCCTGAAGCTCGGTTGGTTCGTGAGCACCGGCAACGAGTCCGACGTCAACATCGCCGCCGTGCTCCGCTATCTGGTCGACCGGGACGAGACCAAGGTGTTGATGGTGTTCGCCGAGACCCTGCGCGATCCCGACGTGTTCATCGATGCCGCCTGCCGGGCCGCCGAGCTGGACAAGCCCATCGTCCTGTTGAAGGCCGGGCGCTCCGAAGCCGCGGCCAAGGCGGCCATGAGCCATACCGCATCGATCGTCGGGTCGGCCGACGTGCTCGACGCCGTGTGCCGGCAGTACGGCGTCTTCGTGGTGTCCACCATGGAGGAGATGCTCGATCTCGGCACCATCTTCCAGGACGGGCGTCGGGTGTCCTCCCGGGGAGTGGGCATCATGACCTCCTCGGGTGGAGCCGGTGTGCTCCTGGCCGACGCCGCCTCGGCCCAGGGTCTCGAGGTTCCCGAGATCCCCGCCGATGAGCAGGAAGCAATGATGGCCCTGATGCCCGAGCCGTTCTACGGCAGCTTGACCAACCCGGTGGACACCACGGCCCAGGTGGTGGCCATGCCCGAGAGCTTCGCCAAGGTGCTCCACGCCGTGGGGGAGTCCCGTGTGGTCGACATGGTGGCCCCGGTCATCTGGGCTGTGCCCGGCCCGCAGGTCGACTCGGTCATCGAGTTCTACCGAGGAACCGACAAGCCGGTGGCCCTCACCTCCACCGCCTGGTTGGACGAGCTGCAGGTGGTGGGCATACCCACCTACACCGACCCCCATCGGGCCATGCATGCGCTGGGGGCGGTGGCCGACCTGTCCTTGCGAACGCTGGAGATCGTGGACCGGTCGGCCTGGCAGCCGAACCAGGAACGCGTGGCCAAGGCCGGCGAGCTGTTGGCCCGACACCGCGGGCACCGCTCGTTGCTCGAGTCGACCAGCAAGGAGCTGCTCGCCCTGTACGGGATCCCCGTGACCCAAGAGGTCCTGGTCGAGTCGTCCGACGAGGCCGTGGGCGCGGCCGAGAAGATCGAGGGGCCGGTGGCCCTGAAGGTGATGTCCTACGACCTGCCCCACAAGACCGAGTACGGTGCCATCCGCCTCGGCCTCCGGGGTGCCGACGCGGTGCGGGTCGGCTTCGAGGAGATGCTGGCCGAGGTGGCCACCAAGGCTCCCGACGCTGCCCGCCAGGGCGTGCTGGTCCAGCAGATGGTCCCGGCCCGCTTCGAGCTCACCGCCGGCATCCACGACGACCCGGTGTTCGGTCCCACCGTGGTCCTCGGCCTGGGGGGCATCCTGATCGAGATCCTGAGCGAGACGGCCATGCTCCGGCCGCCGTTCACGTTCACGACCGCGCAGCAGGCACTGGCCGGGCTGCTCGGTGGCCGCCTGGTGGCAGGGGGACGCGGCCTGAGCGACCCCGAGCAACAGGCCGTGGCCGCCATCATGGTCGCCCTGGGCCAGCTGGCCCTCGAAGTGCCCGAGGTGACCGAGGTCGACGTCAATCCCATCCGGGTGGCCGACGGTGCCGTCTGTGCGGCCGACGCCCTGGTGGTCGTGGGCCAGCACTCGTGAGCGCCGAGTCCGAACTGGCCGACGCCGTCCGGCTGGTCAGTGACGAGCTGGCCATGCAGCGGGTCATGGTCAACTACGCCCGGGGGATCGACCGGCGCAACTGGGACCTGGTCCGGTCGTGCTTCACCGCCGACGCCTTCGTCCACGGGACCTCCTTCGAGGGTCCGCTCCATACGTACCTGGACATCCTCCGTCCCGGGGTGGAGCACTTCCCGGCCACCCAGCACTTCATCGGCAACCAGCTCCGGGAGCTCAACGGGGACAAGGGGTTCACCGAGACCTACCTGATCGCCCGGCACTTTGCCGACGCCGCCGGCGAGATCGACTCGCTCATCACCGGTGTGCGCTACGAGGACCAGTTGGTCCGCAGGGGCGAGGGCTGGGCCATCGAGCGGCGCGACGTGTTCATGGTCTGGAAGCGGGTGGGAGAGCCGGTACCCACCAGCTAGCCGTCAGGCGATGGTCAGTCCGCCGTCGACGACCAGGGTGGCACCGGTCATGAAGCTCGAGGCGTCCGAGAGCAGGAACACCACCGTGGCCGCCACCTCGTCGGGGCTCCCGATCCGACCGAGCGGAGTGCGAGCGGCGATGGTGTCGAGGTAGCCGGGCTGGCACTGGTCGGTCATCTCCGATTCGAAGAAACCGGGGGCCAGGGCGTTGACCCGTATCGACCGGCGACCCGACCACTGAGCGGCCAGGTCCCGCGTCAGCCCCAGCACCCCGGCCTTGGACGATGCGTAGGCGGCCTGGGGGAGGTCGGCCCCGGCCAGGCCGAGGACGCTCGATACGTTGACGATGGATCCTCCGTCCACCATGGCCTCGGCCGCGGCTTGGGCCATCCAGTACGTCCCCATCAGGTTCAGGTCGAGCACGGCCCGAAAGTCATCGGGTGACTCGCTGAGGGCGGGTACGGCGGTGGCCACTCCGGCCCCGTTGACCAGCCCGTCGATCTGACCGAAGACGTCCATGGCCTGTTGGACCAACTGGCGGCAGTCCTCCACCTGGGTGACGTCGGTGGGCACCACCAGCGCCCGGCCTCCAGCCGCCTCCACCGCGGCGGCGGTGCTCTGGAGCAGCGAGGGGCGACGGGCGGCCAGCACCACGTGGGCGCCGACCTGGGCGGCGGCTACCGCGGTGGCTGCCCCCAGACCGGATGAGGCGCCGGTGATCACCACCACGCGGTCGTCGAGTCGGAACCGGTCCCCGATGTCCGACATGTCTCGCTTACCAGCCTTCAATGGGGGCGATGCCCAGTTGCTCGATGACCTCGAGAAGGGGAGGGATCCGATCGGGATCCAGGGGCAACTGGGGAAGGCGGGGTGACCCGCCGGGCAGCCCGAGGGCGCCCAGAGCCGCCTTGGTGGCACGAATCCCACCCGCGCCGTACAGGGCCATCGACAACCGCAACAGTTTCCCGTACCAGTCGGCCAGGCGGCGGGCGTCACCGTCCCGATGGGCGTCGATCACCCCGACGCACAGATGGGGGGCCAGGTTTCCTTCCGAGCTGAGATAACCGTTGGCCCCAAGAGAAAGGGCGGTGAGACCCAGCTGTGGTCCACCGACATGGATCTCGAGCCGATGGCCCAGCGCGTCGATCATGGCCGTCAGGTAGCCGAGATCCTGGTGGCTGCAGTTGATGCCGATCAGGTGGTCGAAGCGGTCGGCCAGTTCGGTCAGCATGGGGACCGGGACCTGGTAACCCACCGATTGATGAGTGGACAGCACCACGGGCGTCGTGGTGGCACTGAGCACGTCATCGAAGTACCGGTGGATCTCGTCCCGGGTGGGACGATGGCCGTGGCCCTGATCGAGCGAGTAGATCTGCACGGCGTCGAGCCCTACGTCGGCGGCCATCTCGACGAATTCGATCATGTGGGCCGAGGTCCGAGGCTCCACGCCCATGGCCCGTACGGGCACGGTGCCCTGGAGCTCTTCGACGCTGATGGCCAACAGGCGCCTGGCTTCGGCATCGGACAGCACGTAGCCCTCGCCGCTGCCGCCGCCACCCACGTACACGCCGATGCCTGCCGCCGCCATCCGCTGCAGATGGCCTCGGACCGCGCCCTCGTCGAAGGCGCCGTCGCCGGTGAACGGGGTGATGGCGATGACGAAGGTGCTGGCCCGGTCGGGGTCGACCCCGCCACTGATGTTGGAAGGCAAAGCTCAGGCTTTCCCGGTGCTTCCGAACTTGAACACCCGCTGGGCGTTACCGGCCAGGATGGCGTGGCGTTCGTCGGCGGGGATGCCCTCGAAGGTGGCGTTGATGGTCTTCCACGAATAGGGCCAGTCGGTGGTGATATGGGGATAGTCGCTCGACCACAGCATCCGGTCGACACCGATGGTGTGGCGGCTCTGCACGGCAAAGGGGTCGGTGATGAAGGCGGCCGGGAAGAACTCGTGCATGTACTCGCTGGGCATGCGGGTCAGCTTGGCGTCCTTGAGCGACGCCTTGCGGTGACGCATGTAGTTGTCGTCGGCCTGGCTCTCGAAGTAGGGGATCCACCCGCAGTCGACCTCGATGAAGGGGACCCGGATGTTCGGGAACCGGTCCAGGACCCCTCCGAAGATGAACTGGAGCATGCGGAGAGGGGCATCGTAGAAGTGCCCGGTGCCGGGCAGGGACTGGGCCTGCGGGCGGCGCATCCTGCCACTGACCAGCCCGACATGGATGGAGACGGGCATGCCCGACGCCTCGATGGCCTCCCACACGGCGTCGTCCTCGGGCTCGATCGACATCTCGCCGTTCGGGTACCGCTGCATGAGGAAGGAGACGAAGCCGGGCAGGGAGGACACCCGCTCGATCTCCTTGAGGCACCCTTCCACCCCCCGGTTGGGCAGCAGTGCCGTACCCCCCAACCGCTCGGGGGCCGTGGCGCAGAATTCGGACATGAAGTCGTTGTAGGCCCGGATCATGTCGTGATGGAGGTCGTCGTCCTCACAGCCGGCCACGAAGTTCCTCGGGTAGTTGGAACCGAAGATGAGCTCGGCGTCCACCCCGTCCTGGGCCATCTCGCTCACCCGGGCCAGGGGGTCGTAGCTTCCGGGATTGATGTCCTCGTACCGGCACCATTGGCCCATGTCGGCCGGATTCCGCCCGGCTGTCGCACCCCAGCTGAAGGGGAGGGATACCTCGTCGTGGCCGGGGAAGACCCAGGCGTCGCCCTTGGCCAGGCTCTCCACCCGGGGCACCAGGTCGCGGTGCTTGGTCGCCACCCGGGACGTCCAGACGTCTCGGGGCTCGTTGAGGTGACCGTCCGCCGATATGAGCTTGTAGGACACCGCTTCGGCCGGCATGACACCCTCCCCCGGGGCCAGTGCCCCCACACGTGAGGCGGCCGAAACGGCCTTCTCACCTAATCACTTATATG
The DNA here is from genome assembly GCA_035552655.1 of Acidimicrobiales bacterium. Taxonomy (GTDB): domain Bacteria; phylum Actinomycetota; class Acidimicrobiia; order Acidimicrobiales; family RAAP-2; genus DASXMT01. Next base: position 13,949 of record DASZLD010000162.1, read on the forward strand.
AATGCATAGTAAACCGGGTCCCGAGCGGGCAGTCAAGCGGTCCGGGGCGGCCCGACCCGGTCAACGATCGCTGGTGAGCACCAGGGCGGAGCCGTCCATCATGGCCCCCGAGGTCACCACGCAGACCTCGTGGGCCGGTGCCTGGCGGCTGCCGCCGCGCCCTTGGACCTGCAGGGCCGCCTCGGCCACCGTGTTCATCCCGTGGAGATAGCCCTCGGACAACAGGCCCCCGTGGGTGTTGACGGGCAAGGACCCGTCCAGGCGGGTATTGCCGTCGCGGACGAAGGACCCGGACTGTCCCCGTCCGACCAGGCCCAACCCCTCCAGCCCGATGAGCACGGTGGAGGAGAAACAGTCGTAGATCTCGGCACATTGGACGTCTCTGGGGCCGATGCCGGCCCGACCGAACAGGCCCTCGGCCAGATGCGAGGTGTAGTTCCGGCTGAAGTCGGACCACAGCAGGTGGTCGCCGATGTCGACCCCGGGCTGGGGACCGGCCCGGTAGGCGCCCGAGGCGATGACCGCCGGCGGTTGACGGAGGTCCCGTGCCCGATCGAGCGAGGTGACCAGCACGGCACAGGCGCCGTCCACCTCCACCGTGCAATCGTCGGCCCGGAAGGGGTCGACCACCATGGGCGAGGCCAGGTACTGGTCGAGATCGAGGGGTCGCCGCCGCACTGCCCGTTCATTGTCCATGGCGTAGCGGCGCTGGTTGAGCACCACCCCGGCCAGGTCGGCTTCTCCTTGGCCGGTCTCGTAGAGGAACCGCTGGCCCCACATGGCCACGTACATGAGATAGGCGTCGTAGCCGATGGGGTACCGGAACTGGCCCCCCATCCCGGCGAAGCGCATGGTACCCACCCTCGCCGCCGACCGGCCGTTCATGGCCCGGAACACCATGATGGCGTCGGCCGTGCCGGCGTCGATCAGGGTGGCGGCCAGCCAGACCAGATAGCACGGCGCCTGGCCACCCAGGTCGATGTCGAGGGCCACCTTCAGCTCCGGAATGGCCAGGCAGGTGGCCACGGCCTGGCAGGGCACGGAGTCGTGCATCACCATGAAGCTGGCTATGCCGTCGACCTCACGCGCAGCCATGCCGGCGTCGTCCAGCGCGCTGGAACAGGCCTCGGAGGCCAGGTCGAGCACCGATCGATCGGACTCCTTGGTGAACGGGGTGTAGCCCACCCCGGCGATGGCCGCGGTCATCGTCTCCTCACTGCTCCGGACCGGGTACGAACACCAGCTCGGTCCATGGGCCGTGGTCGACGAAGCCGGCGTGCACCGGCATCCCGATGGCCACCGACTCCTGGGGCTCGATCCGCCCGAACAGCCGGCACCCGTCGTCGAGCTCGACGGTGGCCACCACATAGGGGGGCGCCACCACCGGTGGATCGCTCAACGCCCGATGGACCCGGACCCACGAGTACACGGTGCCCGAACCGGCCGTGACCTGGTCGGCCACCCGCCGGCCGCCACAGCGTGGACAGCGGGGGAGGTGGGGGAAGAAGTTGCGTTGGCAGTCCAGGCAGCGCCCGACCACCACCTGTCGCCGCCGGAGGCCGTCCCAGAACGCGGCGCTGTGGAGGTCGTCGTCGGGCTGGATGGCCATGGCCCGCTACCGCCGCGCCGGAGCGTCGTACGCCGAGGGACCCATTCAGGACGGCGGACTACCGACGTTGCCCAGGTCGCCACCAACCAGCCCGGCGATCACGGTGCGACTGTATGAGAACGGGTAGGCGGCCGCCGGCCGCTCCAGCAGGTGCCGGTGGGCCACCGCCTCTGCCCCCTGATCGTCACCGGCCGCGATCCGCTCCAACAGGGCCTCGTGGTCCTCCAGGCTCTGTTGGCGGAAGGTGAGGTCCTTGAACAGCGGTGACGGCTCGCTCTGCCCCGCCAACAGCGCTCGCACCTGGGCCGACCACAGGGACTCGAGCGTCCCCACCACCAGGATCATGGTCTCGTTCCCGCAGCTGCTTACCATCTCCTCGTGGAAATGGCGGGCCGAGGCCATGTAGGCGGCCGGATCGTCGATCACCTCTCTGCTCTCGTCGAGGACGGCCCGGAGCCGGGGAACGACCGTGCGGTCCCGATCGGGGCGCCGGGCGCACTCGGCCGCGCACGGGATCTCCAGTTGGACCAGCGCATGGGAGACATCGCCGAGGGATACCGCCGATGCCTGCATGACCAGCCCCAGCATGTAGGCCACCTTCTCCACCTTGGGCTGGAGGACGATGGCACCGCCCACATTTCCCCGTTGCACGGTGACCAGGCCCTCGGTCTCCAGTATCCGGAGGGCCTCGCGGATCGACGGCGGGCTCACGCCGAATTCATCCAGGAGATCCTCCTGTTTTGGCAGGCTGGCCCCGTCTGCGAATTCGGAGGCCAGGATCCGGTCCCGGAGGTTGACGGCAATGAGCTCGGCCAGCCGCGGCTGTTTCAATTGGAACTGTCTCGGTGCCTTCATGGTCACCTCGGTCGGACGCCGGTGTTGTCGAGGGCCGGACTGGGTTGGCGCCCTCGCTCGCGATCACTATCCCATGGCCTCAACATCATGGTCAAGATAAACGTTGCTGTTATTGAAATGATTAGCGCGTTCCCGGCCTGTGTCCGTATAATCCCGATATCGACCGCACCGATGAGCACTCGTCGACAGGGGGGACGCGGGTGAAAGCGCACTGGGTGGCCCCTCGGGACGCGGTGACCTCGCCGGCCACCCGCCAGTGTTACCTCGACCAGGGACTGTGGGACGACGCCACCCTGGCCGGCCGGGTGGCACACCATGCCCAGGCCAGGCCCGATGCCATCGCCGTGGTGGACGACGCCGGTCGGTACAGCTATGGCCGCCTCTGCTCGGACGCCGCCGCAGTGGCGGCCGGCCTGAGCGAGATCGGGGTGGAGCCGGGCACCGTGGTGTCGGTCCAACTGCCCAACCGCTACGAGTTCGCCGTGCTGGCCGTGGCCACACAGTCGATCGGCGCGGTGATCAATCCCCTGTTGCCCAACTACCGGGCTCGGGAGCTGGGAGCCGTGTTCACCACCGCCGCCCCCCGGGTCATCGTCACCCCGGCCCACTACCGCGGCTTCGATCACCGGTCCTTGATCACCGACGTGAGCCAGGCGACGGGCATACGCCCCCACCACGTGGTGGTCGGTGGTGACCCCGGCCCACGGGCGACGGCCTACGCCCACCTGGCTTCGTCCACCACCGGCTCACTGGATGCGGGCCGAGCCGACGCCGTGTCCGAGCTCATCTTCACCTCCGGCACCGAGGCGCGACCCAAGGCCATCATGCACACCGAGCAGACGGCCAACTTCAGTGTCCGGGTGGCCCGGAGCGATCTCGGTCTGTCCGATGACGACGTGGTGTGGATGCCGTCCCCCCTCGGACACTCGACCGGCTTCAACTACGGGTTGCGCTTCGCCCTGTACCACGGGCTGCGTCTCGTCCTGCAGGACCGATGGAACGGTGAGGGGGCGGCCGCGCTGGTCGAAGCGGAACAGTGCTCGTACACCCTGGCCGCTGCCACCTTCCTCCAGGACCTGGTGGAAGCGGTGGACCCGGGGAGCGCGTCCCTGCGGTCCCTCCGGTTCTTCGGGTGCGGTGGCTCCGCCGTTCCGCCCGCACTGGTCGATGCGGCCATCGAGCGTGGCCTGCAGGTCCTGCGGCTGTACGGCTCCACCGAGGTGCTGGTGGCCACCTGGAACCGCCCCGGCTCCAGCCTCGACCAGCGCCGGCGCACCGACGGAACGCCCCTGTGCCACGTGGACATCGAGGTCCGAGACGATCGAGGTGACCGGGTCGGTCCCGACCAACCGGGTGAGCTGGCCATTCGGGGGCCGAACACGTGTGTGGGCTACTTCGACGACCCCGAGCGGACAGCGTCCACCTTCGTCGACGGATGGGTGCTGAGCGGCGATCTGGTCACCGAGGGTCGCGACGGCTCGGTGACTGTAGTCGGGCGCAAGAAGGAGATCATCATTCGGGGTGGGATCAACATCACCCCGCGCGAAGTCGAAGAGATGCTGGCGCTGTTCCCCGAGATCGAACGGGCCGCGGTCGTCGGCCTGCCCGACGACCGGCTGGGCGAGCGCATGTGCGCCTGCGTGGTGCTCCACCGTGGCGCCAGCCTCGACCTGTCCACCATGGTCGGTCGCCTCACCCGAGATGGTCTGGCCACCTACAAGCTGCCCGAGCGCCTCGTGGTGGTCGACTCCCTGCCCACGACGGCGTCGGGGAAGATCACCAAGCACGAGATCGTGCGGACCCTCATGCAGGCCGAGAGCGAATAAGGAGAACGTGTGGCCACCACGCCCAGTGTGTTGACAGAACGGCTGACCCTGGGGAAGCGAACGGCGGTGGCCGGGGTGTTGCGGCTCAACCGGCCCGATCAGCTGAACCCCATCGACGGTCGAGTCCTGGACCAGCTCGACACGGCGGTGACCGAGCTGGTCGAGGACCGTCGGGTTCGGGCCATCCTGGTCACCGGGGTGGGACGGGCGTTCAGCGCCGGCGGCGATCTCAAGGCATACCGGACCCTGCAGCGCGATCCCGTCCGGTTCCCCCAGTTCGTGAGCGAGCTCCACCGGGTCTTCGGCCGGCTGCGCGCCCTCCCTGTCCCGGTGGTGGCGCTGGTGAACGGGGTGACCGCCGCCGGCGGCCTGGAGCTCCTGCTCAACTGTGACTTCGCCATCGCCGGTGCGTCGGCCCGGATCGGCGATGGGCATCTCAACTTCGGTCAGATGGGTGGGGGAGGGGTGCTCACGCTCCTGCCCCGGGCCATCGGCCGGGCGCGGGCCACCGAGCTCATGCTCAGTGGCCGCTTCCTCGATGCCGATGAGTCGGTGGCGTGGGGGCTGGCCAGCCGGGTGGTGGCCGACGAGGAACTGCTCGACGCCGGGTTGGACTTCGCCCGGCAGGTGGCCGAGAAGAGCCCGTTGGCCGTGGCCAACGCCAAGCAGGTGATGCACGACGTGTGGTCGGAGAACGGAAGCGTGGGCTCGGGGCTCGACTACGAGCTTGCTCGCGACGCCTACTACTGCCTGACGTCGTTCGACGCCCCCGAAGGTCTGGCCGCCTTCGCCGAGAAGCGCCGTCCCCGTTTCCGGGGACGCTGAGCTCGACGCTCGGGCCCCCCGTCAGTGGAGGTGGGGGAGCACCTTGTCGGCGAAGAGGTGCAGGCCCTCCCAGCCGACGTCGGGATCCAAGCCTCCGACCAGCGGCTTGAAGGCCAAGGTGTCCTCGGCCGCGGCGATGGTCAGACACTCCTCGGGCGTGACCACCCGGTACGGACCGGTGCGTCGCAGCTCGTCGGGACCGATGCTGGCACTGAACGCCCCCTTGCGGCCACCGATCCACGCCGCGTACTCGTTGTTGTCATGCATGGCGTGCGGGGCGATCCGGGCCCAGTCCCGGTCGGGATCCTCGGACACGAAGAGGTAGCTCCCCGAGGCGGCCGGGGAGGGAGCGGGGGCCGGCTTGCCCAACGCGGCCAGCTCCTGCAGGTACAGGTCGTACAGCTTTCCCGAGAGGGGCTGGTAGTCGTCGGCGATGGCCGCTGCTCGGCGGGCACTGGCCGGCGACGCCCCCCCCATGGCGATCAGGGGCCGGGGGCGTTGCGCCGGTCGGGGGAGGACGCGAACGGTTCGGCCCCGGTACTCGAAGGGCTCGCCCGTCCATGCCAACTTGAGCGTCTCCACCGCCTCTTCCATCAAGGAGGGGCGCTGTCGCATGACCACGCCCAGTTGCTCGTACTCCTCGGGCCGGTAGCCCAGGCCCACCGTCAGTCGCAGCCGCCCCCCGCTGATCAGATCGAGGACGGCCAGGTCCTCGGCCGCTCGCAGCGGGTGGTAGAGGGGGAGCAGTACCAGCGAGAGGCGGATGAGCAGGTTCTGGGTGCTGCCGGCTATGGCCGCGCCCAGGATCATGGGCGAGGGAAGGTAGCCGTCGGTGGTGGCGTGGTGCTCGGTCAGCGTCACGCTGTTGAATCCCAACGTGTCGGCCCACGCGCACTGGGCCACCGCGGCCTGGTACAAGGCATCGGCCGGTGCCCCCGAGTCGGGGGCCCGCATGTCGTAGAGCAAGGTGAGGTGGTTCACGTCAGCCGATCATGACGCCGCCGGCGTCGGCGTTGATGGACTGGCCGGTGATAGCGCTGGAAGCCTCGCTGGCCAGGAACAGAGCCAGCTCGGTGATCTCGTCGGGGGTGCTGATCTTTCGCAGGGGGACATTGGCCACCCATTGTTCCCGCAGCTGCTGGGAGGAGATCCCCTGTTCGTCGGCGATGCGATCCAGGTAACGCTGGAGGAGCTCGGTGTCGATGCCGCCGGGAACCAGGCAGTTGACCCTGATGCCGTGGGGGCCGGCCTCCAGCGCCGACACCTTGGTCAGGGTGCGCAACGCGGCCTTGGCCACGGCGTAATGGCTCTTCCGGGGCAAGCCGTTCCAGCCGGCGGTGGACGAGAAATTGACGATGGATCCGGAGCGGCGTTCGAGCATGCTCTGGGCCAGCACCTCTCGGGTGCAGAGCATGGCCGCGGTGACGTCGACGGCGATCGTGTTGTTCCAGTTGTCAAGGGTCTGCTCCCAGATGAACAGGTCGGTTCCCGGTTGGGCCGCGTTGTTCAACAACACGTCCACGTGCCCGAAGCGGTCGACCGTCTCGGCCACCAGGTTGCGCACCTGGTCCTCGTCGGTCACGTCGGTCGGCACCACCAGCACCGGGCCCGACAGCTGGGACGCCGTCTCCACCAGCAGTTCGGCTCGGCGCCCGGCCAGGACCACGGGGGCTCCTCCGGCCGAGAAGCGGTCGGCCATGACTCGGCCCAGACCCTCCCCGGCACCGGTGATGATCGTTACCTTGTCCTGCACGGTGCCCATCGCCATTCCTTTCGTGCGGTGCACCCCGAACCGGGTGCTGAGCGGCCTCGATGGCCGCCTCGTTCGCGGAGCCGGATCAGTCGAGATCCGACCTTGGAGACGGTAGGGGCCTCAGGTGGGCCGGTGGGCGATGCCCTGACGCAAGATCTCGCGCGCCTCAGGGGACCCGTCGATGGCCCGGTTCACCCGGCTGACGGCGCGCCATCCCTCCGGTCGCCGGACGAACTCCCAACGGTTCGACGACGCCCGCCACACGCGGAACCCGTCCCCGTCGCTGAGGTAGACACGGGAGTAGCCGGTGGCCACTGCGGTGTCGCCGTCCACCACAACATGAGGAAGGGCCATGACGTGGGCACAGCCGTTGCGGATCAGCGACTGATGCCCATCGCCGGCCACCATGGCCCGCAGCTCCTCGCGCCCGTTGAGGGGTTGGGGGATGGTGTCGTAAGTCCCGTCCTCGGTCCAGATCCCCGCGGCGACATCGCCGCTCCCGCTGTCGACCGCGGGTCCGTAGCTGCTGATGAGCTGATAGAGCTCCACTTGGTCCTCGAGCAGCGCCACGCGCTCCTCCAGACGGCGAACCGCTTCCTCGAGATCGCTCATGAGCCCCCCATTTCTCCGGCCGATGGCCAACGCCCCGTGCACCGCCCGGCCGGGCCGACGGCGCGCTCATTCTGTTGACGGTGCTTTGACGGTCATGTTACAACGGGGGACAGACCACCAACCGTTCGTTTGGGGATGTGGTCCGACAGCGGTGGGAAGTACCGAGCGAGGGGGAAGTCATGCCAGTTCGATCGTGGGTACGGTTGCGTCGTCCGGCCGTCGCGTTGGTAGCAGTGGTTTCGCTGCTACTCGGCGTGGTGGCAGTGAGCGGAGCGACACCGGCGGGGGCGGCGTCCAAGGGTACGTACACGTTCCTGTACTCCGGTGACTTCACCGGGGCCACCATGGCCTACACCCAAGCCGAAGTGCTGGGTCTGAAGGTGGCCATCAAGCAGATCAACGCCAAGGGCGGCATCCAGGGGCGCAAGGTCGTCCTCGAGACCCAGAACGACCAGAACAATCCGACCACTGCGGTCAGCCTGCTCGAGCAGAAGCTGACCTCGGGCCAGAAGCCCGATGCCATGTACCCGGGCGGATCCAGCGAGGTCACCCAGGCCCTCTTGCCCATCCTGACCCGCAACAAGATCCTGGGCATCGACGCCACCAGCTCGGACACCCTGAACAATCCCAAGAAGTACCCCTACTACTTCGGCGACTCGGAGCTCTCGGAGCAGACGGTGCCGCCCTATGTGGTCGAGGCCAAGGCCAAGGGCTACAAGAAGGTGGGGATGATCTACGGCAACGATGTCTCCGGTCAGGCCTCCATGCAGGGGTTCAAGACGGCCTTCCAGAAGGCGGGCATCACCTTCGTCTCGGCCAGTTTCCCCGACACAGCGGTGGACGTCACTCCCCAGCTCGAGCAGCTGAAGGCCCAGAACCCGGACATGGTCATCTTCTCCGGCTACGGCGTGCCCACCTTGTACATCCTGAAGAGCCGGGCCCAGATCAGCTGGGACGTCCCCTTCTACGCCGACTTGTTGTCCGGGGCCTTCCCCATCGTCCAGAACCTGCCGGCCAGCTCGTTGCACAACGTGTTCGTGGAGACGAGCAAGCCGTTCGTGGCCGGGAACCCGGCCGCCGTGGGGAACCCGGTGCTCAACAAGTTCGTGGCCGACGCCAAGTCACTGGGTGGCCAGCAGGTCCTGAACAACATCGGGGCCGGGGTCACCGCAGTGGGCTACAACGCCCTGGTCCTGATCAACTACGCGGCCAACCAGGCCAAGTCGACTGACGGGGCCACCCTGGCCAAGACGCTCGAGAGCCTGAAGAAGGCCAATGCGCCGGTGCCATGGCTGTCCTACGGGACCAAGAGCCAGTTCGGGAACTTCTACTACACGAGCAAGAACCATTACCCCAACGTGTTCCCCAGCGGGTTCATCTTCCAGGGCCCGGGCACCTACAACAGCGATGGGCTCTTCGTGCCCGGCACCGGGTCCTGAGGCACTTGCCGCTCATCCGGGCTGCAGGGCACCGCCAGCGCCGATGACCACGCTGTGGTCGGGTCTGGCCGACGGTGCCCTGTACGCCCTGGTGGGCGTGGGCTACAACATCGTCCTGCTGGCGTCGGGCGTGTTCAACTTCGCCAACGCCCAGCTCATCATGCTGGGTACGTACCTGGCCTACTTCGCCGCAGTGACGCTGAAGCTCCCGTTGGTGCCCACCGTCCTCATCGGTGCGGCCGCCGTGGCCCTGATCGCGGTGGCCGAGGAACGCCTGGCCATCCGGCCGCTGATGGGTCGTCGGGACTCCCATGCCACCCTCATCACCAGCGTGGGCGTGGCCGTGGCCCTCGACGGCATCGTGCTGCGGATCTGGGGCTCACAACCCAAGTCCGTCCCCGCGCCGCTGTCGTCCAAGCCGCTCAACCTGCTGGGCGGCACCATCGAGCCGACGGCGCTCCTGCTCATCGTGCTGGTCATCGTGGTCGGCGTGGGGCTGCACATCCTGTCCAAGAAGACCATGATCGGCCTGGGCTCGCTGGCCTCGGCCGAGGACCGTGAAGCAGCCATGGCCCGCGGCGTCAACGTCCGGGCCCTGGCCATCGGGGCGTTCGCCCTGGCCGGGCTCATCGCCGGGGCCTTCGGCGTGGTGGTCGGCTCGGGGACCTACGCCAACCCGGGACTGGGGGACAACCTGGCCCTCTTCGGCTTCGTGGCCATCGCCATCGGGGGCTCGGGCAGCCAGATCGGTTCGCTCATCGGCGGGTTCGCCACCGGGATCATCTATGCCGAGGTGTCGCGGTACACCAACGCCGATTGGCCCCAGATCGTCGTCTTCGCCCTGTTCCTGCTGATCCTGTTGACCCGACCGCGGGGCCTCTTCGGTGGAGCCGTGGAGAGACAGGTCTAGTGGCGCCGACGACCGCCGTGTCGCCGCCCGCCCTCCCGTGGCTGCGGAGCGCCCGGCCGCTGATGATGTTGGGGCTCGGGGTCCTGGTGCTGGTGGCTCCGTGGCTCGGCCTCGGGGACTACTGGTCCCGGCAATTCATCCTGATCGCCATCCTGGCCCTGGTGGTGAGCGGGCTCAACATCAGCCTCGGCTATGCCGGCGAGCTGGCCCTGGGCCAGGTGGCGCTGTACGCGGTGGGGGCGTACGTCGCCGGATACCTGGCCGTGAGCCAGGGCGTCACCGACATCCTGCTCTGCCTTCTGGCTGCCATCGGCGGCGCCATCGTGGTGGGGTTCGTGTCGGGAATTCCCGGATTGCGCCTGGGTGGTTGGTCCTTGGCCATGGTCACCTTCTTCCTGGTCATCATCATTCCCAACGTGCTCGATCTCCTGTCCTCTCAGACCGGAGGGGCGCTCGGTCTGTCCGGGATACCGATCCCGACCATCTTCGGGGCCCAGCTGGTAGGCGACGGCTTCTACGTCTTCGTCATCGCCGTCACCATCATCTGGTTCGCCATATTCCGGAACCTCATCAGCTCGTCGCACGGCGACGCCTTCTTGGTGTTGAAGCAGAGCCCGATCCTGGCTGCCACCCTGGGCATCTCGGTCTACCGGCTGAAGCTGCTGGCCTACGTGGTCGGGGCCATCCCCGCCGGGATCGCCGGGGTGCTCTTCGCCTTCCTCTCCGCCTACATCTCCCCGTCGTCCTTCGCCTTCGCCCTGGCCTTCACCATCCTCACCGCCTCGGTGGTGGGCGGCTCGCAATCCATCTACGGAGCCATCTTCGGCGCCGCCATCCTTCAGCTCGGACCGGAACGGATCGCTTCGTTCCAGAACTACTCCCTCATCGTCTACGGGGCCTTCCTGGTCGTCGCCGGCCTGGTCTTCTCCGACGGCATTGCCGGGCTCATCCGGTCGGGGCTGAGCCAGGCCCGTCGTCGGGGCTGGCTCTCGGGCGCGGCACCGATCGACACCGTGGGCCCGCTGGCGGTGGCCGACGCGGCCGTTCCCACTGCCGTCGACGAGGCCGCCGTGGGCCCGCTGGCCGGGGCCACCACCGTTTCCACCCCGGCCGATGAGACCGCCGCCGTCATCGGCGATCTTGCCGGCGAGGCCCTGACCGTGACCGAGCTGCGCAAGGATTTCGGCGGCGTCACCGCCGTCGACGACGTCACGCTCGAAGCCGTTCCCGGTCAGGTAACCGCCCTGATCGGGCCCAACGGGTCGGGTAAGACAACGCTGCTCAACTTGGTATGCGGCTTCTACAAGCCCACGTCCGGGTCGGTTCGTCTCGGCCAGGTGGAGCTGGGCGGACTGGCCCCGTACCGGTCGGCCCGGGCCGGAGTGGCGCGTACGTTCCAGACACCGCTCATCCCCAAGGGCATGCGGGCGCGTGCGTTCGTGGCCACCGGGCGCTACATCAGCCACCGGGTGTCCATGCCCGCCTCCATTCTTCGTCTGCCCTCGTTCTGGCGCGGGTCGCGGGACTCAGACGCCGAAGCCCTTCGCCTGTTGACCCTGTTGGGCATCGCCCACGTGGCCGACTCCGAGGTGGCGTCGCTCCCCCTGGGGACCCGCCGCCTGGTCGAGGTGGCGCGGGCGCTGGCCGCCGAACCCAAGGTGTTCCTGTTCGACGAGGTGGGATCGGGCTTGGACGAAGAGGACATCCAGCGACTGGAAGAGGCCATCGAGCTCATCCGTCGGGCCGGGGGAACGGTGGTCCTGGTGGAGCACAATTTCCCCCTGGTCCTCAAGATCGCCGACCGGATCCATGTCCTGAGCCAGGGGGCGCTGATCGCCTCGGGTACCCCATCGGAGATCCAGGCCAATCGGCGGGTCCTCGAGGAGTACACGGGATCGAGCGACACGGCCGACACCATCGAGGAGCTGGAGCGGGCCGATGCCGCCCCCGGGCCGCCGCCGGCCGAGCCGCGCTGATGCTGACCGTTGACTCCATCGCCGGCGGGTACGGGGACATCCAGGTCCTGTGGGGCGTCTCGGCATCGGTCGAGGCCGGGCACGTGACGGTCGTCCTGGGGCGGAACGGTGCGGGCAAGTCGTCGCTCTTGAACGCCGTGGCCGGCTTTCTGCCCACGGTGCGGTCCGGACACGTGCGCCTGGGCGACCTCGAGCTGGGGCGTCTCACACCCTTCGAGCGGGTCCGGGCCGGGTTGGCCTACGTGCAGGAGGGAAAGCGGGTGTTCCATCGGCGAACGGTAGAGGAGAACCTCCTCCTCGGGGGATACACGGTGAAGCGCCCGTTCCTGCGCAGGGGGCAGCGTCTCCAGGCCTCGGTCGACCGCGCCTACGAGCGCTTCCCCATGCTGGCCGATCGCAGAAAGATGACAGCCGGGCGGCTGTCCGGAGGCCAACAGCAGATGCTGGCCATCGCCCAGGCTCTTATCCCCGAGCCCACCGTGCTCATGCTGGACGAGCCCTCGGCCGGGCTGGCACCGGCGGTGGCCAAGGAGGTGTTCGCCATGGTCGAAAACCTGAAACGCGAGGGTCTGGCCGTCCTGTTGGTGGAGCAGGTGGTGGACAACGCCCTGGCTATTGCCGACGACGTCATCGTCATCGACGCCGGCCGGGTGGCCGCGTCGGGCCGGGTGGCCGATTTCGATGACACCACCATGGTCCGCGACCTGTACCTGGGCCGCAGCGGGGCCGGACCGGGCGAGTCTCACGGCCGCGCTCCGGGCCGCTCGGGCTCGTGACCACCATGGTCGGGCCCCGTCCGGCCCGGCCGGGGTCAGGCCTTCTGGGGGTCGGCTCGCACCCGGCGGCGGGCGAACAGCCACGGGCCGTCACCCTCTCGCCGGTAGGTGTCGCGATAGCGGCCCCAGCGCCAGAGCCCGTTGTCGCTGATCACGAACCAGTAGGCCGCGCCGGTGGCCACCCAGGGGCTCTCGAACTCGATGGTGAGGTTGGACACGTTGTGGCGCATGTAGGTCTGTCCCACCTCGCCCCCGTGGTCATCGGCCAAGCCCCCAAGCAGGCCGGCGATGGCGGCCCGGCCCTGCAGCGGCTCCGGCGCCGTATCGGCCTCGAAGATGGCGTCCGGCTCGAACAGGGCCACCAACTGGTCGATCTTCCCGCCGTCTCCCAGGTGGGTGTACCGGGCCACCAGCTCGCGGATCTCCTCGCGTGCCGCCGTCTCCCATGGGTCCATGTCGATCGTCCTCTCGTGGTCGCGTGGTCATGATCGCGTAGCTCCGAGATCCATGCCGCTCTCGAGGTCTCACCGAAAGGATCGCCCATGCCCCACGACGTCGAATTCACATCCGAAGGCGCCACCCTCCGGGGCTGGCTGACCGTCCCCGACGGCCCCGGCCCTCATGGAGCCGTGGTGGTGACCGGGGGGTTCGGCGGGGTGAAGGAGGTCTTCCTCCATCACAACTACCCCCAGGTCTTCGCCGACGCCGGTTTCGTGGTCCTGAACTACGACCACATCAACTGCGGGACCAGCGACGGGACGCCCCGACAGGAACTGGACCCGATCAAGCAACAGCGCGGCTACAAGGACGCCATCACCTTTTTGGCTGGGCACCCGGACGTGGATGCCGAGCGCATCGGCATCTGGGGGACCAGCTACTCGGGCGGCCACGTGCTGGCCGTGGCGGCCAATGACCGCAGGGTCAAGTGCGTGGTGTCCCAAGCCATGACCATCAGCGGCCGCGACAACACCATCGCCCGCAATTCGCCCGCTGCGGTGGTGGACCTCCACCAGCGGTTCGCCCAGGATCGTCTGGCCCGCCAACGGGGCGAGGCTCCAGCCGTGGTGCAGGCGTTCGCCGACGACAGCGACTCGGTCAGGTTCATCAGGTCGCTCCCGCCCGAGTACGTCGAGAACTGGAAGAACGAGATCACCCTCCGGTCCTGGGAGCTCTACGCCGAGTACGAGCCGGCGGCCTTCATCGAGCGCATCAGCCCCACGCCCCTGTTGATGGTCATTCCCACCGGGGACACCATGACCCCGGCCACCGACGCCCTGGCCGCCTACAACCGGGCCCTCGAGCCCAAGAAGCTGGTTACCGTGGGCGGCGATCACTACGCCGTGTACAGCGAGGCCTTCGAATCCACCAGCAGGGCCGCCCGGGACTGGTTCCTCACCCACCTGTGATCACCGATTGCGCCAGGCCGAAACCACCACTACCGCCACAAGAGAGAAGAGACCGTTGAAGGGCATCGTCTGGAATGGGTTCATCGACGTCACCGACGAGCTGGAGGTTCGCCGGCCCGAGCCGAGCGAGGTGCTGGTGCACATCGCCTATGCCGGCGTGTGCCATAGCGACTACAGCGTGGTGAACGGCACCATCGCCTTTCCACCTCCGGTGGTGCTGGGCCACGAGGGGGCCGGGGTGGTCGAAGCGGTGGGCTCGGCGGTGACCAAGGTGTCGGTGGGCGACCATGTGGTCCTGCACACCCTCAGCTACTGCGGGGCCTGCGACCAGTGCGATCGGGGGCGACCGACCCACTGCCGCTCGTCGCTCGGCGGCCTCAGCCAGCCCTTCACCTACAAGGGCGAACCGGCCTATACCTTCGCCAAGGCCGGCGTGTTCAGCGAGTACACCGTGGTGCACGAGAACCAGGCCGTCCGCATCGACGACGACGTGCCCCTGCGGGTGGCCTCGTTGTTGGGGTGTGCCGTGCTCACCGGGGCCGGGGCCGCGTTGAACCGGGCCAAGGTCGAGCGAGGCTCGAGTGCGGTCGTGCTGGGTGTTGGCGGCATCGGCCTCAATGCCATCCAGGGCAGTCGGATCGCCGGGGCCACCACCATCGTGGCCGTGGACGTGAACCCAGACAAAGAAGCGCTGGCCCGGCAGTTCGGGGCCACCCATTTCATCGGCATGGACGGCCAGGACAGCGCTGAGGCCATCCGCCAGGTCTGCCCCGACGGCGTGGACTCCTCATTCGAGTGCGTGGGGCGCTCCGACCTCAGCCGGGTGGCCATCGAGGCGCTGGCCGGCGGCGGGAGCTGCGTGCTGGTCGGGACCACGCCCATGGACGCCGAGGTCTCGTTCCTGTCACGCGACCTGTGGTTGGACAAGAACGTCATGGGTTGCCGCTACGGCTCGGCCCAGCCCCACCACGACATTCCCACCTACCTCAAGCTGTACCGGGCCGGGCTGATGTTGCTGGATGAGATGGTGACCAACGTGTACCCCATCGAGGATGTCGAGCGCGCCTTCGAGGACATGGCCACCAGCACCATCGCCCGCACGGTGTTGGCCATCTCCGACGTCGACGGCTGAGCGTCGGCCGAGGGCCTCCCTGCCATCAGCTCCAGAAGGAGCGCACGGAAGCGGCCAGGGCCCGACCCTGGATCCGGCCGGCGCGGGCCGAGGGTTCCCGGGAGGCCGGGCTGAGGAGGTCGGACCCGAAGGCGGCGGTGGAGGCTTCGTCCGGCCGGACGGTGTGGATCCGGGACTCGGCCTCCAGCTTCTTCATCCCGGCGGAGACGTCGTCACTCAGCGGCAACATGTCGTCGAGAGGAGCGAGGATGAGCACGACGTCGTGGCCCACGGCCAGGTCGGCGTTGAGCACCGAGCGAATGCCGCCGTCCATGTAGCGCCGCCCGTCGATGGTGATGGGCGGCCAGATGCCGGGTACGGCACTGCTGGCCGCCACCGCGTCGACCAGGGAGACGTCACCGCCCTCGTCGAAGATCCGCTCCTCACCGGTGCGGGCCTCGACGGCCACGATGCGCACCGGTCGGTCGGGCCAGGCGTGGTTGGGCAGCCGTCCGGCGATGACCTGCAGCCGGGCCGCTTCGGGGACGGTGTCGGTCTCGAGGGCCAGAGCGCCGACGGCATTCCGGAGCTCGAGGGCACTGGACGTGGTGGACACGGCGTCGATCCAGAATTGTTCGAGGCTGGCCAAGTCGAACGGTGCCCTCAGCTCGCCCGAGCCTCCAGCCGGTTCCACCAGGCGACCGAACAGGTGCTCGAGGGAGACACCGCTGGTGATCTGGGCGGCGACGGTCGAACCGGCCGAGGTGCCGACGACCAGGTCCGCTCCGGTGACATCCACGCCTCCGTCGGCCAGGCCGGTCAGCACCCCGGTCTCCCAGGCGATCCCGGCCACCCCGCCTCCGCCCAACACCAGCGCCCGGGTGGTCATGGCCGGCCCAACGCCGTGCTCGACGTCTGGGCGGCGACGTGTCGACCGGCCCGGTATCCGAACGTGACCCCGTGGGCGATGGTGGCACCACCGGAGGGGTAGGCCCAGCCGAAGACGTTGGCTGCGGTGTTCCCTGCCGCGTACAGACCGGGAATGGGCGAGCCGGTGCGCGAGATGACCTGGCTGTCGGCAGTGACCCGCGGGCCACCGTTGGTGCCCAGGGTTCCCGGATAGAGGGCCACTGCGTAATAGGGGGCGGCGCCCAGCGGGCGCAAGGGTGGGGCCGCCATCAACCCGAACAGGTGGCGATCGAAATCCGGGTCCGTGCCCTTTCCGGCGTTGGTGTTGTAGCGGGACACGGTGGCATCGAGGGTGGCCGGATCGACGCCGATGCGCTGGGCCAGCTCGTTGATGGTGTCGCCCCGGTGGACCCAGTCGGGCACGGGTTGGCCGGGGGTGATGGACAGTATCTGCGTGGACTCCTTGGCCTCATGGTCGAAGATCATCCAGGCCGGCGCCTGGTTGGGGAACTCGGCCCGGGAGGCGTCGAAGGTGCCGAAGGCCTTGGGGAAGTCGTTGTAGGGGACGGCCTCGTTGGCGAAGCGATGGCCGTGGCCGTTGACGATGATCGAACCGGGCATGCCCCGACCGCCCTCGAACTGGGGAACGGGCTCGCCCTTGTCCACGATGGTCGGGTCGAACATGGCCGGCGTTCCCCAGTACGAGTTCAGGTTGGCCAGGGCCGCTCCCGCCTCGGTCGCCATGACCAGGCCGTCGCCCACGTTGTTGGGGGGCGACAGCGGTTGCACGTCGTACCCGATGAGATCTCGGACCATGTGGCGGTTCCACTCGAACCCACCGCAGGCCAACACCACTCCCTTGCGGGCCCCGAGGAACAGCCCGACGCCCTCGTGCTCGGCCCGTACGCCCACGATGGCGCCGTCGGAGGAGATCAGCTCCCGTGCCGGCGTGGACAGCCGGATGCCGACGTCCCGGGCCAACAGCCCCTTCCACAGCATGCCGATGAGGGCTGCGCCCTTGGGCCGGACATCCTCGGCCTCCCGTCGGGCCAGTTCGGCGTCGAAGTCCGGGTCGTTCGCTCCGAACAGGTCCTCGGCCAGCGTGGTGTAGGAGCCCAGCGACATCAGGGTACCCCGGGATACGAGTCGATCACGCCAGTCGGGCAGCTCGGCGCCGAAGGCGTAGGGGACGGGCTCGACCGAACGGCCGCCCGGCTTCTTCCCGGGTACGTCGTAGGGGAAGTAGTAATCAGGGAAGAAGGACAGCGACGTCATGGTCACCGGCGTGTTCGACTCCAGATACTCGAGCGCCTCGGGTGCGGTGTCCACGAAGACCTCGAGAAGATCAGGGTCGGGCTCCAGCCCGCTGGCCAAGTGGCGAACGTAGGCCAGGGCGTCCTCCCGGCTGTCCTCCATGCCGTCTTTGGCCATGTGGGCGTTCTGAGGGATCCACAGGACGCCGCCCGAGACGGCAGTGGTGCCCCCGATCATGTCGCTCTTCTCGACCACCAGCACCTTGGCCCCACCGTCGGCGGCCAAGGTGGCCGCCGTCAGCGCCGCCCCGCCCGAGCCGACGACGATCACGTCGACGACCTCGTCCCACGAATCTGGTAGCTCGACGATCATCGTTCCCCCGGTCTGGTCGCTGCCCTCATAGTAGAGGAGGAGCCTTCGCCGTCCCACTGGCCACGCCGAGTTCTGATCATCGGCCGATGGCCACGGCCCGGTACTGGTCGCATGGTCACGCCCATGGCCCCAGGCCGACTCTTTGCATAAAATATCCGAATGGATCTCGGTCTGGAGGGTGCTCGGGTACTGATCGCTGGCGGATCTGGTGGCATGGGGCGAGCGGCGGCCGAGGCCTTCGCCCGCGAGCATGCCCATGTCGCCGTCCTGGCCCGTGGTCCGGCGGCCGTCGAGGAAACCGTCTCTGCACTCCGAGGGTGTGGGAGCCCCGATGCCGTCGGGCTCATGGCTGACCTGACCGACGGCGCTTCACTGGACCGCGCCTTCGACGTTCTCCGCTCTCGATGGACGGGGTTGGAGGTGCTCGTCAACGCAGCCGGTCCGGTCAGCGTCGGTGTGGGGACTTTCGACCATATCGACGACGACGAGTGGAAGGCCACCTTCGACATCGGGACCCTGGGCGCGGTGCGCTGCATTCGCCGCGCCTTGCCCATGCTTCGGCTGGGCACCTTCGGCCGCATCGTCAACGTGTCTGCCCACTCGACCAAGCGCCAGAGTCCCGAACTGATCGCCTACACGGCCACGAAGGCGGCATTGACCAGTCTGACCAAGAACCTGGCCCAGTCGTTGGCCCCCGAGAACATTCTGGTGAACACCGTTTCGCCCGGGTCGTTCTTGTCGGAGGGCATGAAGGGGTACTTGCAGGGCCTGGCTCCAGAGCGAGGTATCGACAGCGAGAGCCTGACCGACGCCATGCGAGTCATCGGCGAGGACTTTGGTCATCCTGCCTATCTGGACCGAGCTGGTGATCCCGCCGAGATCGGTCCGGTCATCGCCTTCCTGGGCTCGAGGGTGAACACCTACATGACCGGGGCGGACGTCAACGTCGATGGCGGATCGGACTTCACATAGTAAGTGCTAGGGTGAGCCCCGACAGAACGAGGTGTCGAAGGGGGCGCTGCGGATGACAGGCGTGTTTGGCGGTCTGCGCGTGATCGATCTCTCCTGGGGCACGGCCGGCCCGATGACGACCATGTTGCTGGCCGACAACGGAGCAGAGGTCACTCGAATCGAACCTCCGGATGGCGATCCCTTCCGCCATCAATCCGGATATCGGGTGTGGCACCGGGGCAAGCGCAGTGCCCGGATCGACCTCCGTTCGGAAGGGGGTCGGGCCACGATCATGGGGCTGGTGGAGAAAGCCGACCTCGTCGTGGACAGCTTTTCGCCGGGGACGATGACCGGCCTCGGTCTCGATCACGACAGCCTGCAGGCGGTGAATCCCCGGGTGATCACCTGTTCGATCACTGGATACGGCGATCACCCCCAACACCGGGATCGACCCGGCTACGACGGCCTGGTGGCCGCTCGCACCGGGCTCCTCTATGACCAACGAGGCCGCCGAGGCACGGCCATGGAGTACATCGATGGTCGTCCCGGCCCTCATCCCGAGTTCGACGCTCCGGAAGGCCTCGTCCGAGGAGCAGCCCGGGATGGACCCATTTTTCCCCGCACCATGTGGCCCAGCGTGGGAGCCACCTACTCGGCGGCGCTGGGCATCGCTGCGGCGCTTCGGGCGCGAGAGGTCACCGGCCGCGGGCAGCGGGTCACGACGTCGCTGCTCCGGGGGGCGCTGGCCGCCGTCTCGCTCATCTGGCAGAGGGTCGAGAACCCCGACGCGCCGCTCTACTGGATGTGGCCCGTCGACTCGCGATCCATCGAAGGGCTGTACGAGTGCGCCGACGGGAAGTGGGTGCACCACTGGACGGTTCGGCCGCGGTGGGTCTTCGCCTCGGCCGAACAGGACGAGTTGAGTGCCGTGGGCTTGGACACCTCCTATCGAGACGATCCCGATCGGGTGTCGATGGAGCCCGACGGGTTGCTCACGGGGATCTTCCTGCATCCCCTGCTGGCCGAGGCGTTCAAGAAGTTCCCGGCCCGCGCCTGGGAGCAGGCGGCCGAGGCCGCCGGACTGGGCGTGACGGTGGTTCGCTCGCCGGGGGAAGCGTTGGCCGACGACCTGTTCCTGGCCGACGGCTGCGTCGTCGAGGTCAACGATCCCGAAGTCGGGCCGATTCGTCATGCCGGGTCGCTCCTCGAGTTTTCGGCTACCCCAGGGGAAATATCGGGGCCGGCACCGCGCTCGGGGCAGCACACCGATGAGGTGGTGGTCGAGGCGACGCAGGCCGGGGGGTCGACCACGGCTCCCGGACCCGGAAGCGGGGACCTGAACCATCCATTGGAGGGTGTTCGGGTGCTCGATCTGGGCCTCGGAGTGGCCGGACCGTTCACCGGCCGGGTCTTGGCCGATCTCGGTGCTGACGTCATCAAGGTGCACGCCCTGCACGACACCTACTGGGCCGGCACCCACATGGGCCTCGGTACCAACCGGGGCAAGCGGAGCATCGCCTTGAACCTGAAACACGTTGGTGGTAGTGCCGCTCTGGACAAGCTGATCGCCCGAGCCGATGTCCTCACGGTGAACTGGAGGCCGGGAGCGGCGGCCCGTCTCGGTATCGACTACGAGACGTTGAAAGCGCGCTACCCCAGGCTGGTGTACTGCAACACCCGGGGCTACGAGAAGGGTCCCCGCTCCAGCCTCCCGGGCACGGACCAGAACGCCGCCGCGCTCACCGGCAGTGAATGGGAGGACGGTGCGTGCGACGCCGGCAACCCACCGCTGTGGAGCCGTTCCAACATGGGGGACACCGGCAATGCCTTATTGGCGGCCATTGCCATTGCCGCCGCCCTCTATCACCGGGACAAGACCGGTGAGGGTCAGGAGGTGAGCACCTCCATCGTCAACGCCGGATTGCTCCACACCTCCTATGCCTGGATACATGCTGACGGCAGCGCCGGCGACTGGGAGCACGTCGACGGCCAGCAGTACGGACTGTCGCCTTTCTATCGGCTGTACGAATGCGGCGATGGCCAGTGGTTGTTCCTGGCTGCCGTCTCGGCCCAGGAGCATCAACGACTCGACGCCGTCATGGGCCAAGGCGTACCGGGCCTCCATGATGGCCACGCCGACGACGACACCGTGGCCAAAGCCCTGGCCGCTCGATTTCTGGGCCGGACCGCGGCACAGTGGTTCGCCCAACTGGACCAGGGGGGCGTGCCGGTCGAGATCGTGGATGAGTCCTTCTGCCGTTCGCTGTTCGACGACGCCGAGGCGCAGGCCTCGCAGTTGGTCAGCACGACATGGGCCGGCAATGTCGGGCGGTTCGAGGACCCCGGGCTGCTGGTCGACATGGCTCCGGCGACGCCGATCGTCCAGCGCGGCCCCAGCATGTGCGGCGAGCACACCCGCCAGGTGCTCCGGGAGCACGGGTATACCGATGACGAGGTTGACGCGCTGGCCACGGCCGGTGCGGTTCTCGATGCCCCGGTGGAGGGGCCATGAGCACCGAGGCCGATGTCCGGCGCCCAGCCCCGATCGTCACGGAAGACAGTAAAGCCTTTTGGCAGGCGGCGGCCGAGGGCCGTCTCGTGGCCCAGCAATGTGCCGGCTGCGGTCGGCTCCGGCACCCTCCGCGCCCCATGTGCCCGTCCTGTCACTCCACCGAGCAGACAGTGGTGGACCTGGCCGGCACCGGCGTGGTGTACAGCTATTCCGTCCTGCACCATCCGCAAAACCCGGCCTTCAC
>DASZLD010000163.1:0-15490 GCA_035552655.1 Acidimicrobiales bacterium
GCAGATGGCCTTGATGGTGAACAGCTCCGCGCTGATCAGATAGATGATCATGCCCACACCGGCCACCGACAGGAGCAATCGGGCCAGGTGGATCCACCGGTTCAGCGACCGCCAGGCCACCGGCAGGCACAAGACGAGCATGGGGATGAAATAGGCCAGACCGAGGACGGCCACCGGGATGCCCAACACGTAGGACTGCGGGCTGGTGGTCACCTTCTCGCAGTTGATGACCCCTCCTCCCGCCGGGCAGGACAGGGTCACCGCCGAGGAGAAGTGGGTGAGGGTGAGATAGATGGACACGCCCAGTCCCGCGATCGACAGCACCAGGCTGGTGACCGGCTGCCAGCGCAGGGTGTGCATCGTCCGCCCAGCCCCGCAGCCCTATTTGGCCGTGGCGGCCAGCGCCTTGGTCGCCGCCTGCACGCCCGGACTCTGGCACACCGAGGCCGGCTGGTTCTTGGTCGTGGCGCAGATGCCGGCGCTGATGTAGTTGGAGGTGGCCACGATGGCCTGGGTCACCGGATTGCTCGCATCGGACAGGCCGTTGGCGATCTCGGCGTGGGACAGTCCGGCCAGGATGCCCGAGCTGTACGAGGGCCCGGGCACGATGACCTGGTTGCCGATGTCCACGAACGGGTACCCGAACTGGCCGGTCTGGGCGTTCGGATCCAGGGGCGGCTGTTCGTACTTGTTGAGGATGGCCTGCTGGGCCTTGGTGATCTGGTCGAGCGGCTTGTAGTAGCCCTGGTTGTTCGGGATGTTGCTGACCTGCTCGACGGCCTGGAAGGTCAGGTACTGGCTGGTGTAGGTGGAGCCCTCGAAGCTGAAGGTGTTGGTGTTCGGATAGACGTCGGTATGGGACGAGGCCGTCACCTTGAGGTTCGAGAAGGTGCCGAACCGGGACAGGGAGGAGATCAGGGCCCAGCGTTCGGCCGCACAATACGGGCAGTACTCGGCCCCGACGTAGAGCATGCCGGGCTTGCCGTCCAGCATCAGGATGGGCTGGTTGGACAGAGGGATGGGCGGGCTGACCTGGACGCTGGAGGTCACGCCGACCTGGTTGTAGACCGAGTCGGGGATGTTCACCACTTTGGAGACCACGCTGGCCGGTGCGGCGGTGACGGGGGTGAACGCGGCGTTGGTCGACGGGCTCCCGCTGGTCACCTTGATGACCACCAGCACCACCACCACCACGATGACCACGGCCACCGCACCCCAGGCCATGACCGCTCCCGAGGGTCCCTTGCGCGACCCCGCCTTCTTGACCGGCCGGCCGCCCGCTCCCGAGCCGCCGCCCCGGGCCGAGCCGCCCTTCTTGGCCGGCGCCTTACCCGCCTTGGCCGTCACCGGTCTGCTCTGCTGGCGGCTGCGGTCCTTGGCCGAGACCCCGGGCTTGGGCGTGTTGCCACCCGGCTTCGGTTTGTTGCCTCCGCCGGACGTTTGCTTGTTGTCGGCCATCGTCCCCGCTAGTCCTATGTCGTTTTACGGTCTCGGTGAGCGTATCGGGTCGAGGGGGGTGCCCACAGTCGCGCCAATGCCATGCGGGCACGCGAGAGCGGTCGTACACTGCCGGCCATGCTCGATCCGCCGGCTGTGCCCCTCCCGGTCGGCGCACTTCCCGAACCGCCGGCTCCCCCCGCGCCGGGAGCCCTGCTGTGGTCGACGGTCACCGTCGACGGTCGGTCGGTGACCTACGGCGCCACCGGGGTTGGTCGGACGGCCCTGTTCCTGCACGGTTGGGGCCTCCGTCCCCACGCCTATCGGGCCCCCATCCGGCACCTGGGACTGGTGGGCTGCCGGGTGGTGGCCCCGGTCCTGCCCGGCTTCGGGGGAAGCCGGGGCCTGCCCTCGTCCCAGCGCTCCTTCGCCGGGTACGCCGCCTGGGTGGGCCGCTTCCTCGATGCCGTGGGCATCGATCAGGTCGACCTGGTGGTGGGCCACTCCTTCGGAGGCGGCGTGGCCATCCAGTTCACTCACGACGTCCCCACCCGCGCCGCCTCGCTGTACCTGGCCAATGCCATCGGTAGCCCCACCTGGTCATCGCATGCCGACCGGGTGCGCACCATGGCCCAGCGCCCGGTATGGGATTGGGGCCGGCACCTCTCCGCCGATCTGGTCCGTTCGCCCGGGCTCATCCGGGTCCTCCCCTCCGTGCTCAGCGACATCGTTCCCACCATCATGCAGAACCCCCTGGCCATGTGGCAGACCGGTGAGTTCATCCGCCGGGCCGACCTGGTCGGGGAGCTCGGGGAGGTTCACCGGCGCGGCACTCCGGTGACCGTTGTGTGGTCGGACCGGGACCGACTGGTTCCCCGCTCGGCCTTTGACGACCTCCGGCGCGCCGCCGGTGTCGAAGGGACGGTGGTGGAGGGGTCACACGGATGGCTGTTGGCCCATCCGGCCCGATTCGGCGAGCTGGCCATTCCCTTGTTGGCCCAGCTCCCACCGTCCGCCGGCCGCGCCGCCAAAAGACGTCGTCGGGAGATCGCACCACTAGCCTGATCCTCGTGTCCGTGCCCGTGCGTTCTGCCGCCACCGTGCTCTTGGTGCGTGACGGGGTGGGTGACGACGGAGACCGGGCCATCGAGGTGTGCATGCTGCGCCGCAACCTTGGGGCCAGCTTTGCCGCCGGGGCCCATGTGTTCCCGGGCGGTTCGGTTGACGAGGCTGACCGGGACGCCGAGTTCGAGACGTTGTGCCGCGATCGGACCGACGCCGAAGCCAGCGCCACGCTGGGCGTGGCCCAGGGTGGGCTGTCGTTCTGGGTGGCCGCGGTGAGGGAGTGCTTCGAGGAGGCGGGCGTGGTGCTGGCCTACCCGCCCAGCGGGGGGGAGGGCGTCGGGTCGCCGGACATGCTCGATGCATCGGATCCGGTGGTGCGGGAGCGGTTCGCCGCTCATCGCGATGCGCTCAACGCCGGCACCGACCGCTTCCTCGACGTGTGCCGAGCCGAGGGATTGGAGCTGGCCACCGACGCGCTCCACTACATCAGCCGCTGGATCACCCCCGCGTTCATGCCCAAGCGGTTCGACACCCGTTTCTTCGTGTGTGCCGCTCCACCCGGTCAGGTGGCGCTCCACGACGACGGCGAGACCATCGCCACCGTCTGGCTACGGGCGGCCGACGCCCTCGACCGCAGCCGGCGCGGCGAGCTCGACCTGTTGCCGCCCACCCTGGCCAACCTGAGGACCGTCGGGCGCTTCGCCACCACGGCTGAGCTCCTCGACGCGGCGGCGACCATGGTCGAGATGCCGGCCATGGAGGCAGTGGTGGCCACCGAGGCCGGAGAGTTCAAGGTCCTGCGACCCGGAGACGACGGCTATGAGGACGCCGTGGCCGCCATGGTGGCCGATGCCGGCTGAGCTGGCCGAGCTGGTCCACGACCAGCCCGAGAAGGTGGCACCGGGGGTAGTGCGCATCACCGCGGCCAACCCCGGTGTGATGACTGGTCCGGGCACCAACACCTACCTCCTGGGCACCGACGAGCTCGCCGTCATCGATCCGGGGCCGGACGATGCCGCCCACCTCGATGCCGTAGCCGACGCCGGCGCCGGACGGATCCGCTGGATCCTCGTGACCCATACCCATCCCGACCACGCGCCCGGGGCCGTCGGCCTGGCCCATCGCACCGGTGCGGAGCGCCTGGGCTTTGCCTCCCGGGACGGGTTCACGGCCGACCGGACCATCGCCGACGGCTTCGAGCTACGGCAGGCCGGCCTGTCCCTCCGGGCCGTCTACACCCCCGGGCACGCCTCGAACCACCTCTGCTACCTGGCCGACCTGACCGCCGCCGACCCGTCGGGGACGGGCCCGATCATCCTCTTCACCGGCGACCATGTCATGGACGGGTCGACGGTGGTCATCGCACCCCCCGACGGGGACATGTCGATCTACTTGGCCAGCCTGGCCCTTCTGGGACAGCTGGAGCCGGCCGTCGATGTCATCGCCCCCGGCCACGGCCGGCTGATCGAGGACCCGGGCGCGGCAGTGGCCGCGTATATGGCCCACCGACTGGCGCGGGAGGAACGAGTGGCGACGGCCCTGGCCGCGGTGGGGTCGGCCACCGTGGACCAGCTGGTTTCCGCGGCCTACCAGGATGTGGACGAGGAGCGGCACCCGATCGCCCGCCGGTCGTTATGGGCCCACCTCCGGAAGCTGACCGACGACGGGCGGGTCCGGAGCTCGGACCGGGACAGTGACCAGGCCACCTGGGAGTGGCTGGGAGGTCAGGCCGACTGAGCCTGGCCCGGCCCTGTGGCCGAGCCTGCCTCGACCGCCGCTTCCACGTGCTCGAGCATCCGGGCGCTGCACCCTTCCATGGCGATGACCGGCGCCACCACCGTGGCGATGGTCTCGGCCATCTCGGCGAAGACCTGGGCCAGGGGTTGCCCGTCATCGAGGGCCACCGGTTGGCCGGCGTCCCCGCCCGAGGCCACCGACGGGTGGATGGGAACCGCGCCGATCAGGGGCACGCCGATGTCGGCGGCCAACCGGGCCCCTCCGCCCGAACCGAACAGGGCATAGGACGTCCCGTGCTCGCAGGTGAAGTCGCTCATGTTCTCGATGACGCCGGCCACCCGCAGGTAGCCCTTCCTGGCCATGTCGGCCGTTCGGGCTGCGACCTTCTGGGCGGCCAGCGGCGGCGTGGTGACGACGATCATCTCGGCCCGGGGCAACATCCGGGCCAGGCCCATCTGGATGTCCCCGGTACCGGGGGGCATATCGATCAGCAGGTAGTCGAGCTCGCCCCAGTGCACGTCCTCCAGGAACTGCTGCACGGCACGGTTGAGGACCAGGCCCCGCCACATGATGGCGCTGTCCTCGTCGGCCAGGAAACCCATCGACAGCACCCGGAGGAGCCCGTCGCCGATGGGCCGCTCCAGCGGGACCATCTTCTTGCCCCGGGCCTCCACCTCGCCCTGCATGCCCAGTAGGCGGGGCACCGAGAAACCCCAGATGTCGGCGTCCAGCACGCCGACGGTGAGGCCGCGCCGGGCCAGGGCCACGGCCAGGTTCACGGTGATCGAGCTCTTGCCCACCCCACCCTTGCCCGAGGCGATGGTGAGCACGCGGGTGGTGGCCGGAATGTCGGTGGCCGGCGCGGACTCGCGGGCGATCCACCGGGCCTGCTCCATCACAGCCCGGCGCTCGGGCTCGTCCATGGTGCCCGTCCTGACCTCGACCGAGGCCACACCGGGCAGCGAGAGGACCCGGGTCTCCACGTCACGACGGATCTGGTCCCGCAGCGGGCACCCGGCGACGGTCAGGGCCACCTCGACGTCGACCGACCCGTCCCCGGCCACCTCGACGGCCCGGACCATCCCCAGGTCGACGATGCTGGCGCCCAGCTCGGGGTCGACCACGCCGGACAGGGCCTGGCGCACGTGCTCGGAGGTGGGCGGCCCACCCGGTGCCGGCACGTCGTCGCCCCCTGGTTCGTCGGGCTGCAAAACGTCAGAAACGGGCGCCACAAAGGGAATTCTACTGGCGGGACCCGTTGGTGCCGCCAGTGCTGGTCACACCGTGGTACCGGACCCACACCCGGGCGGATA
The DNA here is from genome assembly GCA_035552655.1 of Acidimicrobiales bacterium. Classification (GTDB taxonomy): domain Bacteria; phylum Actinomycetota; class Acidimicrobiia; order Acidimicrobiales; family RAAP-2; genus DASXMT01. The sequence goes on from DASZLD010000163.1 coordinate 5,553, forward strand.
CGCTGTGGAACACGAAGACGGCCCAGGCACGAGGCCTGTTACCGGACGCAACTAGTCGACCAGCTCCAAGGAGGCGCACGGGTGAGCACGACCATGCAGAACGTCAGCATCGGGAAGAAGCCAGCTCCGGTCGTCCTGACCGACATCGCCACCACCAAGGTGGCCGAGCTGCTCGCCCAAGAGGACACCGACGATCTCGCCCTCCGGGTGGCGGTGCGCCCCGGCGGCTGTTCGGGCTACAGCTACGAGATGTTCTTTGACGCCGAGGTGGCCGAAGACGACATCGTGCGGTCCTTCGGCACGGTGAAGGTGGTCGTGGACTCGGCCAGCGCCGACCTGCTCAAGGGCTCGACCCTCGACTACAGCGACGGCCTCCAGGGGGCCGGGTTCCATGTGACGAACCCCAATGCCGCCCGCACCTGCGGTTGCGGCTCGTCTTTCAGCTGATCCCCTGATCCGGCTCCGCGTCGACGGTGCCGACGTCGAGGTACCTGACGACGAATTGTCGCTGCTCGACGTGCTGCGCGAGCGGCTGCAGCTGCGCACCCCCAAGGACGGGTGCAGCCCCCAGGGTCAATGTGGTTGCTGCACGGTGTGGGTCGACGGCGCCCCCCGGGTCTCCTGTGTGACCCCCATCCGCCGCCTGGCCGGTCGCGAGGTGACCACGGTCGACGGCTTGCCCGCCGAGCTCCGCCAGCGGTGGGCGGACGCGTTCACCGAGGTCGGCGCCAGCCAGTGCGGGTTCTGCACCCCGGGGATCATCATGCGCTTGGCTGCCCTGGACGGCCCGGGCCATGACGGAGCCAGGGCGGTCCCCGAGGCCAAGGTCCACCAGGCCCTGCTGGCCCACCTGTGCCGGTGTACCGGCTGGCAGACCGTGGTCGAAGCGGCTCACCTGGCCTTCGAGGGTTCAGGGGGAGTCGACACCCCGCCCCGTGACCTGGTCGCCGCATCCCGCCGTGCTGCCATCGAGGGGCGATCGTCCCAACGGGTGGGGCCCGAGGTGGCCCTGGGCGCCGGCTCCTTTGCCGATGACACCGCGCCGGTGGACGCCGCCGTGGCCCTGCCCGACGGTTCGGGCGGCTTCGTTGTCGCTGACACCGTTGCTGATGCCCGGTCGAAGAGCCACAAGGTGCAGGGGCGCCGCACCACCATCGAGTTGTCCCATCCGGTGGTGGTGCCCCCCGGCCGCTGGATGCTCACCCTGCAGACCACCTGGGTGGAACCGGCCTATGTGGAGCCGGATGCCTCCTGGTGCCTCCCCGGTGGTGAGCCGGCATCGCCGTGCGCCAACGGTGGGGCCTTCGGCGGGAAGCGACACTCGCCCCTGCCCGAAGTGGCCCGCGGCCTGGCCACCGAGCACCAACGGCCCGTCCGCGCCCTGTGGTCCCGGGAAGACGTGGTCCGTCTGGGCCCCAAGCGGCCTCCCGTGGCCGCCGGCATGGCGCCGGACGGTTCGGGCATCCTGCGGGTGGGGGTGTCCGGCGATGGGTCCGACGTCTGGTGGGAGGAGCTGGTGCGGGCCGTCGGCCGCGTCGCTCCCGGTCTGTCGGTCGAGCCCTTCCCGGTCGTCGGGCCGCCCGTCTCGGGCGATCCCCGGGGCGCGGGGTGGGCCGAAGCCGCGGTGCTGGCCGCCTGCGCCTCCGTCGTCGGGTCTTTTGGCCCAGGGCCCCATCGGGATGTGCCCGTCGAGGTCGTGGCCCCCGACGGGGGCCGGGCCGTGGTTACCTGTGGCTCCGACGACGCCATCACGGTGTCGGTGGCCGCGGGCCAGGTGCTCGATGACGTCACCCTTCGCTCCTATTGCATCGGCGCTGTCCATCAGGCGCTGGGCTGGGTGCGCAGTGAGGGGATCGCGCTGGACGGCGTGGGGGCGGTCCATGACCTGACCATCCGCTCGTTCGGGATCATCCCGGCCCGCTCGGTGCCCCCGGTCACCGTCACCATCGACGGCGACGGCGAGCCGGTGAACGGGTCCGACGCCGTGTTCGCCGCTGCCGCCGCCGCCTGCTGGCTGGCCGACGGCCTGGCTCCCACCTGGCCCACCCGACGGACGGCGGGAGCCCGGTAGGGCGCCACGGTCGCCGTGCCGCGGTGGCCCAGAACGTCCTGGCCCCGACTAAGAAAGACGTATGAGCGCGCCCATCGGCCCCTATTCCCCCATCGTCAGTGTCGGCCCCTGGCTGATCTGTTCGGGCCAGCTGGGCCTGGCCCCGTCCGAGGGGGAGCCACCGACACTGGTCGATGGCGGCGTGATCCCCCAGCTCCGTCAGGCCCTGGCCAACGCCGCCGCATTGCTCGACGGCGTCGGCGCCGACCTCACCGCCGTGGCCAAGACCACCGTGTTCCTCACCTCGATGGCCGACTATCCGGCGGTGAACGAGGCCTACGCCGAGTTCTTCGGGCCCCACCGTCCGGCCCGGTCGGTGGTGGCCGTGGCCGGGCTGCCCATGGGGGCCCTCGTCGAGGTGGAGGTGTGGGCCTACCGGGGCGACGCGTGACCTGAGGGCCACGGACCGGAAGAGGACGCCGGGGTCAGGGCGTCCAGGTCGTCTGTCCGAACCGGTAGCCGACGGAGCGCACGGTCTGGATGAGATGGGCGTGCTCCTCGCCCAACTTGGCCCGAAGTCGGCGCACATGCACGTCCACGGTGCGAGCCCCGCCGTAGTACTCGTAACCCCAGACCCGGCTGAGCAGGGTCTCGCGGGTGAACACCTTGCCCGGTCGGCCGGCCAGAAAGCGCAACAGCTCGTACTCCATGTAGGTGAGGTCCAGGACCCGCCCGGACACGGCAGCCTGGTACGTCTCCAGGTTGAGGACCAGAGGGCCGTGTTCCAACAGGTCGGGGCGCAGTCCCCGTCCCGTCCGCCAGAAGAGATGGGTGAGCCGGGCGGTCAGCTCGTCCTGATTGACCGGGTCCAGGCACAGGTCATCGAACAGGTCCTCTCGCAGCTCGAGCGCGCCGAGCTGCGAGGACCGGACCACCATGACTACGGGAGCCAGGGGTACTTCCCGCTTACGGATCTGACGGCACAAGAGCACCGCACCGGTGGGGTCGTCAACGGCGCTGATCACCGCGCCGGACCAGCCGTCTTCGGGCTCGTCGGCCTCGGCCTGCTCGGGCCGGTTGATGGCCCGCCACGGATAGCCCCCGCGGTCGAGCACCTCGATGACGGCCAGGGGAGGCGGGTCAGGAAAGCACAGCAATGGTTCCAACTCGCCCTCCTCCTTCGCCTGGTCTCGAGACCCAATTAGAGCAGGGGTAGATACCGGTCGAGTTCGAACTGGCTGACGTGCGCCTTGTACCCGGCCCATTCCTCCCGCTTGTTACGGATGAACCACTCGAAGACGTGATCGCCCAACGTAGTGGCCAACAGCTCGGAGGACTCCATCGCGCTCAGGGCCTCGGACAGGCTGGCCGGAAGGTGGACGATGTTGCCGGCGGCCAGCTCCTCGGCGGTCAGGTCGAACAGGTTGTCGTGGGCCTCGTCGGGGAGCTTGTAGCCCTCCTCGATGCCCCGGAGCCCGGCAGCCAGGATCACGGCGAAGGCCAGGTACGGGTTACAGGCGCTGTCCGGTGCCCGGTACTCGATGCGGGTGGACTCGGTCTTGCCCGGTTTCACCACCGGGACCCGGACCAAGGCCGAGCGGTTGTTGTGGGCCCAGGACACATGGATCGGCGCCTCGTAACCCGAGACCAGCCGCTTGTACGAGTTCACCCACTGGTTGGTCACCGCGGTGATCTCGCTGGCATGGCGGAGGAGGCCGGCGATGAACTGGTCGGCCACCTCGGAGAGCCCGTGGGGACGGGCCAGGTCGACGAAGGCGTTGGTGTCCCCTTCGAACAGGGACAGGTGGGTGTGCATCCCCGAGCCCTGCACCCCGGCCAATGGCTTGGGCATGAAGCTGGCGTGGACCCCCTGCTGCCGGGCCATCTCCTTGACCACCAGCCGCACCGTCATCACCGTGTCGGCCATGGTGAGCGCATCGGTGTAGCGGAGGTCGATCTCGTGCTGGCTGGGGGCGTCCTCGTGCTGGGCGTGCTCCACCGGGATGCCCATCTCCTCCAGGGTGATCACGGTGCGCTGGCGGATGTCGCTGGCCCGATCGGCCACCGTCAACTCGAAGTACGAGCCCGAGTCCAGGGTGCGGGGGGTGTGGGACGGGTCGGCGTCGGCGAAATAGAAGTACTCGATCTCCGGCGCGGCATAGAAGGTGTACCCCAGCTGGCGGGCCCGCTCGAGGGTGCGGCGGAGGACGTGGCGGGGGTCGCCCTGGAAGGGCGAGCCGTCCAGGTCGAAGATGTCGCAGAACACCCGGGCCACCGCCCCAGCGGGGGCATCCACGTGCGGTGCGCCCGAGCCCGACAGGGTCCCATGGCTGTGCCAGGGAAGCAGCTGGAAGGTCTTGGCATCGGGACGGGCCAGCACGTCGCTCTCCTGGACGCGGCTGAACCCGTCGATGGCCGACCCGTCGAACGTCATCCCTTCTTCGAGCGCGTTCTCGAGCTCGGCCGGGGTGATGCTGAAGGTCTTGGGGGTACCCAGCACGTCGGTGAACCACAGTTGGACGAAGCGGATACCCCGCTCCTCCACCGTGCGCAGCACGTACTCCTCTTGACTCCTCATCGGATACCTCGATGCCGACGACCGGCGGGTGCCTGCGTGCCGTTGGTCCGACCGCGGGACAGCCCAGGCTGGCGTAGGGGGTGTCTCAGTTCCCTGCCGCCGCTCCGCAGACGGTCTCGGTGATCAGCCGGGTCACCACATAGGGATCCATGTTGGCGTTGGGCCGACGGTCCTCGATCCAGCCCTTCTTGTTCTTGGCCACGGCCCACGGGATGCGGATCGACGCACCCCGATCGGAGGTGCCGTAGCTGAACTCGGTGAAGTGGGCGGTCTCGTGGGCTCCGGTCAGGCGGGACTCGATCCCGATGCCGTAGTTAGCCACGTGCTCCTCGACCCTGGTGCCCAGGGCCTCGCACCCGGCGATGATGGCGTCCCAGCCGCCGTCCTCACGCATGGCCTTGGTGGAGAAGTTGGTGTGGGCCCCGGCCCCGTTCCAGTCGCCCATGATGGGCTTGGGTTCGAGGGTGGCGTAGACACCGAAGTCCTCGGCGATACGGAACAGCAGCCACCGGGCCACCCACAGCTGGTCGGCGATGAGCGGGGGGGGCAGGACCCCGACCTGGAACTCCCACTGGCCCATCATCACCTCGGCGTTGGTGCCCTCGATGCCCAGGCCCGCTTCGATGCAGGCCACGGTGTGGAGCTCGACGATGTCGCGGCCGGGCATCTTGTCCCCACCGACGCCGCAGTAGTACGGCCCCTGGGGAGCGGGGTAGCCGGTCAAGGGCCACCCCAGGGGACGGCCGTCCTTCAAGAAGGTGTACTCCTGCTCGATCCCGAACACCGGCTCTTGGTCGGCGTACTTCTCGGAGATGGCCACGCACTCGGCCCGGGTATTGGTCTCGTGGGGGGTGAAGTCGGTGAGCAGCACCTCGCACATCACCAGCTTGTCGCCGGGATTGCGCAGCGGGTCGTCACAGATGAAGACGGGCTGGAGCACGCAGTCGGAGTCGTTGCCCACGGCCTGGTTGGTGCTCGAACCGTCGAAGCCCCAGATGCCCGGCTCCTCGCCGTCCTTGACGATCTTCGTCTTGCTGCGGATCAGCGGCGACGGCTTGGTGCCGTCGATCCAGATGTACTCGGCTTGGTAAGGCACTCCTGCTCCTCTACTGCTCGATGGGGCTGGCTACTTCGACCAGACCGCACGCTTAGGCAGGGACGTTACTTCCTGTGCCCAGTGATGTAAGAGCGGTCCGGTGTCGTGCCGGTCGTACCCTGGCAGGTCATCGTTTCGCCGCCGTTACCTGATTGTGAATGCTCCGTGAACACTTGGGCCCGCCCGGACCGGTATCGGGCCGATCCGAACCCACCGGTAAGCTGGCCCCATGCCCCGACTGCGGCTGGTGGCCTGCCAGCTCAACACGGTCGTGGGCGACCTCGACGGGAACGCTGACTGCATCGTCCGCGCCCTGGCCGACGCCGAGCGGGCCGGAGGGGATCTGGCCATCTTCCCCGAACTGGCCATCACCGGATATCCGCCCGAGGATCTGCTGAGCAGGCCGGGGTTCATCACCGACAACCTGGCCGCCGTCGACCGGGTGGTGGCCGCCACCGGAGCGTGTGCCGCCGTGTTCGGGTTCGTGGACATCGACGAGGAGGGCCGCCTGTTCAACGCGGCCACCGTGTGCGTGAACGGCACCATGATGGGGACGTACCACAAGCGCCTGTTGCCCAACTACAGCGTGTTCGACGAGCAGCGCTGGTTCGTCCCGGGCACTGAGCCCTACTCCCAGTACGTGATCGCCGGGGTGCCGGTGGGCGTCTCGGTGTGCGAGGACATCTGGTTCGCCGGTGGCCCGGTGGCCGATCAGGGTCGAGCCGGGGCCCAGCTGGTGGTGAACCTCAACGCCTCGCCGTACTCGATCGGGCGTCGGGACGACCGACTGGCCGTGCTGGCCGACCGGGTGGCCGAGTCGGGATGCGCCATCGCCTACGTCAACCAGGTGGGCGGTCAGGATGAGCTGGTGTTCGATGGCGCTTCGCTGGTGGTGGGAGCCGGGGGCGAGCTGGTGGCCTCGGCCGGCCAGTTCGTCGAGGAGGTCATGGTGGTCGACCTCGAGCTCGACGGCGGTGGAGCGAGCCACGTTCACTCGACCGGCACCGCTGTCGAGCAGGTGCCGGTGAGCACAGTGAGCCGTTCCCCAGATTCCGGCCGGCCCTCGACTGAGGGAGCGGGAACGATCGCCCCCGTGCTCGATCCCGTCCGAGAGGTGTACGAGGCGCTCGTCCTCGGCACCGGCGACTACGTGCGCAAGAACGGGTTCACCGACGCGGTGATCGGCCTGTCCGGCGGGATCGACTCGTCCCTGGTGGCCGCCATCGCCGTCGACGCGCTGGGGGCCGAGCACGTGCACGGGGTGGCCATGCCCTCGCGGTACTCGAGCTCGGGTTCGATTGACGATGCGCTGTCCCTGGCTCAGAAGTTGGGCATCGACATCGAAACCGCGGCCATCGACGACGCCCACCGGGCCATGGCCGGCCTGATCGGGCCATTGGTCGGTGGGGAACCGCTCGGGCTGACCGATGAGAACCTCCAGTCCAGGATCCGCGGCGTCCTGTTGATGGCCCTGTCCAACGCCAACGGGTGGATCGTGCTGACCACCGGCAACAAGAGCGAGATGGCCACCGGGTACTCGACCCTGTACGGCGACTCGGCCGGCGGATTCGCCGTCATCAAGGACGTGCCCAAGACGCTCGTCTACCAGTTGTGCCGGGACCGCAACCGCCGGGCTGGCACCGACCTCATCCCCGAGGCGGTGCTGACCAAGCCGCCCTCGGCCGAGCTCCGGCCCGAGCAGCGCGATGACGAGTCCCTTCCGCCCTACGACGTGCTCGACCCCGTCCTGGCCGGATACGTCGAGGGGGACAAGTCGGCCGAGAACCTGATCGACGCCGGGTTCGATCCCGACGTGGTCGACCAGGTCATCCACCTGGTCGACCGGGCCGAGTACAAACGCCGCCAGATGCCACCCGGGGTGCGCATCACGGCCAAGGCCTTCGGCAAGGATCGACGCATGCCCATCACCAACCGATACCGGTCGCACGTGGACCGGCCGGCGGAGTCGAGCGCCGGTGCTTGAGACTCCCGACCCCATGGGTCCGGCCTCGGGTGCGTCGGACCAGTTCGACGGCCGAGCCCGCCAGTCGCTCCCGTTGCCCGTCACCGCATCGTTGGTCGGAGGGTACCGATGGATCGAGCAGCGGCTCTTCGAGCTGCTGGGCGGTTGGGCCGCCGAGGCCACTCGACCCGAGCTCCGGGTGCACCTCGATGAGCAGAGTGCACGGCACGCCTGGCACGCATCGTTGTGGGCCGACCGACTTCCGGTGCGAGACGGCGTGTCCGCCGATGAGCTGACCGTCGCCCCGGCCGTCGCCGCTCGGGTCCTCGCCGTCCTCGATGGGTCCAGGGCGGAAACGGTGCCGCTCATGGCCGGCCTGTACCGCGTGGTGTTGCCCCGCCTGGTCACCGGCTACACCCGCCATCTCGGAGCCACCGCCCCGGTCAGCGACGGCCCGGTGATCCGGGCCCTGCGCCTGGTCCTGACGGACGAGATCGAGGACTGGCACGCCGGCGAGCGATTGGTGCAGGGCCTCCTCACCCGACCGGACGACGTGGCACCGGTTTCGGCCCTGGTCCAGAAGCTCGAATCGGTGGTCGTCGAGAGCGATACCGGCGCTGGATTGACCGGATGGCCGGTCTGACCGCGAGGTCGCAGTTTGTCGGCCGTTGTCTGAGGCGGGGGACTTGACGAGTCCAGTACAGTTTTCAGTGGACACAGATTGCGCCGCAGCGGGCGCCCCAGCTCGATCACTCGCCCTTCGGGAGATGCCCAGCTGCTGTTCGGCCGGAGCTCTGACCAGGGGGGTCAGACGAAAGATTCGGTGAAGCTTGGCTAAGGAGCGCCTCGAGCGTGATGAGGAGGACTTGGTCAGGCTGTACCTGACCGACATCGGTCAGTACCCGCTCCTGACCAAGGACGACGAGGTCTCGTTGTCGCAGGTCATCGAAGCCGGCCGGGAAGCGCAGGAGATCCTGGCCTCGCCGCCCAAGGGGCTCACCCCGGCCAAGCGTCGGGAGCTGCGCCGGACCACCCTCCGGGGCGAGCAGGCGGTGCAGACCTTCGTGCAGTCCAACCTCCGCCTGGTGGTCTCGATCGCCAAGAAGTACCAGGCCTCCGGGCTCCCCCTGCTCGACCTGATCCAAGAGGGGAACCTCGGACTCATGCACGCGGTGGAGAAGTTCGACTGGCGCAAGGGCTTCAAGTTCTCCACCTACGCCACCTGGTGGATCCGCCAGGCCATCACCAGGGGCATCGCCAACACCGGGCGAACCATCCGCCTCCCCGTGCACGCCGGGGACACCTTGGCCCGGGTGCAAAAGGCCCAGGCCCGCCTGGAGCTCAAGTTCGGCCGCCCGGCGACGCTGGCCGAGCTGGGCGAGGAAGTCGAGCTTCCCGAGGACAAGTTGGTCGAAGCGCTCCGGTTCCGAGCCGAGCCGCTGTCCCTCTCCGAGCCCCTCCGCGAGGACGGCGACGCCGAGCTGGGCGACGTGGTCGAGGATCGTTCGGTCGAGTCCCCCTTCGAGATGGCCGCGGTGGGCCTGCTCCCCGAGGAGATCGGCCGGCTGTTGGCCCCGTTGGACGAGCGGGAGCGGGAGATCCTCCGTCTCCGGTTCGGGCTCGACCGGGGCGAGCCCCGCACCCTCGAAGAGGTGGGTGAGCACTTCAACCTGACCCGGGAGCGGATCCGCCAGATCGAGGCCCGGGCCATGTCGAAGCTCCGGCACCCGTCCTCGGACACCGGTGCCCGTGATCTGCTGAGCGTCTAGCCGCCTATCGGCGTGCTCGCCGCCCCCACCGGTCGAGTCGCTTGGGCGCGATGGCGGCGGACCAGATACGATCCCCGATCATGAAGAAACTGTTGATCCTCGCCATCCTCGTTGCCCTGGGCGTCGTCGCCGCCAAGCGGCTCCGCCCCTCCTGAGCCAACCCGGGCTCACCTAGGTCGGGCCCGACCCGAACCCTCCTGCCTCGAGCGGGTGGTCAGAGCTGTGCCCGCAGACGGTTGCGGGCCAGCCGCCACGCCACCACTCCGGCGGCGCTGGTGGCCACGGTGATGCCCGCCACCATGGCCGTGGCCGGCAGGCTGGGGACGCTGACCCGATCGCGGAGGCGCACCGGCTTGGTGAACTGCATCACCTCCCATTCCCGCTCTTTGGCCACTTTGGCCAGCACCCGATCGGGGTTGACCACGACGGGATGTCCCACCGCCTCGAGCATGGGCAGGTCGGTGTATGAGTCGGAGTAGGCG
>DASZLD010000164.1:0-8667 GCA_035552655.1 Acidimicrobiales bacterium
ACCCAGACCCAGCCAGCCCAACTCACGGAGCCTGTGTCGCCGCCACGATGAGGTCGAGGACGGACTGATCGGGCGCCGGTGGGCACTCCGCCGAGGGGAGTCGTCGCATCGTCTCCAGAGCGGCGGCGACGGAGCCGCCAGTGATCGACGGGCTGTGGGCCGAGATGATGGTGGCGATCCCGAGCTCGGCGAATCGCTGCACCTCGGCATCGAATCGTTCTTGGTCAACCAGGCTCAGCCAGGGGGCGAGGGCGTTGAACGCGAACATGGTCACGCCGTGGGTCCAGAACTCAGCATCGAGCTCGGACACGTCGCGGGCCAGGTGGTCGGCCCCGGCGCCCCCCGGTATCGGGGTGGCGAAGGTGTCCGATGCCCAGTAGACGCCGGTCTTGGTATCGAAGAGCCCCCGAGTCGTAGGGCAGTCGTAGAGCGGGGGTCGCACCACTTTCATCTGGCGGTCTCCGGCCTCGAAGGTGTTTCCATCGTCCATCCAGCGGCAGCGGGCCAACGGGAAGTCGAAGGCATTGCTGTAACGCTCGGTCAGCGCCCAGCTCGAGACCAGGGTGGCATTGGGACACATGGCCATGACCTCCTCCAGGTTCCCGACATGGTCTCCGTCCTCGTGGGAGATGAAGACCCATGCCACCTGGTCCGGGTCGACCAGGGCGAAGACGTCCTCCAACCACTGGCGCCGGTTACGCGGGGAGCCGGTGTCGACCAGTATCGGCTCCTCGGCCAGGATCACGGCCGAGTTGATGTACACCGAGAGGGGCTGGCCCAGGGCGTGCTGCACCTCGTGGATGACGTAGGTGTCAGGAGCGATCTGGGTCGGCTCCTGCCGGAAGGTCGGCTCGGACAATACGGTCGGCATTCGATGCCCCCTCGTTCCTTACGTACACGGGCTTGGGGGCAAAACGCTACCTCTCGTCGCCTCCTCGTACCCGGAGTTCGACGTTGTCAGGTCCCGACGCTACACCCGCGCCATGTTGGCAAAGCGGGTGTGGTGGTCGAGGAAGGCCAGCCTGGTCACGCCGGTGGGCCCGTTGCGGTGCTTGGCCACGATGATCTCGGCCGTCCCCCGCTCGTTTGACTCCTGGTTGTAGATCTCGTCCCGGTAGATGAACAGCACGACGTCGGCATCCTGTTCGATCGAGCCGGACTCCCGTAAGTCGGCCAGCACCGGGCGCTTGTCCTGCCGCATCTCCAGACCACGGGACAGCTGGGACAGGGCCACCACCGGCACCTCGAGCTCGCGGGCCAGGATCTTGAGGCCTCGACTGATCTCGGACACCTCCACCTGGCGGTTCTCCGCTCCGTGGCGACCGGTCATCAGCTGGAGGTAGTCCACCACGACCAGACCCAACCCGACCCGGCTCTTCAGCCGGCGGGCCCGGGCCCGGATATCCATGACCGTGAGGTTGGGGTTGTCGTCGATGAAGATCGGGGCCTCGCTCATCCGGCTGATGGCATTGCCGATCTTGGGCCAGTCGGCCTCGTGGAGCTTTCCCGTGCGCATCCGGGTGGCATCGACCCTGGCCTCAGAGCACAACAGACGCTGGGTCAGCTCCAGATGGCTCATCTCCAGCGAGAACAGCAACACCGGCTTGTTCATCTCGATCCCGGCGTGGGCCACCATGCCCAGGGCGAAGCTGGTCTTGCCCATGGCCGGCCGGGCCCCCACCACCACCAGGTTCGACGGCTGCAGGCCAGCCAGTTGTTCGTCGAGGTCGTTATAACCGGTGGCCAACCCGGTGATGGTGTCGCCCCGATCGAACAGCTGCTGGAGGTGGTCGAGGCTCTGACCTAGGAGCTCCCGCAACGGCGTCATCGAATCGACCACCCGGCGCTGGGCCACGTCGAACACCAGGCTCTCGGCCCGGTCCAGCACTTCGGACACGTCTTCGGGGAGGCTGTAGCCCAGCTCGGTGATCTCGCCGGCCACCGACACCAGCCGGCGCAGCAAGGCGTGCTCCTCGATGATCTTGGCGTAGTACTCGGCATTGCCGATCGATGGCGTGTTGGCCTGCAGGGAGACGAACACCGATGGGTCGCCGATCATCTCGAGCAGGCCCCGGCGACGAAGCTCCTCGGTCACCGTCACCCAGTCGGCCGGCTCTCCTTGGCTGAAGAGAGAGGTGACCGCGGTGAAGATGTGGCCGTGGGACTGCTTGTAGAAGTCCTCGGCGTTGCAGATCTCCATGGCCGCGGCGATGGCGTCGCGGGAAAGGAGCATGGCTCCCAACAACGATTCCTCCGCCTCCAGGTTATGGGGCGGGATCCGTCCGCCGGAACTGGCGGGTAGGGCAGTCGGGCGCCGAGAGCGCGAGTCGTCAAAAGCCTGGACCATGATCCTCTAACCCTCGCCCATCGAGGCTGTGCAGCGGTAGAGCGATTTCCTGGGGATATGGACCCCTGGCCATGTGGACAACCGGCACTGTCTGGGGAGAAGCCAAGTCATGCCCGGATCATGACCGGCGGGTATGACACACGGGTGTGATACCCGTGGCTTCGATGCCCTCCTACTCTTCCCCGACTGGCTACAGAGCAGGACCGGGGGCGGGCGGCGACTGACTCCAGGTCTGCTCGGTCCAGCGGCCCCCGTCCCACCAGCGGAACTGGTGCTGGCCACTGGGATCAGGTTGCCAGCCCGCCGGCGCTACCGCCGGGTGCGGGCTCGGCGCGGGAGGACCCGGAACCCATCCCGCGTAGGTCACGTGGCCCGCGCCATACGCCCCCGCTGCGGCGGCGTGCTCCACCGCCACCAACTTGGGCCGGATCTTGAACCAGTAGATGAGCGAGGGAATGGCGAACAGATTGACGAGGATGGACAACAACAGCCAGAGCACCTTCTCTTGTCCGGCGATCTTCCACTGCCAGTCGGGACGCCGGGCGATGTCCACCACAGCGACCACCGTCATGGCCAGCGAGCCCAGGATCACCACGAGGTACAAGACAACGAAAGCGACGATGCCCGCTCCCGCGATCGAGATTGCCGCGGTGCTGTCCATAGGGCCACGTTAGGTCCAGGCCGGAGTCGGAGAGGACCATGCACGCAGTGGGCTCGGGCCGCGCCCACCCAGCGCGGTCGGGCCCAAATATGCCCTTAGTCGGCCGTGACGACCTCGACGTTCAGCTCGAAGATCACGCCACCGCTCAGCTCGACCCTGATGTTGTGCACGCCGGTTTCCTTGATGGGCTCGTCGAGCACCAGGTCCTTGCGGTCCACCACGGCGCCGGTCTGGGACTCGACCTCCCGGACGATGTCGGCCGTCGACACCGAGCCGAACAGCTTGCCTGCCGCCCCGGCACGAGCCGGCACGGTGACGGTATGACCGACCAGGGTCCTGGCCACCGTCTCTGAGGACTCACGGTCACGGGCATCCCGCAGATCCCGTGAGCGTCGCATCGACGCGGCCTGACCCTCCACGCCGGCGGAGGCGAGGATGGCCTTGCCCCCGGGAAGGAGATGGTTGCGGGCGAACCCACCGGAGACATCGATGATGTCGCCGCGCTTGCCCACGCCACTGATGTCACTGCGAAGGAGGACCTTCATGTCAGCCTTCACCACCCTCGACCACCGACGGTGCTGCCGTCTCGGCCACGGGTGCCTCCGCCGCCGGGGCGCTGTCCGGCACTGCCGGGCTGGAGCCAGCGTCACCCACGGGAGGGCTGGGGGGTGCGCCCGTACCGGCTGCTGCGCCCGGTCGCGGGGCGGGACGGTCGGAGCGGTAGGAACCACCCTCTTCGTCCGAGTCACGGCGTCGGCCACCGGAACCACCGAAGCCACCACCGCCGTCACGACCGCGGCCGCCACGGCCGCCGGGGCGCTCCGTGGTCGTCCGCTGGGTATACGGCAACAGAGCCAGTTCCCGGGCCGTCTTGATGGCGATGGCCACGTCCCGCTGGTGCTGGGTGCAGTTCCCCGACACCCGGCGGGCCCGGATCTTGCCCCGATCGCTCATGTACTTGCGGAGCATGTTGACTTCCTTGTAGTCCACCCACTCCACCCGGTCCTTGCACAGCGCGCACGGCTTCTTCTTGATCCGTCGCCCGGCGTCCTTGGGCGCCCGTCGGCTGCTGTTTCCTCCACGATCATTGCTGCGTGCCACTAGAAGGGCTCCTCGCTGTATCCGTAACCGCCGCCATCGCCACCACCTGATTGTCCGCCCCCGCTGGGCGGGCCGCCGCCACCGCTGGGCTGACCGCCACCGCCACCGCCACTACGGCCGCCGCCACCGCCACCACCCTCGCTCGGGCCGCGCCGCTCGTTCTTGGTCACCTGGGCCGTGGCCCAACGGATGCTGGGGCCGATCTCATCCGCCACCACTTCGACCTTGGACCGCTTGTCGCCGTCGGGCGTCTCCCAGCTGCGCTGCTCCAGGCGCCCGGTCACCAGCACGCGGGCCCCGCGGGTCAGGCTCTCGGCCGCGTTCTCAGCCATCTCGCGCCAGCACACCACGTCGATGAACGAGGTGGCCTCTTCCCATTCCTGGGTCTGGCGGTTCTGCCAGCGGCGGTTGACCGCCAACCCGAAGCTGGCCGTGGCCTGCCCCGTATTGGTGAACCGGAGCTCGGGATCGCGAGTGATGTTGCCTACCAGCGTCACAGTGTTTCCGTTGGCCATGGATCAGCCCTCCGTTGAGCGTGCGGCGGCCGCGCTGGCCGCGGTGGCGGCGACTTCGGCCCGGCGGCCCGCCACCTTGTCCGGCAGTCGCATGACCTTGTGGCGGAGGACCTCGTCGGCCAGGACGAAGATGCGCTCCATGTCGGCTACGGCGTCGGGCTCGGCCGTCAGCTCGATGACGACGTAGTAGCCCTCGCGCTTGTGGTTGAGCTCGTAGGCGAAGGTGCGCTTGCCCCATCGCTCCACGCGGCCCGGGTTCCCGCCCTTGGCCTTGAGCGCACCCAGCGCCCGGTCGAGGACCCCGTTCACCGCGGCCTCGTCGGCCCCGGTATCGAATATCACCATTGTTTCGTATGGCCGCATCGGCGGCGTACCTCCCTCCGGATCGGACAGGTCATGTCCGAGCCCCACCTCTGTGGAGCAGGTTGGATCTGTTGACCGACAGGCGAGCTGTGGTCAGAGCAACGCACCAGTGTAGCCGTGGCTACGAGTAGACCTCGCCCTCGCCGGGAAACGCTCCCGACCGCACGTCGGCCGCGTAGGCGGCCAGGGCAGCGGTGGCCTCTCCGGCCAGATCGGCGTAGCGCCGGACGAATTTGGGGGCCTTGCCCGTGTTCAACCCCAGCACGTCGTGGAACACGAGGACCTGCCCGTCGCACCCCGCTCCGGCTCCGATGCCGATGGTCGGGATTTCCTGCTCCTCCGTGATGGCCGTGCCCAACGGGGCCGGAATCCCCTCGAGGACCACGGCGAAGCAACCGGCTCCGGCCAGGGCCCAGGCGTCGGTGCTGAGCTTCTTCCCCGCCTCCCCCCGACCCTGGACTCGATAGCCCCCCATGGCGTTCACCGACTGGGGCGTCAGCCCCAGATGCCCCATGACCGGGATCTGGGCGCCGATCAGGGCCTCGATCATGGGGACGCGGATGCTCCCCCCCTCGAGTTTCACCGCGTGGGCCCCGGCCCGGATCAGAGCCGCGCCGTTTCGTACGGTGTCGGCCGGGTCCAGGTGATAGCTCAGCCACGGAAGGTCGGCCACCACCAGCGCCCGAGGCTTGGCTCGGGCCACCGCCGCCGTGTGGTGAACCATGTCGTCCATGGTGACCTGGAGGGTGTCCTCGTAGCCCAGGACGTTGTTGGCCACCGAATCGCCGATCAGGATGACGTCCACCCCGGCGGCATCGGCGATCTGGGCTCCGGGGGTGTCGTAGGCCGTCACCATGACGATGGGATCGGCTCCGGCTTTGCGTTTCCGGGCGCGGATCTCAGGGACAGTGACCGGCCCAGAGCGGGCTTCGGGCATAGGTGTTCCTCCTCTTCGGCCGTCCAGCGCACGAAGGCTGCCGGCGGCGTGTGGGACACCCGTTCGGATGTCGTGAAGTACTGCCTGCTCCGAGGCTACTCCGGACTGCTCCGATTCGTTGGGGCCGGAAAGTCATGGCTCGACCCCGTGGTGCTCACCCCCCGCGGCGGGCACCGGCCCGGTCCCGCAACGGCGTCCGGGCCACCGCGTCGACCCCGGCCCCGGCCGGGTACATCCGGGTGAGGTGGTTCCACGAGCACTCCGGGCACACCTCGATCACGTAGCAGACCACCGGTTCCTTCCGGCGCCAGAGTCGGTTCAGCTCGGCCGGCGAGCTCACGCATCGGCCACCCGACGGCAGCCGTGACCCGAAGACGAACGTCACGTCGGCCAGGTCTGCCTCTTCGCAGATCGGGCAAGTCTCCCCCGAGGGCTTTCCCACGTTGCGGGCCGCCCGCAACAGCTCGGGGTGGGCGTCGCAGACGTCCAAACGGGACAGCCTGCCCTTGCGGAACTCGCTCACCACGGCATTGCGGGCGAGCCGATACTCGACCCGTCCTCCGGTCGGAGACGTCTGCACACCATCGAGCGCTCCTGGGCGCGAAGTCACGACCCCAGGCTAATGCGCCCACGGCACCGAAGGGCTGCGTCGAGGACGGCTCAATTCGGACGACCGACGCCCGATGAAGGGCCGCCTGGCATGCTCGATCGGCGCAGAGTGGTTGCGCCGATATATCGAACTGATATATCGTTATCTCTATGCAGTACGTGAACGACAGGCTGTGCAGAGCCCGGGAGAACCGGCGCTCGAGCGCGCTCGGGGGGCACTGACGTGCTCGACCTGGCCATTCTGGGCCTGCTCCAGGAACATGAGCTCCACGGCTACGAGATCAGGAAACGGCTCCGGGACGAGCTCGGCCTCTTCTCCAACATCTCCTTTGGATCGCTGTATCCCGCGCTGGCCAAACTGGAGGCGGCGGGCGCGGTGATCGGCACCGAGTCGGGGGGAACAGCGGCGGCAACGGCGCCCATTCCGCTCACCGGGTCGTTGGGTGGCGAGCGGGCCGCCCTGCGCTCCCGCCGGGCCGGCTCCACCCGGGGCACCAAGCGATCCCGCAAGGTCTACCGCATCACCGAGGTCGGGCATCGCCTGTTCGAGGAGCTCCTCGCCGCCGGTGAGTCAGCGGGAGCCGATGACGCTCGGAGCTTCGGATTGCGACTGGCCTTCGCCAAGCACCTCGCCCCCCAGGCCCGTCTGGGCCTCCTCGAGCGCAGGCGGGCCCAGCTCGTCCAGCGCCTGGCCGCCGATCGGGCCCGAGCCGCCGCCGGTACCGGCCTTGACCGCTATACCCGCTCGCTGGTCGAGCACAGCACCGAAGCCACGCAGCACGACATCTCCTGGCTCGACCAGCTCATCGAGACCGAGAAACGAACCGAAGCACCAACATCCTGAGAAAGAGAACGCGAACCCACCAGTGGGCATCGCGGCGATGACAACAGTGAAGGGAATCGATCTATGAGCAACATCCGAGTGGCAATCGCCGGCGTCGGGAACTGCGCCAGCTCGCTCATCCAGGGAGTCGAGTACTACCGCGACGCCGACCCGACCGAGACAGTCCCCGGCCTGATGCACGTGGTGCTCGGCGGCTATCACGTGCGGGACCTCGAGTTTGTGGCCGCCTTCGATGCCGACGCCACCAAGGTCGGCACCGACCTGGGCAAGGCCATCTTCGCCGGTCAGAACAACACCATCCGCTTCGCCAGCGTGGGCGACATGGGGGTGACGGTCCAGCGAGGCCCGACCCTCGACGGCTACGGCAAGTACTACCGGGAGACAGTCGAAGAGTCGCCCGAGGAGCCCATCGATGTCGTCGCCGCCCTCCGGGACAGCCGGGCCGACGTCCTGGTCAGCTACCTTCCCGTCGGATCCGAGGAGGCCCAGCGGTTCTACGCTGACGCCTGCCTCCAAGCCGGTGTGGGCTTCGTCAACGCCATCCCCGTGTTCATCGCCTCCGATCCCGTATGGGCCCGGAAGTTCCGCGACGCCGGCCTGCCCATCGTGGGTGACGACATCAAGAGCCAGGTGGGCTCCACCATCGTCCACCGGATCCTGACCCGACTGTTCGAGGACCGGGGACTGGCCCTCGACCACACCTATCAGTTGAACGTGGGCGGGAACATGGACTTCAAGAACATGCTCGAGCGGGAGCGCCTGGAGTCGAAGAAGGTGTCCAAGACCCAAGCGGTGACCAGCCAGATCGAGCACGGGACGCTACCCAGCGACGACGTGCACATCGGCCCCTCGGACCACGTGCCCTGGCTCCACGACCGCAAGTGGGCCTATATCCGGATGGAGGGGCGGAACTTCGGGGACGTGCCCCTCAATCTGGAACTGAAACTCGAGGTCTGGGACTCCCCCAACTCGGCCGGCGTGATCATCGACGCGGTGCGGTGCGCCAAGTTGGCCCTCGACCGGGGCGTCGGCGGCCCACTGCTCGGGCCGTCCGCCTATTTCATGAAGTCGCCTCCGGTCCAGTACCACGACGACGTCGCCCACGAGATGGTCGAGTCCTTCGCCGGCGGGGCGACCGATCCGGTCTGGCCCGAGGATTGATTCCCTGAAGACCGAGGATCAATTCACCCGCTTTCCCTACAGGACGTGGGGCCTCGAGCGACTCAGGTCGGCTTGGGTCGTTCGTCCCACCATGTCTGCAGGCGGCGACGGGCCTCGTCCTCCCCGAGT
>DASZLD010000165.1:0-3295 GCA_035552655.1 Acidimicrobiales bacterium
AGTGGCCACGACACAGAGCCGGCGCCGCTCGGCAACCCTCGGGCTGTTCACGATCCTCTCCATCGTTGTGCTCCGAGGAGGGTTTCACGGGTGGACCAGCCCGACCACCTACGCCGTTCCCGGTACGGTCGCCGCCGCCCTCTTCCTGGGATGGGCGGTGGCCAACCGCCGTGCCTACGTGGCCGAGATCAAAGACCGGGCCGAGCGGGCCGAGCGGACCAAGGAGGAGGAGGCCCGCCGCCGGGTCGACGCCGAGCGCCTGCGGATCGCCCGGGAGCTGCACGACGTGGTAGCCCACAGCATCGCCACCATCAACGTCCAGGCCGGAGCGGGGGCCCATGTCCTTCCCGACCAGCCTGAGCAGGCGGGGGCGGCCTTGGCAGCCATCAAGGCTTCCAGCAAGGAGGCGATGCGGGAGCTACGGGCCATCCTCGACGTCCTTCGCCAGGTCGACGAGGCCGACCCGACGGCACCGGCCCCCAGCCTGGACCAGCTCGACGTGCTCGTGACCGCCGCCAGGCGAGCCGGGGTCTCCACAGAGGTGTCGGTCGTGGGCGAGCCACGAGTCCTCCCTCCGACCGTCGACCTGGCCGCCTATCGCATCGTGCAGGAGTCCCTCACCAACGTGTTGCGACACGCAGGACCGGCCTCGGCCTCCATCCTCCTGACTTACGGCGAGGACCACGTGGTGGTCCAGGTGGACGACGACGGTCGGGGGACGACCCACCCCCGAGATGGGGGTGCGGTGAGAGAAGGCCACGGCATCACGGGCATGAAGGAGCGGGCGTCGGTCGCCGGGGGGAGCCTTGACGCCGAGCCTCGGGACAACCGGGGCTTTCGCGTTCGAGCCTGCCTGCCCACACGAGCGACAACGTGATCCGGATCCTGCTGGCCGACGACCAGGGCCTGGTCCGGAGCGGATTTCGGGTACTTCTCGATTCCGCTCCCGACATTGAGGTGGTAGGCGAGGCGGCCGACGGCGAGGAGACGATACGCCGAGCTCGCGAAACCCGGGCCGACGTGGTGCTAATGGACATCCGCATGCCTGGGGTCGACGGCCTCGAGGCCACCCGGCGCATCGTCGCCGAGGAGGATCTGGCTGGCGTGAAGGTGTTGATCCTCACCACATTCGAGACCGACGAGTACGTATTCGAGGCCCTCCGGGCTGGAGCTAGTGGTTTCCTCGTCAAAGACATCGAAGCCGAGGAGCTCCTTCGCGCCGTACGGGTGGTGGCAGGAGGAGAGAACCTCGTCTCGCCGGGCGTCACCCGACGTCTCATTGAAGTCGTGACCAGCCAACCTCATCGTCCCCCCGGCTCCTTCGAGGCCCTGTCGGAGCTGACTGAGCGGGAGCGGGAAGTCCTGGTGCTGGTTGCCTGCGGCCTCAGCAACGAAGAGATCGCCAGGGAGCTCTTTCTGAGCCCTCTCACGGCCAAGACCCACGTGAGCCGGGCCATGACCAAGCTCCACGCACGGGACCGGGCTCAGCTTGTGGTGATTGCCTACGAATCGGGACTAGTACGTCCGGGGCAGACGTGATCGGTCGCAGCGTGGGGTGTAAGTCTCCCGGTCGGCCGCCGCTACGAACGATGGCTCGCCAGCATAGTTCTCGCCATCGTCTGAATCGCGGTCCGCATGACCCTGGCCGTCGAACACCTGCGGCGCAGATACCCACACGGCACAAGAGCCGGCCGCTGCTCCTCCAATCGGAATCGCCGCGCCCCAGACCATAGAGACCAGCTGCCCAAGAGGACTCTGCCGTGTTGAACCAGCCACCCACCGCCGAGGCGAGATGAGGGTCCTTGTGATCGCAGGGCCCTCCAAGAGTTCGGCGGCCTGGCCTTCTCTGTCCTCGTGAATGGCCTGTTCATCCGAAGCCCGCTCGTGCCGGCCGTCAGGCACCTCATCGGTCCGGCCAACCGGGCCGTGCCGAGCTGGCTGGATCCTCTACTACGGCGCCGTCGATCGAGACCGAAGACCAGCCCCATCGCCTCCGCCGGTGAGGCGGCAGAAAAGACCCTGTCGGGGGTTTCGCACCTACCGGCCGGCCGCCGTGGTCGAACCTCGTCAGCGCCCGCTTGGCCGTTGCCGAGCTGTGACCGAGCTTGAGGGGGGCGGACAGGCGATGGGATTGAAGACCGCGTTGGGCGTCTGGATTGGCGTCGTTGCGGCGGACGCCGGGGTACGCCGTTGTTCTCGGTCGGCGGGATGGGCGTTCGCCGACGCAGCGGGGGTCATGCGATCAAGGTGACGAGTGGGTGTCCCGGAGTCATCACCAGGACGGCGATCTCAATCTACTCCGTTCGCCGAGCGAGCCCGCTTTCGGGTGTACTCCGATCGCGGTATGGCCTCGGTCGCCAACTACTCCGAAGGATGATCGAACGACACGCCGATGGGGTGACGACTTCTCACTCACTTGTGTCGAGAATGACAACGTGCGTCTGATCGAGGCTTCCTCTGCCGGACAGGTCATCGTCAACCCGTTGAGCGGCGAGCGAATCGTCATCGGGGGTAGGGCCCCTGGCGGCGGGGTGCTGGTGTGGGAGCTGATCCTGGATCCTGGTGGCGCGGTGCCCAGCCGTCACGCCCATCCCAACCAGGAGGAGTCCTTCACTGTGCTCGAGGGCTCCATGCGGTTCCGAGTGGGGAGACGAGGGGTCGATGCCGGCCCAGGCGAAACGGTCCGGGTGACGCCCGGGGCGGTGCACCACTTCGCCAACCTGGGCGGGGTCCCGGCACGGGTGTCGGTCGAGACAAGGCCTGCACTTGATATGGAGGCAATGCTCGAGGTGGCTGCCGCGCTGGCCCAGGACCAGCAGTCAGCTGGCCGAAGGCTGCCACGCCTCCTCGACCTGGTCTTGTTCATGCGCGACTTCCGCCATGAGGTCGCCGCACCATACCTCCCCGCCGCGCTGGTGGGCGGGGCCGCCCGCCCCTTGGCCTGGATCGCCAGGGTCATCGGCGCCGACGCGCACTATCGAGATGTTCGAGGGCATGGACCCGCGATCGTCGATCCCGGTGAGTGATGGACGCCGTCGAGGTCGCCCACCTCGTCAAGCGCTACCGCAACGCGGTGGACAACGCCGTCGACGACGTGTCATTCGCAGTCTTCCCCGGCGAGCTGTTTTGTCTTCTCGGACCTAATGGAGCCGGTAAGACGACCACCGTCTCGGTCCTGACGACGACCCTGACGCCCACCTCTGGCAGCGTTCGCATCGTCGGCGGCGACGTGGTCACTGACCGCCAGCGCGTCCGTGGAGCGATCGGCGTCGTCTTTCAGGGCTCCTCACTGGAC
>DASZLD010000166.1:0-2511 GCA_035552655.1 Acidimicrobiales bacterium
GGCGGTGAGCTGGGAGCTGCCCACCTGGAACGAGTCCCTGGTCCTGGTGGGTGCGCTGGCCCGGCTCTCGGCCCGGCAGAACCCGCTGATCCCCATCTACCGCGGCCGGGAGGTGAGCTTCATCACCGCCCAGACCGGGGCCGAGCTCCTGATCGTGCCTCCGGTGTACCGGGGGTTCGACTTCGAGGCCATGGCCGAGGAGATCGCCGCCGGCCGGGACAGCCTGTCCGTCCTGGTCTCCGATCGGGCCTTGCCCGACGGCGACCCCGCCGACCTGCCTCCGGTGCCGGCCCCGCCGACGACCATGGCCGAGGCCCCGGTCCGATGGGTGTTCTACACCTCGGGAACCACGGCCGATCCCAAGGGCGCCCAGCACACCGATCTCACCGTCATCGCCTCGGCCCTGGCCATGAGCGAGTGCCTCGACATCGGCCCGGACGACGTGTCCGGCCTGGTGTTCCCGTTCACCCATATCGGGGGAATCGGCTGGCTGGTCAACGCCATGCTGACCGGGTGCATGCTCTTGATCACCGAGGCCTTCCATCCCACCGAGACGCCCAAGTTCCTGGCCGAGAACCACGTGACCCTGCCCGGATCGGGAACGCCCTTCCACTTGGCCTACCTGGCCGCCCAGCGGGCTTACGGTGCGGACCCCATCTTCCCCGAGGTGCGCTCGTTCCCCGGTGGGGGCGCGCCCAAGCCGCCACAGCTCCACCACGACGTGAAGCGCGAGCTGGGCGGCAACGGCATCGTGTCGGGCTACGGCCTGACCGAGACGCCCATCGTGGTCATGGCCTCCACCACCGACTCGGACGAGAAGCTGGCCCTGACCGAGGGCCCGGCCACGCCGGGTGTGACCCTGAAGCTGGTGACCCTGACCGGCGAGGTGGCCGGCCCCGGCGTCGAGGGCGAGATCAGGATCAAGGGGCCCCAGGTGTTCCGGGGGTACATGGACTCCTCGCTGGATGCCGATGCCTTCGACGAGGAGGGCTACTTCCGCAGTGGCGACCTGGGCACCGTCGACGAGGACGGCTATGTCACCATCACCGGTCGGCTGAAGGACGTCATCATCCGCCACGGCGAGAACATCTCGGCCAAGGAGGTCGAGGACCTCCTCTACCTCCACCCGGCCGTGGCCGACGTGGCCGTGATCGGGCTGCCCGACGCCAGGACGGGCGAGCGGGCCTGTGCGGTGGTGGCGCTCAAAGAGGACGCACAGCTGAATTTCGTTGGCATGCAAGAGTTCCTGACCGACCAGGGCCTCCGCCGCCAGGCCATTCCCGAGCAGCTGGAGCTGGTCGACGCCGTGCCCCGGAACCCGTCGGGCAAGGTCATGAAGCACAAACTGCGCGAGGACTTCGCGCCGAAAGGGGAGCCAGCATGAGCCCACTGCAGAACATCTCGATGGGCCGGGGCGGCACGGAGCACGATGCCGCCGACGCCACCATGGCTGCCCATGTCGGGCACCGGTTCACCGGCAAGGTGGCCATCGTCACCGGGGCGGCCTCGGGTATCGGCCGGGCCACGGCCCAGCTCCTGGCGGCCGAGGGCGCCGTGGTCGCCGGCCTGGACATCAACGAGGAAGGCCTGGACGAGACGGTGCGGCTGATCACCGCGGCGCGGTTCGAGGACCAATCAGGGAAGCCGGCCGGCCGAGCGGTGGCCTATCGGTGCGACGTGACCTCCGAGGAGTCGGTCGACGCGGCGGTGACCGCGGTGGCCGCCGACCTCGGCGCCCCGTCGGTGCTGTGCAATGTGGCCGGCATCGGGGGCTTCTTCCACACCATGGACATGCCGGTCGAACGCTGGCAGGAGATCGTGGCCGTCAACCTCACCGGCCCGTTCCTCATGTGCCGGGCCACGCTCCCGTACCTGATCGAACAAGGCGGCGCCATCGTCAACATCTCCTCCAACACCGGTCTGACCGGCCAGGCCTACACCGCCGCCTACTGCTCGTCCAAGGCGGGGGTCCTCATGTTGTCCAAGGCCCTGGCGGCCGAGTACGTGAGCCAAGGGGTGCGGGTGAACACGGTGGCGCCGGGGCCCACCGACACCCCCATCATCGCCTCGTTCGATCTGCCCGAGGGGGCCGACGGGAAGCAGCTGTACAAGATGATGACGCCCATGGGCTACGCCACGCCGGCCGAGATGGCCACCTCCATCGCCTTTCTTGCCTCGGACGACTCACCGTTCACCACAGGCGCCGTGCTCTCGGTGGACGGCGGGCTCAGCGTCTGAGGCCCATCGGACCGCACTGACGCTGCGCCAAGAGGCGCGTCAGGTCTTGGCCCGCACCCACTGGTAGGCGCGGGGTGCGAGCGTTCTGAACATGGGGGCGGCGAGGGGTAAGGCGGCGGCGTTGATGTCGAGCCTGGGGTCGTCCAGCCGGCGCAGGATGAGCGAGGACACCTGCTCCTCGGTGCGGCGGACGGCACGCGGCGGCATCCGCATTCCCCCTTCCTGCACGGCCTTGAGCCCCATCTCGGTCGGCACCCAACCGGGATAGGCCAC
>DASZLD010000167.1:0-3998 GCA_035552655.1 Acidimicrobiales bacterium
CGAGCGCGTCCGCTGGCCGGACGGCGCGAACCGTCGGGCCGATCGCGCCCCGGCCGGTCCCGGTCGGGGCGATCCCGGTCGCCCTCGCGGCGCCGACCCTTCGATTTGGAGGCGAGGACCACCGATACGTCCGGTCCGGACTGGGGCTTCCCCAGGATCTCGATCCGCTCTACCGGTTTGGCCGCTTCCTTGCCCTTGGGCGGGAGCAGGGCGATGACGCTCATGCCGTCCAGCGTGGACTCGATTTCGGCCCGGAGGACGGTGCCCACCGCAGTCCCGCTGGGAACGAGATCGCCGGCCACGGTGCCGCGAGGCTGCTTGGCCCCGGCCGCCCGCCACGTCCACGTGCCGTCTCCGCTACTACTGGTCAGCTCGATCTCAATCCTGTGCGACATACCGGCCGACACGCTACTGCCGCTGGAGAGGGTCCCGGAAACCCTGTGCATAAATGCTGGCTAAGAAGGGCGTAAGAAGCAGGAGAACAGGGCATTTCAGCAGGGTTCCCGCCGTACTATCAGACTGACGCGGCGATGCCGGGAGGTCACGGCTGAGCAGGGGGTAGAAGTCGAGGAGGACCATCGTGGAGGACCGAGAGCGGGAGGACGCCCCACCTGGTGGTGAGGGCAGCCCTCCATCGGAGCCGCCCACCCAGCCCGTCCTCAACGGTCCCATCGCCACGGCGGGTCCCACGGCCGAGGTGCCCGTGGCCGGTGCCCCGTCGCCGGTCGTGCCCCCACCCTGGTCGCCAGCACCGAGCTCGCCGGCCCCGGTTCCCCACAGTCCCCTGGCCGCTCCCGTCTCCCCGATGGGGACCATGGACGCCCCGCTGCCTCCACCCGGCGTGCCCCCGGCCGGTCCCTACGGGGTGCTCCCGGTGGGACAGGGCGGGGGAGCCACCCCGCCGCCCGCAAGCAGCCGGTCGGGCGGAACCTGGCGTTGGGCTGTGGTGGCCCTGGTCGCCGCGCTCATCGGGGCGGGCGTCGGCGGCGGCATCGTCGCCGCCGTGGTGGGGAACGGCAACGGCACGACCACGGTCAAGGAGATCGCCGCCGGGCCGGCGCTGATCAACGGAACCACCAATGTGGAAGCGGTCATCGCCAAGGTCCTCCCCGCGGTGGTGGCCATAGACGCCAAGTCGGCACCGACGAGCACTGGTGGCTTCGATCTCCCGGGCGCACAGGCCCAGGGGCAGGAAGACCAGGGGTCGGGCATGATCATCACCTCGACCGGTGAGGTCGTCACCAACAACCACGTGATCGCCGGAGCCACCGTCATCACCGTCACCCTCTATGGGCAGACCAAAGCGCTTCCGGCCACCCTGGTGGACACCGATCCGAACAACGACGTGGCCCTCCTGCAGATCACCGGGGGAGCCAACCTGCCCACGGTGAGCTACGCCGACTCGGACAACGTCCAAGTAGGAGATGGCGTCGTGGCCATCGGCAACGCGTTGGGCCTCTCCCTCAGCACCCCGACGGTGACCCAGGGCATCATCTCGGCCAAGGGGCGTACGGTCACGGCCGGCGACAGCGCCAGCGCGGCGACCGAGACCCTCACCGACATGTTCCAGACCGACGCAGCCATCAACCCGGGGAACTCGGGCGGGCCCCTGGTCGACAGCTCGGGCAAGGTGATCGGCATGAATACGGCCGTGGCTGCCGATACCAGCGGGACGAGCGAGGCCCAGGACATCGGCTTCGCCATTCCCGCCAACAAGATCCAGAACCTGCTGCCCGGATTGCGGAACCACTCCATCGGCAGCGCCTCGAACTCGGGCACCGGGTTTCTCGGGGTATCGCTGGAAACGGTGACCCCGCAACTTCGCAGCGCCTATGGATTCGTTCCCACCAAAGGCGCGGTGGTGACCCAGGTGGAGTCCGGTTCGCCCGCCGATAGCGCCGGTATCCAGAACGGTGACGTCATCGTCAGCCTGGACGGCAAGACGGTGAGCAGTGCCGACCAACTGGCGGTGGCCATCCAGGGCGACAAGCCGGGCCAGAGCGTCAAGATCGGCCTCTATCGGGGGCAGCACCAGCTGACGGTGACCGCCACCCTGACCGCCAATCCCAGCGGCTCGAGCTAGCCCGCAACCACACCCTCGGCCGCTCGCCGGTTCTCGGTCCATCGGGGGAACAAGTCGGGCGACTCCGTGGTTGCTATCTATGAGGCATACCTATCAATAGATATTAGGCATAGCTTGGTATGGTCCCCGACGGGGCCTCGCCGGGCGGCATATGAGGAGGACGACACCATGCTCACCGTGGGCAACCGATTTCCCGAGTTCGATCTAGCCGCAGTGGACGGTGTCGAGACACCGGCCCTCACCCGTACGTCCCTGGGCGACCACGACGGGCGGTGGTTGGTGGTCTTCTTCTGGCCCAAGGACTTCACCTTCGTGTGCCCGACCGAGATCGCGGCGTTCGGGGACCGTCATGCTGCCTTCGCCGAGGCGGGAGCAGACGTGGTGGGGGTGAGCATCGACAGCGAGTACGTCCATCTGGCCTGGCGGGAGCATCAC
Organism: Acidimicrobiales bacterium; assembly: GCA_035552655.1. Classification (GTDB taxonomy): domain Bacteria; phylum Actinomycetota; class Acidimicrobiia; order Acidimicrobiales; family RAAP-2; genus DASXMT01. The sequence continues at coordinate 2,519 of DASZLD010000167.1, forward strand.
CCCGACCTGAAGCATCTGCCTTTCCCCATGGCCGCTGATGTCAAGCGCGAGCTCTCGAGCGCCTTGGGCATCCTCGATCCCACCGAAGGGGTCGCCCTGCGGGCCACCTTCATCGTGGACCCTGAGGGGGTCATCCGCTTCGTATCGGTCAACGACCTCGACACCGGGCGGAACGTCGACGAAGTGCTTCGCTCCCTGACCGCCATCCAGGCGGGTGGCCTGACCAGCTGCGGGTGGCGGGCCGGTGACGCCACGCTCGACGCGGCCTGAACCCCCGCAAGCCGGCCTCTGGTCGCTACCAGGATCCCCAACGAGCCAGGGGAGCGCCGTAGCCGGCGTCGGCGGCGCAGCGGCCGCACAGGTCCATGCGTCGGGATCCCGGCCGATCGGATGCGGCCACTCGGCGCCAGCCGTATCGGCGTGCCTCTTCCAGGCTGGCCGACTCCGACCACTGGGGTGACGTCCGGGTGCCGCACCGACCACAGGTGCGGATGAACACGTCGTCCTCGTCGTAGGAGTCCTCGTCGTCGAAGAACGACGGATCGTCGGGATCGAAGTCGAAGTCCATGGTCGATGCTCCTGACCGCTCAGCTGCCGTGCCCTCCCATTGTGGACGATACGAAGCCGAAGGGGGAACCGGGGCCGACCAGGCCGACACAGCGGGAGTAGCGTCGGTCAGGCATGGAGTCGTTTGCGTCGTTCGACGGAACCAGGATCGCCTACGAGCGCTGGGGGCCGGCGGACGGGCAGGTCCCGGTCGTCCTGCTCCATGGGTTTGCCGTGCACACCAGGCTGAACTGGGAGGTGACCGGGGTCATGGAGCACCTGGTCGAGGCGGGCCACCACGTCATCGGGGTCGACGCCCGGGGACATGGCCAGTCCGACAAGCCCCACGACCCGGCCCGCTACGGCGAGGACCTCATGGCCACTGACGTGTCCAGCCTCCTCGACACGCTCGATCTGCCCATGGTCGATGTGGTCGGCTACTCCATGGGGGCGATCGTCTCGCTGCTCGTTGCCATCCGTGACGCCCGCGTCCGCTCGCTGGTCGTGGGTGGAGTCGGCGCCTCGGTGGTGGAGCTGGGTGGGCTCGATACCGCGTCGGTCCCCAAAGAAGAAGTGGCCGCCGTGTTGCTGGCTGACGATCCCGCCACCATTGCCGGGAACGTGGCCGTGGGATTTCGGAACTTGGCCGATCTGGTCGGGGCCGATCGGGAGGCGTTGGCTGCCGCGGCCACGGCCGCTCGGACAGGGCTGCTGCCCCTCGGGGCCATCACGGCGCGGACGCTGGTGTTGGCCGGCACCGAGGACACGTTGGCTCGACGCCCCGAGGTACTGGCCGCCGCCATTCCCGCGGCGACGTTGGAGCTGGTTCCCGGCGATCATCTCGCCGCGGTGGCCGATCCGGCCTTCGCCCATGCTCTGGTGAGCTTCCTCAGAAAGGACCGGTGATGTGTCGCCACCGGTGATCAACGCGCCG
>DASZLD010000168.1:0-19289 GCA_035552655.1 Acidimicrobiales bacterium
CCTTCCCCGGAAGGGTGCAGACGGTTCCGGCCCAGGATCCGGGCAGTCGGCCCACCATTGGCTGAGACCGACCCGCGGTTGATACTTCAGTCTGATTATCTGGAGTGCTCGACCGTTACCTAGGTGAGCGAATCCGTGACCGGCAGACCCCGGCCCGGATCCAAGACGCCCAACTCGGCCATGAACCGGTCCCGGAAGCCGTCGAACTCCGGCCCACCGATGCGACGGGGCCGAGGGAGGTCGATGGTCAGGTCGAGGGAGATCTGTCCGTCCTTGAGCACGAACACGCGGTCGGCCAGGAGCACGGCCTCTTCGACGTCGTGGGTGACCAACAGCACGCCGGGGCGGTGCCGAGCACACAGTTCAGCCACCAGAGCCTGCATCTTGAGCCGGGTCAGGGCATCGAGGGCGGCGAAGGGCTCGTCCAGCAACAAGAGCTCGGGCTGTCGCACCAGGGCCCGGGCTAGAGCCACCCGCTGGGCCTCTCCTCCCGAGAGCGTTCCCGGCCAGACGTCGGCGTGCCCTTCCAGACCGACCTCACGGAGAGCCGAGACGGCGATGTCCCGGGTTCCCGACCGTCGGGGAAGGCCGATGACAACGTTGTTCCACACCCGCATCGATGCGACCAGCCGCGGCTCCTGGAAGACAGTGGTCCGCGCCTCAGGCACGAACACGTCGCCTCCCGACGTGGACTCGAGCCCCAGGAGCACGCGCAACAGCGTCGTCTTCCCGCTGCCCGAGGCACCGAGCAGGGCCACGAACTCGCCCCGGCCGACGGTCAGGTCCAGGTTGGACAGAACGTCTCGTGCACCGAAGGTCTTGGTGACCCCCTGGACGACGACGGAACGGGCATCGATCCCGGTGACGGTCATCGCACCGCCATCTGACGCCGCCACGGCATGGCCGCTCTCTCGATGAGCCGGACGATGACATCGGCCACGATGCCCATAAGGGCGTAGATGATGATGCAGACCACGAGAACGGAGACCTGGTTGAAGCTGGATGCCTGGTTGGCCAGATAGCCGATGCCCTGGTTGGCGTTGATCGTCTCGGCGAACACCAGTGCGACGATCGAGATGCCGGCCGAAAACCGCAGCCCGGTCAGGATGGAGGGAAGAGACAGGGGGATGACCACCTGTCTGATCAGCCGCCAACCCCGGAGGCCAAAGGAATGAGCGGCTTCGACCACCCGTCGATCCACGTTACGCACACCATTGGAAGTATTCAGGTACATGGGGAACAGCGTGGCCAGAGCGATCAGGGCCACTTTGGCCGTCTCTCCGATGCCGAACCACACTATGAACAAGAAGATGACCGCGGGAAAGGGGATGACGCGGAACATCTGGAGCGACGAGTCGAGCAACTCCTCACCCAGCGAGAACAGCCCGACGATGATGCCCAGGACAAGGCCGATGCCCCCTCCGATAGCCAGGCCGATGCCGGCCCGGGCCAGCGACACTCCGATGTCCCCGAGCAGGTCCTTGTGGGCCAACAGGTTGACGAAGCTGCTCCACGTTGTCGCAGGCGAAGACAGGACCGTAGGGTCGATCACTCCGGTACCGGTGAGCAGCCACCACACGCCCACTATGGCCAGGGGCACGAGGATACGAAACAGGAGCGAAACCCGCTTGCTCCGATCGGCCTGGTGCTGGACGATGGGCCTGATCAGTCCGGGCACGGCCTGATCCGATGGTCCGGCGAGGGGCACCGAATCCGGCGACACGGTGTGGGATTGGCGGTGGGCGAGATCAGTCATATCTGTTCTCCATCACTTCCCATCACGAGGTCAACCCAGCTGCCGCGGAGACCTGCTTGTTGAGCTTGAGATCGAAGACCGAGTTGACCTTGATCTTCTGCGGGATGAGGCCGAGACTGAAGAACGTGTTCGCCTCTTGTTGCTGATAGTTGATGATGGCCGGGGTGATGGGGGTGCCCTCGGCCTGTGCCGAGGCGACCGCTTCCTTGGCCACAGCCAGGGTAACGCCGTATGTCTTCACATAGGTCTCGGCAGCCAGATTCGGGTTCTTCCTGAGGACGGCGATGGCCTTGTAGAAACGGCTGATGAAATCAGCAATGGCTGCCGTCTTTTGGGGGTTGTTGAGGGCCGATTGGCTGGCCACCAAATAGCCCAGCACCTTGATGTAACCCGCTCCGCTGATCAGCTGCGTTACCTTGCCACCGGCGAGGTCGATGCCGGCCAGGGGTTCGGGCACGATGGCCGCGTCCACCTTCCCGCTGGTTACCGCGGTTGAACCGGCGGTGAAATTCAGGTTGTCCACCGTGACCGCGCTGTAGGGAATTCTGGCCTTCTTGAGCACCTGGACCAGGAGGTACTGCTCGACCGTGCCTTCTTGTACGGCGATGGTCTTCCCGCGGAGCTGAGAGACCTTCTTGATGGGCGAGTTCTTCGGCACGAGGAAGGGAAAGGGCGACGTGTTCGGGTTCGCAGCCGAGGTGGCGGCCACCACCTTGATCGGGTCCCCGGCGGCCTGGCCAAAGATGGTCGGCGTTTCGGCCATGTCCCCGAGGTCGACGGAGCCACCCGTCTCAGCGGCGATGATCGGCGGCCCCCCAACGAACTCGCTGTAGTTCACCGTGTACTGGGCTCCATTCAGTGCCCCAGTGGCTGCGAAGATGGTCTGGTACTCCTTGAACTGGTCGGCAAAATTGATGGTCACCCCGGACAAGTTGACCGAGCTAGCGGTGGACGTCTTGGTGGCGGCGGACGCATCCGAGGCTGAGGCACCGATGATTGTCGAGCTCAGCGATACGAACCCCGTCATCACGACGGCGACGCGGCGGCGCCAGACGGAGCCGCTCGCGGTTGGGGATTGTCGACGCATAACTGTCCTTATTCTGAATGTGTTCGAGTTGTTCGAAGCAGTGACCGAGGTCGTGATTCCTGAACGATGGGCGGGCTGAATAGCCAGGGCGTGCCGGAACCCGGCACCGGGTTCAGAAGGGCTTGTCGCCCTTGATGGTCACCCGCTGGATGACCCGGTGTGCTTCCCCGTAGTCGCTGATGGCGTAGTGCATCGTCGTCCGGTTGTCCCAAAACCCGAGGTCTCCCTCTTCCCACTGATAGCGGACCACGAACTCGGGTGTGGCCATGTGGTCGTAGAGGAAACGGAGAATGGTATCGCTCTCCTTCGTCGTCACGTCCTTGATCTTGATGGTGAAGCCCGGGTTCACGAACAGGCTGCGTCGCCCCGTCTCGGGATGGGTACGGACCACTGGGTGCTCAACCGGCTCCAGCTTGGTGAACTTCTTGCCGTCCCACTCCCCTTCCCCGATCAGCTCCAGCAGCCGCCCGAAGGCATGGTTCCCGTCATGGATAGCGGTCAGACCGTCCACCAGGTCCTTGATCGGTTGCGAGAGCCCCTCGTAGGCCGCGTTGGTATCCGCCCACAAGGTGTCGCCGCCCGCAGGGGGAATGACAAGGGCGTTGAGGATGGAGCCCAACGGGGGCGTCTCCACGAATGTGACGTCCGTGTGCCACTTGTCGCGATCGCCGTAGTCGTTGCTCAGGCCGACCTTGGACTTCTTCTCGTTCTCGACGATGTGGCGGGCTTGGGTGTAGTCGATCTCGAAGACCTCACGGTGCTCCCCGAGACCTGGGATCACCGGATGGGCGTTGGTAATCTCCCCGAAGTAGGTCGCGAACTCCTTGTGCTCTGCCGGCGAAAGGTGCTGGCCGGGGAGAAAGATCACCTTGTAGTCGAGAAGGGCTTGACGGATGGCGGCAATCGTCTCGGGAGCCAGATCCTGGTGCAGGTCCACGTTGCGGATCTCGGCGCCGATCGTTCCCGACAGGGGGGCGATATCGAGTTGGACGGGTGTGGCGGTGGTTGTCGTCATGGTGGGCCCTCGGATTCAGTTCGCAGCGGATATGGGTGGCAAGGAGAGGTACGGGGATGCCGTGGGGTGGTACCGGACCTAATCCTGACTATGTCTGTCAACAATGTCAAATCAATAGGAATTCTCCAGTCCGTTGCTCTCCGGCCTCGCCTCGGCGAGGCGAATGGCAACGAGACATCGTGAGGATCCCTGATCCTCACGCTCTTTTCAGTCGACCAGTCGAGTCCCGGTGGACGACACACTTCCCGATGCTCGCTGCACGATGTCCCCGATGCTGATCTGGCCCAGTCGGATCCTCGCCTCAGCACTCACCCCGGTCCAAACGGTACCCAGCACCTCGGCCCCGATTGCCTCCTCGTTCGTTTCAGTCCACGTGACCGAGGGGCCGGGGGCAATCGGACCGTCAATCGCATTGATCACTTCTGCCAAGGTGACCTGTTCAGGAGGGCCGTTGAGGTAGTAGCCGCCATTTCGTCCTCGCCGGGCCGTGAGGATCCCGGCCCGCCGACAACTGGCCAGCAGCTGACCGGCGAAGGGAGGCGGTAGGCCGGTGCGAGCGGCCAATGTCGATACCGATGTCGGCTTAGCCGTCGGGTGCAAGGCCAGCGACACGACCAATCGACACGCAGCGTCGCCAGCTGCACTCACCCTCATGCCTGGTCGTTCCCCGCCGCCGCTCTGGACCGCCGACGTCGCCCCGACAGAACCCTCGTCAGGGCTGCCGTCTCGGAGATCGCCGGCACCCCTCTCATCGGCAGTCGTGTGCCCCGATCCGGGCGCATGAGGTCTGGCTGGGGTTCGGACAGAACCTCGGTCGAACGACTCACCCGGGAGTCCCTTATGCCGGCTGGCTTTCAGCCAGCGCGCCGATGCCCCACGCCTCCGCGTACTCGTCCTGATTCAGTGGATAGGAGAACCAAGCAACCAGACGCCCGGACCGGAAGGTGCAGAGGTTCGCCGTTTCGTACGAGTGCTTGCGTTGGCCTCGCTCGAAGCTGTAGCGCAACAACACTACGTTCTCGCGTTGGTCGGCCAGAACAAGCGACACCGATGTCTGCAGAGTTCCGCCCGCCAAGGCCTCCATCGATTGATGCCATTTCACGATCCCCCGTTTCGGAACGATCATGGTCCGGAGCACTCGTCCCCCGGGCCGTCAGGCTCATGTCGTCCGCACACCACCCCAGAAACGTGTCCAGATCACCGGCGGCCAACGCCGCAAACAGGGAGTGCATTCGGTCTTCGCCGGTGAGTTCCATGGTGATTTCTCTCAGGGCTCTGGCCACAGCGCGGGCTCAGGATTCCTGAGACTTAATCTGACTTAACCTATGGGTTTTGTCAATGTGGCCATGGCACACGGGCGGCGGCATGGACCATGCGGGCGCGACAATGAACACGACGTCCGCAGCCGAAGTGACCCCCCACGGTCCCGAGCATGGCGGCGGCTAGGCAGCTTTGAGGAGCCAATGGCATGGACACCCAGACCACCGAAATCGCCGATCGCATCTACCGCTTCTCGACCTTCGTCCCCGACGTCGGTCCGACCGGCTTCACGTTCAACCAGTACCTCATCGACGACGAGCAGCCATTGCTCTTCCACACCGGACACCGAGCTATGTTCCCGTCCCTGGCCGAGACCGTGGCCCAGATCACGCCGCTTGACCGCCTTCGCTGGATCACGTTCGGCCACGTTGAGGCGGACGAGTGCGGAGCCATGAACGAGCTGCTCGCCGCCGCGCCCAACGCCCAGGTGGCACACGGCGCCCTGGGCTGCTTGGTGTCGCTGAACGATTTGGCCGACCGGCCGCCGGTGCCCCTGGCCGACGGTCAGGTCGTCGAGCTGGGTGCACACCGGGTCCGGCACATCGACACGCCACACGTCCCCCACGGCTGGGAGGCCCGCGTCCTCTACGAGGAAACCACCAACACGCTGCTGTGCGGGGACCTCTTCACCCAACTCGGCAACGGGCCGGCCGTCACGACCGGCGACATCCTGGACGCCGCCGCCCAAGCAGAAGACGTCTTCAGGGCCAGTTGCCTCACTCCGAACACCGGTCCCACCATCCGGCGCCTGGCCGCCCTCGCTCCCGGGATGCTCGCCGTCATGCATGGGTCCTGTTTCACCGGAGACGGGGAGAGCGCACTCCAAGCCCTCGCCGACGAGTACGACAGCCGTCTCGCCGCCGCCAGCTCGGGTCAGGCCAGTGCATGACCGTGAATATCTGACAGTGAGCCGGACGACCCATTAATTTAATCGGATGCTGCTCTCCTGACCGTTTCTGCATCGTCAGGCCGGCTAATGAGCATCTGTCCGCCAGACGCGACCCGGAACGGACCTCCACTTCGAATGTGCCCGCAATGTCCCCGATGTCGCTGACCCGACGGAGGCTGGTCAACAATCCCGATTGATACCCTCGAACGAGGTCGGATAGGGACAGCGTCCCAACCACCTGCCGGTCGTCGTCGAGAACCGGCCTGCGGGAACGATCTGGTGGGCCTCTCGGACTTGGTAGAAATCGATTCCTCTTACCGAAGGGCGTCTATGACTGGACTGAGAAGAAGCGATCAAACGCTGCTTGGTCACTGAGAAAGGCTTCGATCCTGGTGATCCTTCGAACTCCGCCAGACTCGGCGACGGATACCAGGTAGATCAAGCGGAAATCGTGCTGTTGACCTTCACGTTGAAGATGAATCGTGGCCAGTCCGGCGACATTGTCGACCCCAGCCATCCAGTCCTCCCATTTGAGGACATCGATCGGGTCTTCAGTGAGCTGTAGGAAGTCAGTGAGGTGCTCGGCAACCGCTTGAACGCCTTTGAATGCACCTGAGGGAGGGCGTCGTCCCGGTAGGAGATAGACCACCTGGGGATCGAGGAGGTCGCAGGCCGACGAGACGTCGCCTCCGAAGTACCTCTGGAAGAAGTCCTCGGCGACCGTTATTCGAAAGTCAGGTGTCACTCCATGGCCTCCGGGTTCCCGCGATGCATTTCGAAAGACCCTACATCTCGCTGGCCGCATGCTCATAAGCGCGGACCCCTGGATGGGGTCACGCCCAATTTGTAGAAACAACCTTCCAAGCGTTCATCACTATTGTTGTCCCGAGTACATGAGAGGCCGACGTCACGATGCGACGTCAGGGGCGGCCCAACCGGGATGGCAAGGGTTCCTAACGAGCATTTGGACAGTCTGAGAACCATTCAGGCAAACGTGCCCGACTATTCTCGTCCGACGTGACCACCCCTCCGACACTCTACGAGTGGGCCGGAGGCAGTGAGGCCTTCTCCCGAATGATCAATGCCTTCTACGACCGGGTTGAGCGAGACGAGCTGCTCTCCCCGTTTTTCCCAGGTGGGGTTCACGAGGACCACCGTCGCCACGTGGCTCTGTGGTGGGGCGAAGTCTTCGGCGGCCCCGTTCAGTACACGGAAGAACTGGGTGGCTACGAGCGGATGCTGAGCAAACACTTGAATCTGGGCATCACGGAGCAGCAGCGGTTCCGCTTCACCTCACTGATGGGCTTAGCAGCGGACGATGCTGGGATGCCGGATGATCCCGAGTTCCGATCAGCTCTCGTTGCCTACCTTGAGTGGGGCACCCGCATAGCCCTCGGCAATGCTCAGCCGGGTGCATCAGTAATCGAGCATGCCCCAGTTCCCAAGTGGGGCTGGGGGGAGGCACCCCCTTATCTGCCGTAACGACCAGCGGGCTCTCCCCATAGGCCTGGCTCGAAACCTCTTTTGGCTTCGGGGAGCCGCCGCGCCAGCGCGAGGAGGAGCGCCACGGCCTGCTCGGCGAGGCCGAGGCGGCAGAGGTCGGCTACTTCTTGGTCCGCCGGCTACCACCGTGCCAGTCCTCTTGGATACCGACCTGATCGGGATCAATACCAAAGCTGGCCAGTTGCGGGCGTTCGCGCAAGCTGCGCTTGAGCTCGGCGAATCCGGGGAAACTGGCCAGGCCGATCACGTGGTCCCAGAGCCGAACCGCGTCAGCCACGTCCGGCAGCCGGCTGATGACCGGACCGAAGAACGCCACGCCCTCGGGCGGCTGGAACTGAATGATCGGGGTGCCCACGTCCTTACCCGTCAGCGCAAGCGCCTCGTCGGTCTCGCGCCGAAGCTCGGCGTCGAAGGAGGAGTCATCGAGTGCCTGGGCGAATGACGTCGAGAGACCGACGCGAGTGAGGATTGGTTCGAGGAACTCGACGCTGCCTCGGTCTCGGTGTCGGTCGGGCCCGGTGTCAAAGATCTCGGTGCCCAGCGCTTCGTAAAGGGGCCCGATCCGGTCGCGGCCGAGCTCGGCTCGCACTCGGGCCACCACCCGCAAAAGCCTCAACCCAGCGGTGTGACCCGACTCGTAGCCGGACGGGAAGTGGATGTCGTAGTCGACGTCGGCATTGACCATGCGCAGCGAGATGAACCGCCAGTCCACGTCGTAGTCCCGCTCGGCGGTGACGAGGCGTACCCATTTGCTGGTCATCCAGGCGAAGGGACAGACCGGGTCGAAATAGAAGTGGATGTCAGCGTCGGCCATGATCGCCTCCTGAGCTTACGAAGTAGCCGGGGCGTGTTGGCGCAGATAGCCGATGAGGCCCACTACGTCTTCGGGCACGAGCCGGCCGATGGCCCCGCTGGAGTAGACGCTGACGACCACGTGTCCGCTCGGGTCAAGCACGAAGCCCGTCGACTGCAAGTACGTCGGGTCGTCGTTGACGAACGCCTCGGTCGCCTCGGCGACGGCATGGGCATCGGCGGAATGCCCAACCGGGAAGGTCAGGCCGTGCTTGGCGATCAACTCCCTGGTAGTGGCCTCGTCGTCCACCGAGAGGGCGACAACTTTGGCACCGACCTCGGCCAGCTTCTCCGACGCCCGCTCGAAGGCCCGCAGCTGGGCGTTGCAGTACGGGCACCACGAACCTCGGTAGAACAGCACCACCCCGAAGCTTCCGTCCAGCGCGTCGGGCAGAAGGAGGCTGTCGCCTCCGGGCAGGGCCACCGCCAGCGAGGGAAATGGGTCTCGGGGCTTCAGCAAGGTCACGGCGATCTCCGATCAGGTGAGGTGGCGGCCCGAAGCGACTAGCCCGGGCCGAGCTATCTGGTGCCTATTTGACGGCAACGATGTCGACGGGGCGGATGTCGGGGTCTTTGGCCAGCAGATCCGGAGCGACCTGGCCGAGCGCGGTGGGAATCTCGCCACCGAGGTGGGCTTGACGGGCGTCCTCGGTCTCGAACGAGTCGAAGATCCCGTACTCCGTGTCGTTGATCTTGAAGGCGTACCACGTGACCGTGCCCGGCTCCTGCACGGCCAGCGCCCGGCCGGCTTCGAGGAACGCGCCGAGCTGAGCGCCCTTGTCGGGCTTGGCTTCGAGCAGGGCAAGCAATCCGAGTTTGACGGTCATGTGAGTCTCCTTTGGTGGTGGGAACGGATTTCGATTGCAGGCTGCCCCGTGCTGCCGGATAAGGGTGCTCTCCGGTCAGGCACCGCTCACGGTCCAGATCTCGCCCGTGGCACCGCCGGCCAGTCGGGCGAGGAGATATCGAGCGGCGTGCTCTGGGGCGATGAGCGCACCTTGCTCGTAGGAAGTCTGAAAGTAATCGTGGAGGGTCGAGCCGATGTCCTCAGGTGGCTGGCTGCGGAACCATGCCTGCATGGCCGTGTCGACCGAGCCCGGGCGGAAGACGTTGGCCGTGACTCCGCTTCCGGCCAACTCGGCCGCCAGGTTGAGGGTGTGGGCTTCGAGGGCAGCCTTGGTGGCGGCGTAGGCGTTCAGTCCCACCATGGCCTCCGGACGCTCGACGATCCCGCTCGACACGTTGACGATGCGGCCCCAGCCCCGCTCCAGCATGGCCGGAAGGAGGGCCAGGGTGAGCTGAATCGGTGCTTCGGCGTTGACGGCGAAGGCACGGGACCACCCCTCAGGCGCGGAGGTGAGGATCGGTCCGGCGGGCTGGACCGCCGCCGCGTTGTTGATCAGGATGTCGACCGGCCCCAGCTCCTTGATGGCCCGAGCTGCCACCTCGGCAATGTCTGGGGTATCGGCGAGGTCGACCGGGACGACCACCGCTTCCCCGCCTGCTGACCGCAGGGCCTCTGCGGTTCCTTCGAGCTGGTCGACCGAGCGGGCAAGGAGCGCCACCCGAGTGCCACCGGCGGCGAGCTCGAGGGCCACAGCGCGTCCGATGCCCCGGCCCGCCCCGGTCACCAGAGCCACTCGCCCATCGAACCGTGCGCTGATCGAGCCGCTCATAGAGCAAGCGCGTCGAGCTCGGCCAGGATCTGCTCGGGCTCGGAGCGGGTGCTGTAGTCGGGGTGGACGTCGATCCAACGCACGACGCGGTCGGCGTCGACGATGACCGTTGTGGGCATGGGGAGCCCGGTGGTGCCGTCGGCGTTGACCGCGGTGAGATCCAACCCGAGCTGCAGCTGGGCGGCACGCGCCTCTTCGGTGGGACCGGTGAGGATCCCCATCGCCTTGGCCACCTGGTTGCCCGGGTCGGACAGTACGGCAAAGGTCAGCTCGTGCTTCTCCTGAGTGCTCAGGGACCCATCGGCCGTCTGCGGGCTGACCGCAACCAGTCCAACGCCCCGGAGAACCAGCTCGGGAACCAGCTCTGCCTGGTAGGTGCTGAGTCCGATGTTGCAGTACGGGCACCACGCCCCCCGGTAGAACACCAGGACCGATATCCGGTCACCCAGTGCCTCGTGCAGTGTCGTCGCCGCCCCGTGAGCGTCGAGCAACTCGGCGTCGGGCAACGTGGTCCCCACTTCGACCACCCCCGCTGGTGACCCCATGGCGGCCAGCTCGGCCTGCTCCCGAGCGAAGGCCCCCATCGCCTCGTTGGGGGGTTGGGTGGCCATGGCCCCGGACAGATGGTCCACCTGCTCGGCGATCGTGCTCGTCATCGTGGCGTTCCTCCGCTGCTCGGGATCGTGTGGACCATCTGGTCCCGTTGCTATGTGAGTGGCGGCGAAGCAAGCGGTCTTACCTTCTCACTGGCCCTACTTTTCGAATGGGAGGCAAACGATGCCCTCCTTCAACGCCGAAGCTGATGCCAGCGGCCGGCCGCCTCCCGGTTTCCGAGCACCTCCACGGTGTCGAGGGGTCCCCGGTTGGTCAACCACAGCAGGAGGTCCGACCGGGTGCCCCGGACAGCGACGTCGGCGTTACCGTGCTCGAGGAGGGGTCCGCCTGCGGCGTCGAGGTCGATCCACCATTCCATCGGCCCGTCGGTGGCCAGAAGGTGGAGGGTGCCGCCAAGCCCCTCGATCTCTCCCTGGGCGAGTAGACCGGGAAGGAACTCGACGACGAACTCCTCGACGCCGGCCGCGGCCACTTCGCCATCGAGCGATTCCAAACCGGGGCCGCCGTCGTCAGCGGCGGCGTGCTGGGCGTCCCAACGATGGATGCCCACCTCGACGGCGAGACGCCGGCACCACCAGCGCACCCGATGGTCTCCAATCGCCGAGAAGGTCCAGGTCACCGCGTCAGGGTCCGCTGATCCCAGGATCGTGATCGTCCGCTCCAGCGACCGGACATACCACCCGGCCAGCTCGGCTGGGTCCTCCGGCGGCGGAGCGAGGGTTCGCCGGCTGACACGGTCTGCCGAGGTCACGACGGCCGCCATCCACATGAGGATGCCGCCGGTGTGGCGAACGAGGCCGGCAGCGTCCCAGTCGGGACAGTGCGGTACCGGCCGCGTCCAATCTGCCTCGGCGGTGGCGAGCAGGGTGCGGGCGTCAGCGTCCGCGGCGGAGAGAAGCGCTGGCGTTTCGATCTGGTCAGTCTGCCACGATGACTACGGCGTGATGCCGGTCAGGCCCGCACCCGAGCCAAGCGAAGCAGAGAGAAGACGTCGGTCAGCGGATCCGCGGGAGCGGCATTGGTGGAGGCCAGGTCGAACTGGGCAGGGTCGAAGGATCCACCCACCCATTCGAGAGCCATGCCCCCGAGATTACGGCACGGGAACGAGGGCTGGTGAGTCGGCCACGCCGACTGCCCGCACTGTCTGAGATCGCCTGATCTGCGAAACTCTCCTCACCACGATGCCACCTGTCAGATTCACTCCCGCAAAGACTCGCATCACGACAAGGAGCGGCTGAATTGGCCTCGGACACGGCAGTGACGAGCGAGATCACCGGCTGCCCGTCTTCCGACGAGGCCGACGGCAACTTGGTCGAGAGCCCGTACGCTCCCCCGTCTCTGTCGATCGCGATCGGTACCGTCGAAGGCGGCCCGCCGTGAGAGTCCTGCTGACCGGTGCGGCCGGCTTCATCGGGGGACATGTCCTGGTAGCGCTCAAAGAACGCGGGCACGAGGTGATAGCGGTCGATGCTTTCCTTCCTTCAGCCCACGGGACATCAGCTGAGATCTCACTCGACATCAACAGACTGGACGTCCGCAACGCGCTTGCGGTGGAGCAGGCCCTCCAGGGCATCGACGTCGTCTGTCATCAGGCCGCGGTGGTGGGTGCCGGGGTCGATGCCGACGATGCGCCCGCATTCGCCAGCCACAATGATTTCGGAACCGCCGTGGTCCTCGCGGCTATGCATCGCACCGGTTGTCGACGACTCGTTCTTGCCTCTTCCATGGTGGTCTACGGCGATGGGCATTACCGATGCGAACGCCATGGGCTTGTCGTTCCCCCTCTGCGCCGGGAGGCCGACCTGCGCCGAGGTATGTTCGATTGTCGCTGCCCGCACGCCGACGAGCCGGTCACGTGGGAGCTCGTCGGCGAGACCGCTTCGCTCCGGCCCCGAAGCCTATACGCAGCGAGCAAGCTGGCCCAGGAGAATTTTGCTCTGGCCTGGTCGCTGGCCACTGGTGGCTCGGTTACGGCGCTGCGCTATCACAACGTCTATGGGGACCACATGCCCCGCGCCACCCCGTATTCCGGGGTGGCGGCTATGTTCCGTTCCTCGCTCGAGGCCGGAGATCCTCCTCTTGTCTACGAAGACGGTCGGCAAACCCGAGACTTTGTCCACGTACGAGACGTCGCCGAGGCAAATGTCCGGTCGGTCGAAGAGGAGCTTGTCGGGTTCAATCCCCTCAACGTGTGTTCCGGTCATCCGGTCACTATTGGACATGTTGCCTCTCAACTCTCACGCGAACGAGGTGGGAAACCGCCCAGTATTACTGGACAGTTCCGCTCGGGAGACGTGCGTCACATCGTCGCTGATCCCAGCCGCGCCCAGGAGCTCCTGGGCTTTACCGCGAGCGTCCTTCCGGCGAAGGGCTTGGCTGAGTTCGCATGGGCCCCCCTCAGGGACATCGCCTCGGGGGGGCCGCTGCGTGTCTGACCTCAATTCGGTGACAGTCATCATCCCCTGCCGCAACGAAGCCGGATCGTTGCCGGGTGTCTTGGCTGCTGTACCGGCTGGCTATACGAGCTTGGTGGTGGACAACGGATCGGACGACGACACTGCAGCAGTTGCCCTCGGACATGGTGCGCAGGTCATCCACGAATCGGCCCGGGGATACGGCGCTGCGGTACACGCCGGGGTGGTATCCGCCCCGGCCTCCATACTCTGCGTCCTCGACGGCGACGGCTCGTTGGATCCCCGTGAGCTTCCGGCATTGGTCGGCCGGGTCCGGCACGGCGCCGATCTGGCGGTGGGGCGACGAAGGCCGGTCCGCCACTCGGGATGGCCGCGCCACGCCCGTGTCGGTAACGCGTTGATTGCCGGCCACCTGCGTCGAAAGTACGGCCTCGACGTCCACGACATCGGACCCGTTCGGGCTATGCGACGAGACACCCTGCTCGATCTGGGCCTCACCGATCGACGGTCCGGCTACCCGTTGGAGTTGTTGGTCCGAGCCGCCCAGGCCAACCTGCGAATCGAGGAGATCGACGTCAGTTATCGACCTCGCACGGCGGGACGATCCAAAGTATCGGGCTCGTTCCTCGGTACCGCAGTGGCGGCGTGGGACTTCTTGCACATGATCCGATGAGCGCTCCGGCCTGTGCGGTCCTGGTGGTTTCCCGGGTACCGCCGATACGCCCGAGGTCGCGTGGTTCGTCGCCAAAACTTGGGCGTCGATAGCCGATTCCCATGTGCCGCTGAGCAGCACCGAAGCGCCCGGATACCTGCACCGACCTAGTCAATACTGCTGTTACCAGGCAGTCAGAATCAGGCTATTGATCACCAGGGCGCCGATCCCTTGGACCGAGAGCCAGACTCGATGGCTTCGTCGGGGGAGGAGCGCAGGTGCGGCGACCAGCCATACCGCAAACGGCAACCAGATTCGCTCGGTCTCCGCCTTGCTGAGTCCGCTCAAGTTCGCCGCAACCACGGCTACCAGAAAGGCGATGCAGAGAAGGTTCAGTCCGGCTCTCCGCCGGATCGCCGGCCAACTGAATACGCGATGCTGCGCGGTGGCGGCCGCCAGTCCGACTGCGCAGGCCAACGACGCGAGGTTCGCCCACACCCAGTAGGCGAAGGGACGATCCCTGGCGACGCCCGCCCAATAGCGCTTACGGAGGAGAGACAGGCCCTGGAACCACCAAAACCCCGTGGCCGTGAACACGATCGCAACGGCCGCCGCACCTCCGATCGCCCCGATGATCGGCCGGGGGTTCCGTGCGATTACCAGGACGGCGAGCGCCGGAATGGCCATGAGAACCAGTCCGTAGTTCAGATAGCAACAGAAACCGAGGAGTACGCCGGCGCCCACGGATGCGCCGGTGGGGAACCGGATGTTGCGGGTAGCGGCCAGGGCAAGAAGGGTCAATCCCCAGGCAGCAATGCCGGCGAAGTAGGCGTCGGCCGAGACAGCGATCCAGATGGCTGTGGGTGCCAGCACTACGAATGGCGCCGCGCGTCGAGCCATGTTCTCGCTGTCCACAGCCCGGATGCAGATCAACACCGCCATGGCTGCACTCGATCCGACGGCCACGCAGAACGTGCTGGCCCAGGCACCTCCACCCAGCCCGACTCGGGCGAGGCCGACAAAGGTGAGGAGGGCACCCGGTGGGTGCCCGGCCACTTGAATGTTCCAGGAATGTGGTTGATTGGCCGGAATGCGCGCTGCGAATCCGTGGACGAGCCCGAACATGGTTCGGGGAACCTCGAACAGATAGTCCCTCCTGCCCTCGAGGCGACCCACGAAGCCGCGGTGCCACCCGTCGATCAGGGTGAGCGACATCGCCCATCCGGCCGACGCGAGCCAGGAACCCACGATCAATCGTCGCCATGGCAACCGGGCCGCCAGCGACGTCCCCCACACGACTACGGCCACAGCGAGGACGACGGCGAGCGGAGTGCCCCACCCGACGTGAGGCAACCACGTTCCCAGCAGCGGTGCCGTTCGGGCCAGAGCCTTGTACTGCGCGGCCGGGCTGTCGATCAGGGGGTTGACCATCCCCAATCGCAGGTGCGGCACGACGAACGCAGCCAAAACGAGGCCGGCGACGATGAAGGCCCACACCAGGTCTCCCCGATACCTGGCCAGCCAGGACGGGTCGCCTGGCACCACTATGCGACCCGAGTCCCTGGTGTGGAGCACGACGCCGACAGTAGCGGTGGTCGGCCATCCCCGATATGGCGCACTTAGGTCAACGGCGACGGATGCCGACGGGCGCCACGTCATTCAGGAACCACCGTGGGAGAGTTGGGCCGTGCGCACTCGAAGCCTGGAGGAGCCGCTGGAGCGAGCCGGTCCCCGCCGAGAAGGGCGGGTGGCGTCGCAGCGAGGGGCGGCATCACCGGTCGGAGGTGTAGCCGTGGCCGGTATGTCTCTGTGTCACCGTTATCCCGGACCCAACGGCGAGGTCTCGGTCCTGGAGGGTGCCACCTTCGAGGTGCCTGCGGGCGGGTACGCAGCGCTGGTCGGTGCCTCAGGGGCAGGCAAGACCACCCTGCTTGCCTTGATCGGTGGCCTGGAACGGGTCCAGTCGGGAAGCCTCATGGTCGGGGAACACCAGGTCGCTGCGCTCAAAGGCGATGCCCTGGCTGCCTATCGCCGCATGACCGTTGGGTTCATCTTTCAGAATTTCGGGCTTCTTGAGGCATTGAATGCATTGGAAAATGTTGAGATGGCGGCGGTCCTCGCCGGAGAGCGAACTGTGGCCCGCCGGGCCCGCGCTCGGGAGCTCCTGGGGTCGGTGGGCATGAGCCACCGATTGGGCCACCGGCCCGCGGCGCTCTCGGGAGGCGAGCGCCAACGGGTGGCGATCGCCCGGGCGCTGGTGAACCGACCGCGTCTGGTCCTGGCCGACGAGCCCACCGGGAACCTGGATGCCGATACCTCCGAGGAAGTGATGCGGTTGTTGGAGTCGCTCCGAGAGGAGCACGGTTGCACGCTCTTGGTCGTCACCCACGACAAGGTGCTCGCCCGGAGAGCCTCGGGACTGCTCGCCCTCGATCGTGGTCGGATTCACGCGTCGTGATTGACCAGCTGTGACGGCGAAGCTCCCTTGAACTGGGCCGACGCCTTCCACCTGGCGGTGCGAAGCGTGTTGCGCCGTCCAGGTCGGGCTGCATTGACCGTCACCGCCGTGGCGCTGGCTGCTGCCCTCTTCACCGCCATGCTGACCATGGCGGCGACGGCCCAGGGGCGTGTCCTGAACCAGTTGGCCAACGGAGGACCGCTGGCCGGCATTCAGGTCGCCGCCGCAGCAGCCAACCCATCGCAACTCGGTAGTGACAACCCGACCCAGGGTGCCCCCAAACCCATCACTCAGGCGACACGGTCACACATCAACCAACTTCCCGGTGTGGTATCCGTTCTCCCGATCGTGACGGCCCAGACCCTGGTTCTCTGGCCGAACCACGCCGTAGCTCCGACCGCAAGGGGTGGACCCGATCAGTCGCGGGGTGTGGTCTTCGACGAGATGGTTGGGATCGATCTCGAACACGCCGCCGACCTTCCGATCACCGTGCTCGAGGGCCATCTTCCGGCGCCGGGCTCGCTGACCGAGGTGGCCGTGACCCCGGCACTCCTTTCCAAGTACGGCATCGGCCGCACGCACGTGGCGAGCGCACTCGGAGCAGTCGTTGAGCTCGGCGCTCCCCGCGGCTTTCGGGATCCTGATGGCTTCAGGGCCTTTAGAAGCAGGTGGACCCGGGCCACGATCGTCGGGGTGGTGGCCGAGGAAGCCGGGTCTGGGGGCGTCCTGACTTCGCTCCCGCAGGCAACGGCAAGCCACGCCTGGACCGCGGCCGGGGATCCCACCGTCGACAGCGACGCCCCGAGATCGCCCTATGCCGGCCTCTTTGTTTCGGCCCGAGGGCTGGGCCAGGTGTCACAGGTTCGATCCGAAATCACCAGGCTGGGCTATTCGACCAGTGCTCCCGAGAACATCATCACCACGGTTGAACGATACGTCCATGTGGTCGAGATCGTGCTCGCAGGCGTGGGCGTGATCGCGCTGGCCATCGCCGCTCTGGGCATCACCAATGCGCTCCTGGCTGCCGTCCGGGAACGGCGGAGGGAGATCGGGATCCTGAAGGCGGTTGGCGCCCGCGACCGCGACGTCCTGCGGACGTTCCTGATAGAGGCAACGGTCATCGGGGCAGTCGGCGGTCTGATCGGGACCATTGTCGGCCTCCTGCTTGCCCGCATCGTGGCCGCCGTCGTCGACGGCTATCTGGCCAGCCAGGGCCTGGCCGGCGTTCACGTGGGCATCCCCTATCTGCTCGTCCTCGCGGCCGTTGCCGGCTCCGCAGGACTGTCGCTCCTTGCCGGCCTGTTTCCCGCTCGTCGAGCAGCCCGGCTGCCCGCTCGCGAGGCGGTGGAGCTGTGAGGCGCATGCGGGTGCTCCCCATACTCGCTGGTGCCTTGCTCTTGGCTGCGTGCACCAGCGCTCCCCAGACATCGAAGGCTGGGTCGACCTCCAAGCCGGTGGTCTACGTGGCCGTAGGAGCCAGCGAGTCGGTCGGCGTCGGACTGACTGATCCACTCGTCGGTGCCTGGACCCAGCGCTTCTACCGTGACTCGCTGAAGCCGTCTGCCGTGTTCGTCAACATGGCGGTGCCAGCCTCGACGGCAATGCAGGCGCTCCAGGCTCAGGTTCCGACTGCGGCCAGCCTGAAACCGACAGTGGCAACGGTCTGGCTGAACGTGAACGACGTCTTCGACGGGGTCGACCCCGTCGTCTACGGGCGTCAGCTCCGATCGATCGTGTCCACCCTCTCCCGGGGAGGCGCGGCAACCGTGCTCGTTGCCAACACCCCGCCGCTCCAGCTGCTCCCGGGCTACCTGAACTGCCTCTCAGGCCAGGAACGTGCGACCAGGACCTTCTCGTGCCCGACGCCGGTACCAACGGCCACGGCACTCCAAGCAGTGGTGGCCGCCTACAACGCCCAGATTGCTTCGGTGACATCGTCAACCGGCGCCCTGTTGGTCAACCTCAACGCGGCCTACACTGCCGCCGAGCGCGGGGGCACCACCGCGTCGCTGGTGGGTCCGGACGGCATCAACCCCTCGAATGCGGGTCAGGCCCTCGTGGCCCATGCTTTTGCCGCCGCCCTGGCCCGAGCCCACTCGGCCTCATGACGGGCTGCCGCCGTACCTGGGCATTTGGTGTCTTCAGGACCCGGCTTCGTCCGGGGTGCCTGCGCTCTCGGGGTGCTCCGCCCTGCTGAGGAGCGATCGGATGGAGTAGACGATGGCACTGATCCCGAACAACGCCGCGGTTATCAGGAGCCATCGCTCAAAGAAGGGCTGCTGAGTCAACCCTGTCGCGGCGCGGTACGTACCTCGACCCTGCCTGATGATGCCGGGGAAGAACAGCAAGAACAGAAGACCGCTGCCCAGGATCGGCACCCGAAAGTAGTTGACCGGCGACACCCTCGAGCGTTTGGTAGGCAGCCTTCCGGTCACGGCTCGAAGGCCAGCGCCGAGCGATCGGTCGGCGAGGGCGTAGAAGGGGAAGAGCACCAGGTCGTGGAGCACGAACGCTCCGATGAACCACACGAGTATTGACTTCCACCACACCTTTGAATTCCACAAGTGGCCGGGGCCGAGAACGATGACGACATAGCCGACGAGGGCGAAGCAGCCCAAAAGGATCAGGAGATGCAATGGATGTGCGCCGTATAGCCGTCTCACGGCGTCGCGCGCCTTGCTCATCTCAGACCTCGAAATCGATCGAACGGACCCACTTGGTGTTGTGGACGCCGGGAAGAGCCGGGACGATGATTCGGGCCGGGTAACCGTGGTCGAGCGACAGGTCGAAGCCATTCACCTTCAGAGCCAGCAGCGACTCGGGATCCAAGACTTGATTGGACTGCAACGTGGCCTGCCTGAACGCTCCGCTGCTCTCGAGTGACTGCACATGGGCGGACCTCGGCTTGGGCACACCGGCCCGTTCGGCCAGGTCGCGCAACCGCACGCCGCTCCAGTTCTGAGTCGTCGACCAACCCTCGACACAGGCGATAGGGAGGTCGGCCGAGTATTGCTCCATGGCCAACAGAGATGCCCGAGTCAAACGGACGGGG
>DASZLD010000169.1:0-2461 GCA_035552655.1 Acidimicrobiales bacterium
TTCGCCCAGTTCGCCCGGACCACCGGCCGGATCGTGCGGTTCATCGAATTCATGCCCCTGGACGGTGATGGCGCCTGGCGGCGCGACCAGGTCGTCCCGGCCGACGAGATCCTGGCCCGGATCCACGCCCGCTGGCCGCTCGAGGCGCAGACAGACCTGGGTTCGGATCGATCCGCCCCGGCCGAGCGCTACCGGTTCACCGATGGGGGTGGCGAGATCGGGGTCATCGCCAGTGTCACCCGACCCTTCTGTGGTACCTGCGACCGTCTGCGGCTGACCGCCGACGGCTCGCTGCGGAACTGCCTCTTCGCCCACCATGAGCTCTCGGTTCGCGACCTCCTTCGTGAGGGCGGCAGCGACGAGGACATCGCCCGCCTGTTCCGTCGGGCCGTGTGGGCCAAGTACCCCGGCCATGGCATCAACGATCCGACGTTTCTCCGCCCGGCCCGGTCGATGTCGATGATCGGAGGGTGACGGTGGCCCGGCTCCGCTTCTTCGGAGTTGCCGTTGACGCCGCCGGCAGCCGGGAGGGCGACATCGACGGGAACACGGTCGATGAGGTCCTCACCGCCGCCTGTGCCCGGTACGGCGACCGGTTCGCCGATGTTCTCGGGCGCTCGAAGGTGTGGGTGAACGGCCGGCCCGCCGCCCCCGGTGACCCGGTCATGGCTTCGGACGAACTGGCCGTGCTGCCCCCGGTCTCGGGCGGCTAGGTCGACCGGTGTGTTCGGTGCCCACCGGGCGCCGACGTCGGGCTCGTCAGTAGCATTTCGGTCATGACGGTCACCCGCGACGAATGGTTGGCCGGCTTCGCGGCCGAGCTCGGCGTCCCCCAGCCGACCGACCAGGAGATCGAGGCGCTCCTGTCCCTGGCCGGGACGGCCGCCCATGGGTCGGAACGGACGGCGGCGCCGCTGTCGTGTTGGCTGGTGGGCCGAGCCGGCCTGGAACCAGCGGCGGCGCAGGTGGCGGCCGAACGGCTAGCCGCTTACCTCGACGAGGGGTGAGTGGACCCGTCAGTCGCCCAGCACCGCTTGGAGGTCCCGGACGTGCTCTTGGGTCTGCTCCAGCAGCGGGCGCAGGGCTTCGGCCACATCGGCCAGCCCCAGTTCGTTGGCCTGGGTGAAGCGCTCCCGGTACCGATTGAGCTGCTCTTCTTCGAGCTTCAGGTCGGCTTGCAGGGCCGAGCGCGAGCCCTCGGTGGTCTGGGCCGCCCGCACCGTCGTCGTCGGCGTTCCCTTGAGGAAGGCCACCTGGCTGGCCAGCACCTGCGCGTGATTGAGCTCCTGGGTGAGGTGCTTGGTCAGCTCGTCCACGGTGCTGACGTACTCGGCCCCGCTGATGGTGGCGATGTGCAAGTTGTACTGCACGATCGACTGGTACTCGGTGCTGAGGTCCTCGTTCAACAGGTCGATGAACTCGTCGGTGGTCATGTCTCTCCTCTGGATGGTGGGCTGCAGGGTCGTGATGGTCGGGGGCCAAGGAACGGCCGGGATGGGGACGGAACGTTGGGAGCACGGCTCAGCACCCGTGGACCGGAGCCTTTTCCCCCGGCCGCTGGCTCGTACTCCGGCTTCTGAGTCTCTGTGTCCGGGCTGTCAGCTCTCGTCGGGTCGCTTGGGCTCACTGTCGGGCAACTGGTCGACGCCGGGGTGCGAGGTGGTCGAGGTGTCGTTGAGGGCGCGGTCCAACTTTTCGCCCATGGTTGTCACCGCCCGGCCGAGGGGGTTGTGCGGCGGGTCGGGATGGGTGGTGGCGTTGGCCACGGCTCGCTCGAGCTTGCGACCCAACTCTCGTTGTTCGGCGGGGCCGAGCCCATCCACCAGCGGCAGCACCTCACGGTCCTCCTGGTCGAGATGGCGATGGACGGCGCTGATGAGGGTGTCCAGGGATCGTTCAAATCCCTCGGGGTCGTCGGCATGGGCGTTGGCCGGCTTGATGTGGCGAGTTCGATTGCGGACCTCGACCATGGCCGATCGCACCGCAGCCTGGTCCTCTTCTGCTCGACCGACCTGCGCCCCGGTTCCCTCCTGCTTGCGCAACGGGGGGTACAGGGCTCGTTCCTTGGCGTCCTCGTAGCGCGCCGACAGCCTGACCAGCTCGCCGGCCAGATCGGCCCGGACCTCTGGGTCGGTTGTGTCGGCCAGCAGATCGAGTACGGCCACAAGCTGACGACGGTCCTCATCTAAGGGAGCCAACAGTGTCGGCAGCGCCATCCGGACAACCTCCTCATCAGTGTCGATGGATGGTTTGTACCCGTCCGGACCACCGTCGAATCACCTACGGGCCCGTGCACCTCCGTGAGCAGGCAGGAGCCGGACTTACGTATCGTCCAGGTCGATCCACTTCTCGACCTGGGGGGCCGAGTACGAGTGCAGGGCGGTCAGGAGGTCATCGACGTCGTCGACCTCCACGATGAGGGCCAGGTGCTCCGGCCTCATAAACTCGAAGCCGACGGCCT
>DASZLD010000170.1:0-5302 GCA_035552655.1 Acidimicrobiales bacterium
AAGCTGCTCGAAGTCGACGGCTCGGCCAATCCCGAACTGGTGCCCAAACCCATCGTCGATCTCTGAGCACGATGGTTTCGAGATCTCCGGCACCGCGGCCGCCGCGGCTTCCCCCTGCCCTGTCCGCAGCAGAATCATGCCCGTTGGCCGACCGGTTCGAGTGGGTCGGAGTCGAGACGACCGGGGACTTCTCGGGCCAGAGCGCCAGCGACTGCGAGATCAACGGATCACGGGTGGTGGGGGCCACGTTCATCGGCACGGTCCTCGACGGGATTCGCATGCGCGACACCGTGATCGAATCGTGTGACCTGTCCGGGGCACGTCTCGGCGAAGGCGACTTCAACCGTGTCGAGTTCCGGAACTGCAAGATGCCGGCCATCGACCTGGCCGGGGCCCGCTTGCATGACGTCCTGTTCCGCGATTCGAAGCTCGACAACGCCAACTTCCGGATGATCAGCGGCGAACACGTGCGCTTCGAACATGCTTCCCTGCGTGCGGGCGACTTCTATGCTGCCCAGGTAGCGCAGGCCCAATTCTTCGATTGCGACCTCACCGCTTCGGAGTTCTCCAAGTCCGAGCTCGCCGGTGTGCGCCTCCACGGATCGAACGTCGAAGGATTGAAGGGAGCGATGCAGCTGCGTACCGCTGTCATCGACTCGACCCAGGTGCTCCCGCTGGCCCTGGGCCTGTTGGCCGCGCTGAACTTCGAGATCAATGACGATCGGGAAGACGACTGAGCTCACGCCCCGAGTGGGCTACGCCTGGGGTCAGTTCGGCGGAGGACCGGAGGCGACCAACTCGATGGCAATACCGTCAGGGTCGCGCAGTTGCAGCGACGGGTTGCCGTTCTCGAGCACGACGCCCGGATGATCGAGGCCGCATGCGGACAGGTGATCGGCCCACGCTCGGAGCGCACCCTCATCGGACACGGCGAAGGCCAGGTGGTCCAAGGTCTCGCTGATCGGTGTCGTTACCTCGATGCCCTGGGCCACGGGATCGCTGCTCGCCGCCGGTCGCTTGGTCAGGACCACCACGACCTTGGCCCCTCGGTGACGAAGGGCCACGTAACCGATCTCGACACTTCCGGCATAGGGCTCGAGTCCGAGAGCACGGGTGTACCACTCGGCGCTGGCTCCTACGTCGGAGACCAGCAATTGCACGTGTGAGAGCCCGGTCACGGGTGCATCGGTGCGTACCGCAGTGTGCTCGGTCACGACTCGTACCCTATCGGAGGGCCGGGGCGCGAGCCCGGCGCCCTCGAGCGGATGGTGGCATGCGCATGGGTGACTCAGCCCTGCGGCGACGAGCCGCCGTC
Source organism: Acidimicrobiales bacterium (assembly GCA_035552655.1). Lineage (GTDB taxonomy): Bacteria > Actinomycetota > Acidimicrobiia > Acidimicrobiales > RAAP-2 > DASXMT01. The sequence continues at coordinate 1,316 of DASZLD010000170.1, forward strand.
GAGCTCGGTCACCAGCGCGGCGCGCTCCTCGGCCATGCGTTGACGGACAGCCGAGTCCACCCGGGGATACTGCGGATCGATATCGATGAGGGCCTGAGCCAGAATGGCCGCGGTGGCCAGGCGGGCGAACCATTTGTGGTCGGCCGGGACCACGTGCCACGGTGCCCATTCCGTGTTGGTATGGCTGAGCATCTTGCCGAAGGCCCGTTGATAGTCGTCCCAGTAGCGGCGTTCACGGATATCGCTGGGAGCGAACTTCCAATTCTTCTCCGGCCGGTCGATCCGCTTGATGAACCGCTTGGCCTGTTCCTCCTTGGACACATTGAGCAACACCTTCACCAAGCGGATGTTGTTGTCGACCAGATGACGCTCCCAGTCATTGATCTCCTGGAAACGAGCTCTCCAGATCCCCTTGGCTGGTCCTTGCCCAGCTACGAACTGGCGCCCGAGCAGCTCGGGATGCACCCGCACGACCAGCACCTCTTCGTAGTGCGACCGGTTGAAGATGCCGATTCGGCCCCGTTCGGGTGCGACGCGCTGATACCGCCAGAGGAAATCGTGTCTCAGTTCCTCGTCCGTTGGCTCCTTGAAGCTGTTGACCGCGACACCTTGGGGGTTGAGACCCCGCATCACGTGCTTGATCGTGCTGTCCTTCCCGCCTGCGTCGAGGGCCTGGATCACCAACAGGACGCCGGAGACGGCTTGGGCCGACAGCCGATCCTGGTAGTCAGCCAGAAGCTCGATGACCTGATCCAAACGCCACTCGCCTTGTGAACGGGACACCGTGCCGTCGACGGAGGTGGGATCGAAATCGCGCTCCATCACGACCGACTTCCCCGGCGCCACCCGCAGCGGGTCGACGAGATCCCGAACGAAGCGCTGGCTCTGGTTCATCACGACACTCTGCCCGAAGAACGGCGGCGATGCCGCACGGATCGGTCGGCTACGTCGCTGGTCCTGACCGCTTCGTGGCTATGGCCGCATCGAGCAGGGTGGCGGCCGTAGCCCGCGCCGCCGTTGCCGCCGTGAGGTATCCGTCGATCCGGGCCGCGATCCCCGCCCCGTCGAAGAGCATCATCAGCTGTCGCGCCAGCTGACCAGGATCCCCGGCGCCGGCTGCGTCGGCCAGCTCGGCCAGTTCGGTCCTCAGCCAGGTGCGGTAGGCGTCGACCACGCCCAGGATGGGGCTGGACAGGTCAGCTTCGGCGCTGGCATTGATGAAGGCACACCCGTGGTAACCGGGTTTCGAGATGGACTCGCTGAGAACGTCGAACACCGAGAGCAGGCGCTCGCGAGGGGTGTCATGGCTGGCCACCTCTTTGCTGATTCGTTCCTTACGGGCTGTGTACCGGGAGTCCAAGTACGACCGGATGAGCTCGTCCTTGCTGCCGAACGTGCTGTAGAGGGTGGCTTTGGCCACTCCGGCCCGTTCGATCACGCGATCGATGCCGACCGTGTGCACCCCTTCCTCGTAGAACAGCTCATTGGCGGCAGCCAGCAGTCGATCGCGTGCCGAGGATCGATCTGTGGTGGTCGGAGCCATGCCTTGACTATAACAGACCGGTCTGTCTAGAGTGATCGAAAGCAGACAGACCGGTCTGTTTCAGCGACCCGGGAGTGACCATGGTCTTCACCCAGCACCACGACATCCAGGATCGACCGACGGAGGCGCTGGCAAACGCCGCCCCAGCTCCGAGGCGCCGCCTCCGGCTACCCACCACCGTGGCCTTCGCTCTACTGGTCTCGATCGTGGTGTCCTTCCTAGCCGGGTCCAGCGCGCCCACCCCCCTCTACCGCGTCTACCAGTCCGAATGGGGCTTCTCCCCCATGACCATTACCGTGGTCTTCGGCATCTACGCGGTGGCCGTGTTGGTCGCCCTGCTCACCGCCGGAACGCTTTCGGACCATCTCGGGCGCCGACCGGTGTTGGTGGTGGCACTCATACTCCAGGGCGCGGTCATGGTCATCTTCGCCACCGCGGGGGGCGTGCCTGCCCTCCTGGTGGCCCGGGTGGTTCAGGGCCTCTCTACCGGGGCAGCGGTCGGTGCCGTCGGAGCCGGCCTGCTCGACTTGGAAAAGACCAGGGGCACGATCGCCAATGCCGTCGCCCCGGTCACGGGAACAGCGACGGGAGCACTGCTATCAGGGCTGCTGGTCCAGTTCCTCCCCGCCCCCACCCATCTGGTGTACCTGGTGCTCCTCGGGATCTTCGTCATCCAGGCGCTTGGCGTGGCTCTCATGTCGGAGACATCGACGCCGATACCCGGCGCCCTGGCTTCTCTCCGTCCCCATGTCGGCGTCCCGCCGCTGGTGCGGAGGCCCCTCCTGGTCGCCATCCCCGCCCTGGTGGCGGTGTGGTCCCTCGGCGGCTTCTACGCTTCGCTCGGGCCCGACCTGGTCCAACAGGTGGTCGGCTCCAGCTCGCCCGTGCTGGGCGGCGCGGCCCTGTTCGTCCTGGCCGGGTTCAGCGCCCTGACCGTGCTGGTGCTCCGAGCGACGCCGCCACGCACGGTCATGTTCCTCGGAACCGTCGCACTGATCACCGGCGTGGGCATCACGCTGGTGGCCGTCGCCCTCACCTCGGGAGTGGTGTTCTTCATCGGCACGGCCGTGGGTGGCGTGGGGTTCGGGGCCGGGTTCCAAGGTGCCATGCGGACCGTGCTCCCCCTGGCTGCGCCGCACGAGCGCTCCGGGGTGCTCTCGGCCATCTGGGTCGTGTCCTACTTGGCCTTGGGTCTCCCCGCCATCGTTGCCGGTTTCCTGGTCGTGCATGGCGGCGGGTTCCTGAGCACGACCTGGGAGTACGGCCTCGCCGTCATGGTGCTCGCCGCCCTCGCCCTGGCCGGCCTGGCCTGGCGGGGCGGGCACCAGCCCGATCAGCAGTCGACCACCGGAGATCAGTTGCCGGCGGTGAGCACCATGCGGAAGCGGCCTTGTCCGGCCAGCATCTTGTCGACGGCTGTTCCGGCCGACTCGAGCGGAACCTCCTCGATCCACGCTCGGACACCGCTCTCGGGGGCGAAGCGAAGCGTGTGCCCGGTGTCGAGTGCCGTCCCCGATCCGTGCCCGTAGATCCTCATGGTCCCACCGAGGATCTAAAGGCGAATGACGGGCAGGGGTCGGCGAAGGTCATGTGGGACTTGACGGTTCCGACTCATCGACCTGCTCGACAACACGGTCGCGGGTGGGGCCCGGTGGTCGGATCCAGTCGAAGAGGGTCATGGCCAACGTAGCCAGGCCGAACCCACCGCCGAGCAGGCAGACGCCGGTCCACTTGTCGGCCGAGAACACGATCCCGGCAGTCACAGAACCGACGGCCCCGCCCACGAAATAGCAGAACATATAGACGCTGTTGATGCGGCTACGAGCCTCGGGCCGAAGGGCATAGATCACCGCCTGATTGGTGATCTGCATGCCCTGCGTGCCGATGTCCAGCACGATGATGCCGACGATTACGGCGGCGACCGACGTCGTTCCCGCCCTCAGCACCACGAAGGACAGGGTCAGCAGCACACCGGCGACAGCAGTGGTGATCGCCGTGCGATTGACGTCGGCCAGCTTCCCGGCCAGGTTGGCCGCGGCCACCCCGGCCACCCCCACCAGCCCGAACAGTCCGATCACCAGATTGGAGTAGTGGTAGGGCGGCGCCGACAGCAAAAAAGCCAGAGAGGTCCACAGCACGCTGAAGGCGGCGAAGGCCATGGCGCCGTGCCAGGCGCGGCGGCGCAGCGCCGGCTCGTCGGCCAAAAGGCGCAGGGACGAGCCGACCAGGTGGGGATAGCTGAGGTGTGGTCGCTTTCCTTCGGCCGGGAGGGCTCGGCTCAGCACGGCGGCAAAGACAACCATGAGACCAGCCGATATCCAGTAGATGGCTCGCCAGCCGGCCAGCTGGGCCACCAAGCCGGAGACCGTCCGAGCCAACAGGATGCCCAGGAGGAGGCCGGTCATGATGCGAGCCACTACCCGGCCGCGCCGTTCCTCGGGGGC
>DASZLD010000171.1:0-8285 GCA_035552655.1 Acidimicrobiales bacterium
TGGATGCGGTGCGCAAGGCCGATGCCGTGCGCCAGATGGAGCTGGAGCGCCCCGAGGATCTCGACGTCATCGGCATAGCCGAGGACGAGCTGGAGGCGGCCATCCAGGTCTTCCACGTTCGTTCGGGCAAGGTAGTGGGGCGCCTGGCCCTGTTCATGGACAAGGTCGAGGATCTCACGCCGGGCCAGCTCATCGAGCGGATCCTGGTCGACGTGTACGCCGACGCCCCTTCGGGCGTGCCCCGCCAAGTGCTGGTGCCGACCATGCCCGAGGACGCCGAGGCGGTGTCCGACTACCTGGCCGAACGTCGGGGAGGCCCGGTGGCCCTGCGCGTCCCGGTCCGCGGCCCCAAGCGCTCCCTGCAGGAGACGGTGGCCCGCAATGCCGACGAAGCGTTCCTCCGCCACCGGTTGCAGCGGACCTCGGACCACAACAGCCGGGCCCGGGCCCTCGAGTCGTTGCAGCGGGAGCTGGGCCTGCCCGCTGCGCCCCTGCGGATCGAGTGCTACGACATGAGCCACCTCCAGGGGACCGACTACGTCGGGTCCATGGTCGTGTTCGAGGACGGGCTGGCCAAGAAGAGCGACTATCGCCACTACAAGGTGTCGTCGGTGCCCGGGAACGACGACTACGCGGCGATGGAAGAAGTGCTGACCCGGCGGCTCACCGCCCTGTTGGCCGAGGACGAGGACCAGGCACCCGACCCGGCCGAGCCGCCCACGCCCATCCGCGACAAGCAGGACCGGGACGAGCAGAACAGGGACGGCCTCCCGGCCACGCCGCGGCGCCGGTTCGCCTACCCACCGCAGCTGCTCCTCCTGGACGGGGGGAAGGGACAGCTGGCCGTGGGTGTCCGGGTGCTCGAGCGCCTGGGGCTGACCGATCGGGTGCCCATCGCCTCCCTGGCCAAGAGCTTCGAGGAGGTCTATCTCCCCGGTCGGGAGGAGCCGCTCCGCCTGCCCCGGCAGTCAGAGGCCCTCTACCTGCTCCAACGGCTCCGGGACGAGGCACACCGGTTCGCCATCTCCTACCACCGGAAACTGCGGGGGAAGCGCATGACCACCGGGGTCCTCGACGGCATTCCCGGTCTGGGGCCCAAGCGTCGGGCCCGACTGCTCAGCGAGTTCGGAGGGATCGGGTCCCTGCGCAAGGCCACGGTGGAGGAGATCCGGGCCCGGAGCTGGCTTCCCGACCAGGTAGCCGACACCGTCCACGACCGCCTCCACCGGCCCATGAGTCCGAGCGGGCCCGGCGCCGGGCGTGCCAGAGTGGAGTCGTGAGCGAGTACCTGGTGGTCACCGGGATGTCCGGGGCAGGACGATCCACGGCCGGTGCCACCCTCGAGGACCTCGGGTGGTTCGTCATCGACAACATGCCCTCGGCCCTCATCTCCAAGGTGTCCGAGCTGGTCCGCGGGGCGGGTACCGAGCTCGAGCACGTGGCCTTCGTGGTCGGCCGGGGCGGCGGCGACGTGGACGACGTCATCCCGGCCATCGAGGACCTGCGATCGGGGCGCGACCGCGTGCGCATGGTCTTCCTGGATGCGGCGGACGACATCCTGGTCCGGCGGTTCGAGGGTACCCGTCGCCGCCATCCGTTGAGCGGTCGGGGGGTGGAGGACTCCATCACCGAAGAACGCGAGCTGCTGCAACCCCTGCGCGACCACGCCGACCTGGTCATCGACACCGGTGAGCTCAACGTCAACCAGCTGCGCAGCCGTCTGATGGAGGTGTTCGGCGGGGAGGACCCCGACGCCACCATGCAGACCTCCATTCTGTCGTTCGGTTTCAAGCACGGGGTGCCCCTCGACGTCGACCTGATGTTCGACTGCCGGTTCCTCCCCAACCCCTACTGGGTAGAGTCGCTCCGCCCCCAGAGCGGCCTGGACCAGCCGGTGCGCGACTACGTGCTGGGACGGCCCGAGACGGCCGAGTTCCTGGACAAGCTGGATGACATGCTGGCCATGCTCATTCCCGCCTATGTCCGGGAGGGGAAGTCGTATCTGACCGTGGCCATGGGGTGCACGGGGGGCCGCCATCGATCGGTGGCCCTGGCCGAAGAGCTGGCCGTCCGGCTCAACAAGCACGGCATCGCCACCTCGGTATTCCACCGTGACGTCGAGCGATGACGCTCGACAATGAGGCAGAGCGATGACGCTCGATAGTGACGCAGAGCGGTGACCCTCGACATGCAACTGATGGACGAGTACACGGGCCGACACCGGTGAGCGGACCTGCGGGGCCGGGGGCCCAGCCGCGGGTGGCGGCAGTCGGTGGGGGCCACGGCCTGGCCGCCACGCTGGGCGCCGTCCGGCGCTACACCGACGAGGTGACAGCCGTGGTCTCGGTGGCCGACGACGGCGGGTCGAGCGGCCGGCTCCGCGAGCTACTGGGGGTCATGCCTCCAGGGGACCTGCGGAAATGCATGGTGGCCCTGGCCGAACCGGACTCCATCCTGGCCATCGCCTTTGCCCGACGGTTCGACGAGGAGGAGCTGGCCGGCCATTCCCTGGGCAATCTGGTGTTGGCCGGACTGATCGATGCCGCCGAGGACCCCATCGCCGGGATCGACGAGGCCTGCCGGCTCCTGGGCGTGAAGGGGCGCATCCTGCCCGCCACCACCGACCCGGTGGTCCTCAAGGCCGACGCCGTCGGCGGCGAGGTGGCCGGCCAGGTGGCGGTGATGGGCACCGGAGGGATCCGCCACATCTCGCTGGTTCCCGAGGATCCGGTGGCCCCCGCCGCCGCGGTCGAGGCGCTCCTGGACGCTGAACAGATCATCCTGGGACCGGGGTCCCTGTTCACCAGCACGTTGGCCGCGGCGGCGGTGCCCGGGATTCGCCGAGCCATCCAGCGGTCGTCGGCCACCACGGTCTACGTCTGCAACCTGCACACCGAGCTCCCCGAGACGGCCGACTTCGACGTGGCCATGCACCTGGAGGCCCTGGCCCGCCACGGCATCGACGTGGATGTGGCCGTGTGCGATCCGACTAGAATACCGTTCGGTAAGACGGGATGCAGGATCGTGGAAGCGCCCCTGGCCCGGTCCAATGGCCGAGCTCACGATCCGGTCAAACTGGCGGCGGCCCTCGTTGGTCTGGTCGGATGAGTGAACATCCCGGTGTTTTGGGTATTTTTGAGACCGGCCCCTCGTCCCTGTCCGGTCGGCCGAGCCTGAGCAGTGACAGGAAGAGAATCGAGGTATGACCGCAATGACCGTACGGGTGGGCATCAACGGGTTCGGCAGAATCGGCCGGAACTTCCTTCGGGCCGCCCGGACCCAGGGGACCGACATCGAGGTCGTGGCGGTGAACGACCTGACGTCGGCCGAGACCCTGGCCCACCTTTTACGCTACGACTCGACCCACGGTCGCCTGGATGCCGAGGTACAGGTCGACGATGGCCACATCGTGATCGACGACCACAAGATCACCGTGCTGGCCGAGCGGGACCCCAAGGCCCTGCCCTGGGGCGTCCTGGGCGTGGACGTGGTCATCGAGGCCACCGGGCTGTTCACCACCAGGGAGAGCGCAGCCGCCCACCTCAGCGACGGGGCCAACCGGGTCATCGTCTCCGCTCCGGCCTCCGACGTGGACGCCACCTTCGTCATCGGGGTCAACTCGCACGAATACGACCCCAACAAGCACGTGGTGGTGTCCAACGCCTCGTGCACCACCAACTGCTTCGTGCCCATGGTCAAGGTCCTCGATGACGCCTTTTCCGTCGAGAGCGGGCTCATGACCACGGTGCACGCCTACACCAACGATCAGAACCTGCTCGATCTCCCGCACAAGGACCTGCGCCGGGCCCGCGCCGCCGCCGTCAACATCGTGCCCGCCTCGAGCGGCGCCGCCCGGGCCACCGGCCTGGTGCTGGAGTCCATGAAGGGCCGCCTGAACGGCTCGGCCCTCCGGGTTCCCGTACCCGACGGCTCGATCACCGATTTCACCGCCGTTGTACCGGGGACGGTGACCGTCGAGGAGGTCAACCAGGCCTTCGCCGATGCCGCAGCATCGGGTCCCCTGTCCGAGGTCCTGGTCTACACGGACGACCCCATCGTGTCCTCGGACATCGTGGGCAGTCCGGCATCGTGCACCTTCGACTCCCTGCTCACCATGACCATGCCGTCAGCCTCGGGCATCACCCTGGTGAAGGTCCAGGGCTGGTACGACAACGAATGGGGATATGCCAATCGCCTCGTCGACCTCGCCCGGGTCATGGGTGCGGCCGGCGCCTGAGCCGGCGGGTCAACGGGGGGAGTCACAGCCATCATGAGCACCGACGATCACAACCCATTGCTCCAGGGGCTGCCCCTGCTCGCTGACCTGCCCCCGCTGGACGGTCGCAGCGTGCTGGTGCGGGTCGACTTCAACGTGCCGCTGCGTCAGTGCGAGGGCGAAGTCACCACCGTGGCCGACGACTTCCGCATTCGTTCCGCGCTGCCTACCCTCAACTACCTACTGGATCAAGGCGCATCGGTGACCGCCTGCACCCATCTGGGCCGACCCCAGGGTGCGCCCGACGCCCAGTGCGACATGGCCCCGATCCGGGATCGGCTGGCCGAGCTGGCCCCTGAGGTGCAGCTGATGGAGAACCTCCGGTTCTATGCGGGCGAGGAGGCCAACGACCCCGAGTTCACCAAGAAGCTGGTGCACGGGCACGACGCCTACGTCAACGACGCATTCGGGGTGTCCCACCGGACCCATGCCTCGGTGGTGGGACCGCCGGCCATGCTCCCCAGCGCCGCCGGCTTCTTGTTGCTCCGGGAGATCGAGGCGCTCGGGACCCTGCTGGGCACGCCCCGGCGGCCGTTCGTGGCCGTGGTGGGCGGGGCCAAGGTGGCCGACAAGCTCGGGGTGCTGAGCTCGCTGCTGGAGCGGGTCGACACGCTCATCGTGGGCGGGGGCATGGCCTTCACCTTTCTGGCTGCGGCCGGTCACGACGTCGGCGGCTCGCTGGTCGACGTGGACCGGCTCGACGACTGTGCCCGCCTCCTGGCCACGGGAAAGAAGATCCTGCTGCCCACCGACGTGGTGGCCTTGGAGCCGGGGGCCTCGTTCGGCCACGAGTGCCAATCGGGCGAGGGGGAGATCCGGGTGGTGGGCCAAGACGTGCCCGCGGGCTGGCAGGGGCTGGACATCGGGCCGCAGACCGTGAGCGAGTTCGCCGGCGTCATCGCCTCGGCGGGCACGGTCCTGTGGAACGGTCCCATGGGCGTGTTCGAGGACCCGCGGTTCGCCCAGGGCACCCTGGGCGTGGCCAACGCGGTGGCGGCGTGCCCCGGTTTCACCGTGGTCGGAGGGGGTGACAGCGCCAGCGCGGTGGACGAGTTCGGCCTGTCCGAGCAGATCGACTTCATCTCCACCGGGGGAGGGGCCTCGCTGGAATTGCTCGAGCACGGCGACCTGGCCGGACTGGCTGCGCTGCGATCGGCCGTCAACGCCCCCCGACCTGGCGGGAGGCGGGCTGCCTCGTGAGCGACCCAGCTCGCCGGCGCCCGCTGGTGAGTGGCAACTGGAAGATGAATTTCGATCACTTCCAGGCCATTCACGCTGCTCGCGACCTCGGCCTCCGACTGGCCCCGGCTGACGTCTCCTCCATTGACGTGTCCGTGCACCCCCCCTTCACCGACCTGCGCTCGGTGCAGACGGTGGTCGAGGCCGAGGGGATACCGGTGGCGCTGGGGGCACAGAACTGCGCCATCGCCGACTCCGGGGCCTTTACCGGCGAGGTCAGCGCGCTCATGTTGGCCAAGTTGCACGTCGGCTACGTCATCGTGGGCCATTCCGAGCGCCGTCAGTTGTTCGGCGAGACCGACGAGATCGTGACGGCCAAGCTGGGCGCGGTATTCCGCAACGGGATGACCCCGATCTGTTGTGTCGGGGAAACCGGTGAGGAGCGGGAAGCAGGCCAGGAGCAGGAGCGTCTCACCAGCCAGGTCGGGGCGGTGATCGCATCGGTCACCACCGAGCAGCTTTCGGCCATGGTCTTCGCCTATGAGCCGATCTGGGCCATCGGGACGGGGGTGGCGGCCACGCCTGACGATGCCCAGGCCGCCTGCGCCTGGATCCGGTCGACGATCAGAGAGGCGGCCGGCGACGAGAGGGCCGACAGCGTGCGGATCCAGTACGGAGGGTCGGTGACCCCCGAAAACACGGAATCGCTGCTGGCCTGCCCGGATGTGGACGGCGCCCTGGTCGGAGGGGCCAGCCTCGACGCCGCCGCCTTCCTGGACATCATCAGGGGCGCCAGCGGCAGGCTCCGTTGAGTTTGGTAGCCTTCCCAACGGTCCGGAGCCGAAGGAGGCCACCTACGTGTTGACCACAGTGATCGTCGTGGCGCAGATTCTGGCGTCATTGGCGCTGATCTTTCTGATCTTGATGCACAGTGGCAAAGGTGGCGGGCTGTCGGACATGTTCGGTGGGTCCGTCGGATCGGCCGCTGCCGGCTCCACCGTGGTCGAACGGAACCTCGACAGGATCACCATCACGGTTGCCGTCGTCTTCGCCTTCACCAATCTGACGCTGATCCTTCGTCTGCAGTGACCGCCGACGGCGCCGCGCCTGTCGGCCGCCGGCACCGGATCACGGCTCTGTGGGCCAGACACCGTTCGCGGTGGACCTTGCCCCTGGTCATCATCGTGATCATCATCATCGTGGCCGCGGTCGACCACATCGGTGCCGACCGGATCAGCCAGGTGGACCGGCCGCCCCCTTCGGGACTGGTGGCCACGCAGGGGGGATCGGCCACGGTTGATCTGGACCAGGGACTGGCCGGGTTCAACCCGAACACGTCGGCCGGGGCGGCGTCAGCCACGCCCACGGTGATGGCTTCGGTGCTCCCCAGCGCCTACATCGTCAATCCCCAGAATTTGGCCGTGCCCAATACGGCCCTGCTCCAGAGCGTCGAGGTCCTGAGGCCGGCACCCCTGACCATCTCCTACGTGATCAACCCCAAGGCGGTGTGGTCGGACGGCACACCGGTCACCGGACAGGACTTCATCTACGCATGGGAGTCGCAACGGGGGGTCGGTAGCGATCTGGACGGGAAGCCCTTCGATGTCGCCTCCACCCTGGGTTACCGCGACATCGACTCGGTGACGCCCAGCGCCGATGGGAAGACGGTCACCGTCATCTTCGGTACACCGTTCACGGACTGGCGAGCCCTGTTCTCGAACATGGTGCCGGCCCACATCGCCGAGCTGGTGGGGTGGAACACCGGGTTTCAGACGTTCAACCCCGATCGCGAGCTGTCGGCCGGTCCCATGGCCATCCAGTCGGTGTCGGCCAACGGCACCGTGGTGTTGGTCCCCAACAGCAAGTGGTGGGGGCCCAAACCCAAGCTGGCCCGGATCGTGATCCGGGAGAACCAGAGCTCGACCTCATCGATCGGCGCCCTGGCCCATGGCAACAGAACGGTCAGCCAACCGAGCGGGTTCGACCTCAGTGAGCTCAACCGGGTCACCTCGCTGCCCAACGTGCAGAGCGCGGTACGCAAGTCGATGCAGTTCTTGCAGCTCGAGTTCAACGTGAAAAGCACGGTGGCCGGGACGGTGGCGGTGCGCCAGGCCATCGCCCATTCGCTGGACCGCTCGACACTGCTGAAGGACACGGTGGGGTCCCTTCAGACGGCGCCGGCCGTCGACAATGACCACCTGGCCGTGAACTCCCAGTCTCAATACGCCGCGGCCAAGGCAGCCGCCCCCTATGCCAGCGCCGACCCCGGGGCGGCCACGACGCTGATGTTGAGCGCCGGGTACACACGGTTGGTCTTCGGACCCTACGAGGACATCGCAGGCAAGCCTGTCGTGCTCCGGATGGCGGTGGAGGAGGGGGATCCCTGGATGGCCGACGTGGCCGATCTGGTTGAGGACCAGCTGGTGGCGGCGGGGTTCCAGGTAGTGACCGTACCGGTCGAGGGGCCGGCAGGCATGGACGAAGCGGCGCGATCGAACAGCTACGACGTGGCCCTGGTGTCGAGGACGGCGAGCACCTTTCTGACCGGCACCGTGGCCTGGTACTCGGACCAGCTGGGCGAGCCGGGGTCGGGTGGGTCGGAGAATTGGAGCAACTACGACGACCCCACGTTGGACCAGCTCTTTCGCCAAGCCAGTCGGGAGCTCAACCCGGTCAACGGGGCGACCTACTACGCGCAGATCGACGCCCAGCTCTGGAACCAGATGGTCGCCCTGCCCCTGTTCCAAGAACCGGCGTTCCTGGCTCACGGTGTGCAGCTCGGGACGGTCCAGTACAACTCGTCGAGCACCGGGTTGCTGTGGAACGTGGC
>DASZLD010000172.1:0-2049 GCA_035552655.1 Acidimicrobiales bacterium
GTGGCCCTGGCCTGGCTGCTGGATCGGTCGCCGGCAATCCTCCCCATCCCGGGAACAGCATCGGTCGAACACCTGGAAGAGAACGTGGCCGCCGCCGAGTTCCGGCTCACCGCCGAAGAGGTTGGCACCCTCATCGGGTGACCAGCAGCACGCTTCGCCGGGCCAGCGCTCACTCGGGGACGTTGTTCTCGTAGATTTCGCGAGCCACGACAAGGAAGTCGCAGATCACCGCCAACTCGTCGGCCGTGTATTTGGCCATGGCGGCGCGGGCATCTCGCACCATCGGTTGATGGAGCCGGGCCGCCTGCCGTTGGGCGGCGGGGACCAGCTCCACCAGGACCCGGCGGCGATCGGTCTCATCCCGGATCCGGCGGACGAATCCGGCCCGCTCCAGCCGGTCGAGAGCAAAGGTGATGGCACCACTGGTCAACCGGGTGGCGTGCGCCAGTGCGCCGGCCGTCATGGGTTGGTACTGGTCGAGGATGTCGATGCAACGGAAATCGGTCCGATTGAGCCCGAGCTTATTGGCCACTGCGTCGTCGAAGACGTCGAGGGCGACCTGATAGTTGCGCATGGCTGCCGCCAGTGCCGGATTGGGGGATCGCCCCATCGATCCGTCGGCAACGATTCCCCGCCCTCCATCGAGCTCGGCATCGGTCACCGCATTCGTTCGCCCAGGAGCACTGGTTCGTCGCTTTGACACAGCCGTATCTTAGTTTTTAAGATATCCAGAAGTAAAGGAAAGGGCATGAGCAGGGCCCATACGGGCGAGTTCGGGGTGACCTGGCCTGGGTCGCCGTCCCCATACCCGGGGCGAGGCACCTGGGGCGTGGCTACAGGGACGGCCGCCGACTGGCACGGCACGGCTCGGGCAGTGACAGTGGGGCAGGGCCACGGTGCGCAGTGCAGGGTTAGGCAGCAAGTGACACGAAGACGGGAAGGTCATGACAGACGCAATCGAGGCGCAGGACCTCAAGAAGACATTTTCCGGAAAGCGGGAGGTGCGCGCCCTCGACGGTGTGAGCTTCGCTGTGGAGGAGGGGAGCGTTTTCGGGCTGCTGGGCCCGAACGGCGCGGGCAAGACCACGGCCGTGCGGGTGCTCACCACCATCATCAAACCTGACTCCGGCCTGGCCCGCGTGCTCAGCCACGATGTGACCAAAGAAGCCGCCCTCGTCCGGTCGTTGATCGGGCTGGCCGGCCAGTACGCCGCGGTCGACGAGAACCTCACCGGTCGCGAGAACATCGACATGGTCGGACGTTTGAATCATCTCCCCCGCAAGGCGGTGGCTCAACGAGCCGTCGAGTTGCTCGACCAGTTCAATCTGAGCGACGCCGCAGACCGGCCCCTCAAGACCTACTCGGGGGGCATGCGCCGCCGCCTCGACCTGGCCGCGGCCCTGGTGGCCCGACCAACCGTGCTGTTTTTGGACGAACCGACCACCGGGCTGGATCCTCAGAGCCGAAACGACATGTGGGAGGTCATCGAGGGGCTGGTCGAAGAGGGCACCACCGTGCTCCTCACCACCCAGTACCTGGAAGAAGCCGACCGGCTGGCTAGCCAACTCGCCGTCGTCGACCATGGACGGGTGATTGCCGAGGGTACCCCGGCCACCCTGAAGGCCAATCTAGGTACCACCGTGCTCGAGGTGGGTCTCCACGACCACGCCGACGCCTCCCGAGCCACCGCGGTGTTGGCCGCCGTCGGGTCTCATACTCCCAATGTCAACGGCACGATCGTCGAGGTCACCGTGGACAATGGTCCCCAAGCGGCCATGGCCGCACTGCGCTCGCTCGACCAGCAAGGAATTGTCCCCACCGCGTTCACGTTGCGAGAACCAAGCCTCGACGACGTCTTCCTGGCCTTGACCGGCCGCCGGGCCGAGGCGGATGAGGAGAACGGCGTCGAGCCGGACCAGAGCTCGAAGAACCCCGATACCAGTAGCGGCGCAGAGTTGGCGCCAGTACCAGCCGAGACCAACCCAGCCGGAGGCAGGTCATGACCACCAGTTCCATCGCCGTCCCCACCCTCGCCCGGGCGCCCCTGGC
>DASZLD010000173.1:0-6674 GCA_035552655.1 Acidimicrobiales bacterium
CGTGGTGGCACCGGCGACGGGTGCTGAGGCCACGGCATCGCCCGAGCCGGGTCCGGACGAGGGCGGCGCCGTCGGGGTGGCGACGGACGAGGATGCGGTACCCGATGCCGGCAAGGTGGGCGTGGACGCGAACGAGGCCGCCGACGTCACGGAGGTCGCCGCCAGCGCCCCAGGATCACTCGTTCCAGCTGCCGTCGGTGGTGGCGGGACCGCTGACCCCGCGGTGACGGTGCCGCGTTGTCCGCCACCGCCGACGTTCGTCCGGTCGTGACCGGCCCCGGGAGAACGAGGAGCGCACGAAGTGCCGTTCGTCGCCGATGCCGAGTGCCCGGCCGCGCACGAGAGCGCCACGCTCGCACCGCCCAGTGAGTTCAGGCTCATCCCTGCCGCGGTGGCCGACAGGATGACGACGATCGCCGCCGAGCTGAACGCGGTGGCCCGCCGCGCCACCAGTGATCCTGGTCTCGACCATCGAATCGTAGCGGCGGCCGCCTCGGGGCTGGTGACGACACCAGGGGCCTGCCGGAGGGCGGCGGCCATCTCGCCCCCCGATGCGAATCGCCGAGCTGGGTCGGCGACCATGCTCGTTCCCACCGCGTCGAGGAGCGTTGGGTCGGCGGCAGCGCGTAGGCGGTCGACGAGCTCGTTGGTGTCGGCGGTCGACAATTGACCCGGACCGGTGCCTATCAACGCGCTCAACAACACGGCGCCCAACGACCAGATGTCACCGGCGGTCGATGACGCAGCTCCAGAGACAACTTCGGGGGGAGACCACGCTGCTTCCCCACCCCAGCCGGCCGGGGGCGGGGCCAAGGGCCACGGGGACAGGAGGGCAGAGCCGTCGGCATCGACACCCACATGGCCGGGATGCAGCCCTCCCAGTCGGATACGGCTCCGATGGAGGGTCTCGAGCGCCGACGAAAGGTCTGCCCCCATCTGGGCCACTCGACCGGCTGGAAAGGGAGCGAGCGCCAACTCGGTGGCCAGATCGCTCGGCGGTCGGTGGAAGGCCATGAACGAACGATCACCATCGACGCCGCCGTCGTAGGTGGAGATGAGGTGGGGATGCATGGCCCGGGCCATGCGCTGGTCCAAGGATCTCGGGCCGCGCCGGCCCTTCCCGACCAGCTCCAGGGACCAGGCGATGCCAGCCGGAGCGGACAGTCGATGATCCTCGGCTTGGTACACCGCGAATGACGAGTCGCGAGCGAGCTCTTGAGTGAGCTCATACCTCGCTCCTACAACTTCGGTGTGATCGGCAGGCATAACTCCCTTAGGGGTGCGTGTCGGAGGTCGGGGCCAAGGCGAGCGTCGAACGATCCATCCCGGTGGGACGATTGCTCTCTGCTCTCAACTCATCTCAACCCGTATGTCGGTGGACGGCGGGCTCCGTCACAGACCCGCACAAACTTGGTTGGCTACCAGCCCTTACGGCGCATACGAGGGGACGCCCGCACGGAACGTGCCCACGTCGAGAAAGGATGAGAGCGTGGACCAGGCAGCGGCGCTAGGCCAGGAGGCGAACGTCGCCCGCTTGGGCTGGGCCACCAGGGTCGGATCGGGCGCCGGCCGCGGCTGAAACCGGGGATCGCAGTATCGCTGGAGGCAGCTGGGCCACACCCCAGTCGGGCTCGGGGGCCAAGGAGTCCTCTCGGTCTTCCCCCCGAGCCCGCCGTCCCCGGAGTCGGACCACCACCTGGCGCACCATCCGGATCTCGGCTTCATGGGGCTGGGCGGGCGGCGGGGCCAACGCCCTACCCAGTCGCTCCAGCATGCGGTCGTCGTCAGGCACTGGCCCTTCCCTCTGCATCTTCTTCCAGGAGCGCCCGCAGGCGAATGAGCGCTCGACTTTGAGCCATGCGAACGGCGCCCGGCCGTCTGCCCAGCACCGATCCGACCTCCTCGGCCGAGAGCTCGGCCACGACCCGGAGCTCGAGGAGCTCCTGGTCAGCCGCGCTCAACCGCGCAAAGGCGGCGCGCACCTCGGCCGCGTCCTCTCGGTCGATGGTCCAGTCCGACGGCTGCGACCGCCAGTCGACCGCGTCGGGCACCAGACCGGGACCTTCCTTGGCCAGAGCCCGCTGGGCATCCACCACCACATGGCGGATGATCCCGTACATCCAGGCGTCGAACCCACCGCCTTCGTGTCGTAACCGGTCGATGTGGGCGACTGCTCGAGTCATGGTCTCCCCCACTGCATCCTTGGCCTGCACGTCGGTGGGCAGCCGACGGGCGGCGTAGGCCAAGAGCTTGGGATACGAGCGGCGAAAGAGGGCCTCCCACGCCTCCTCGTCACCGTTTCGTGCTCGTTCGACCAGACCGCGAAGTTGGGCCCCCGACATCTCATGTGAATTTGTCGAAAATTTTCCCGTTCCGTCACGCGTCTCGGTCGAAATGTCCTTGGAGGTCTCTCGCATCGGACCCCCATACCCACGTCGCTCCGGTCTAACCATGTGCTGGCCACCGTCGTGCTGCGCCAGGAGGTGACACTCAGAGGCAGCAACTCGACGCGGTGCGCGCGCTCTGATGCCACACCTGTGATTTCCAGGCACGCGCCGACATGCGGCGCTCACCTCAGCCGTGGATGGCCCGTGTTCGGTGCCGTGCCGACCGGTGCCCTGCCAACTAGGGCGTGGGGTCGAGGACGATCACGGGAATCTGGCGCGTCGTCTTGCTCTCGTACTCGGCGAATCCGGGGGCGGCGGCCTTTTGCGCCGACCAGATCGTCTCGCGCTCGGTTCCGTCGGTGACCCGGCCGGCGACGGTGACGGTATCGGTGCCCACCTCGACGGTGGTGCGTGGATTGGCCACCAGGTTGTGAAACCAGTCCGGGTTGGTGTCGGCGCCGGCCTTGGAGGCAAAGATGGCATAGCGGCCACCGTCCAGTGGTTGATAGACCAGGGGATTGACCCGCTCGGTTCCGGACTTGGCCCCGGTGTGGTGCAGGAGAAGTACCGGGGCTCCCTCGAACGGGCCGCCGACCTTGCCCTCGTTGGCCCGGAACTCATTGATGATCTCGGTATTGAAATCGACCATCTCGTTATCGACATCAGCCACAGCTTCACTTCCCATCTCGCATCTCCGATGCGATCGTTCCTACGCTGTCTACCGCTCGGCCCCAGGACTGCTTACCAGGGCATGCCGGCGCCGCCGTTGGGCCGGAGGATCTGCCCGGTCACAAAGCTGGCCGCGTCGGATACGAGATACAAAATGGCGAAGGCAATATCGGTGGGCATGCCCACCCGGGCCAACGGGGCCATGTTGGAGGCCCAGTCGACGTAAGCCTGGTAGCGAACGGGATCGACCTCGCCAGACTCGTCGATGAAGTGGGCGCGGGAGAAGTTGGAGAGGATGACCCCGGGGGCCAGAGCGTTGGCCCGGATCCCATGGGCCGCGCCCTCGGCGGCCAGAGTCTTGGTCAGCTGGGCCACCGCGGCCTTGGTCATGGCGTAGGTGCTCATGGTGGGAGCGGGGCTGTCTATCGCTCCCGATGAGATGTTCACGATGTGCCCGGATCCCTGCGGGATCATGGCTCTCATCGCCGCCTGGCTGCCATAGAACACGCCCCGGAGGTTGATGTCGAACACCCGGTCGAATTCTTCGTCGGTCACGTCCACCACGGGCCCATCGCTCCGAACACCGGCGATATTGCCCATCACGTCGATCCGTCCGTGATCGGCAACCGCTCGCGCCACCAGGGACTCGACGTCGGCCCGCCGGGCGACGTCCATCTCGACTGCCACTGCCGTACCGCCGCGGCCGGCCACCTCTTTGGCCGTCGCCTCGACCCCGGGGCCGTCAATGTCACCGAGCACCACGGTGGCTCCGGCAGCGGCGAACACCAGGGCGGTGGCCTTCCCGATACCACTGGCCGCCCCGGTCAACACGGCCACCCGATCGGCCAGGCTGAACGCCTGCGCCGGTGTCACGTCGTCCGTCAATGCGTCCATGGGGTCCCCCGTGTTCTCCGCCGGTGCCCCGGAGGGCCACGGCTCGTCTGGCGACAGTTTGGCCAGAGACGCTGTGGGACGTCAATCCGTGTCAGCTGCTCACGTCAGCGGCAACGATGGGCAATCACGCGTGTCCTTTCATCGGTTCATGAAACCTCATGCGCAATTTGGCACTGGTTAACGAGGGCCGAGGACGGCCTGCACAACGGCAGGGCTGCGCTGATGGCCCCATCGAACTATCCGGGACTGACCAGTGGCCTCTTCGGCCTAGGACCGGAGCCGGGCCAGACGCAGTGCGGCCACGACCACCACTGCGCCGATGGCCACTGTCTCGACGGCCACCAACACCAGGTACAGAGCCAGCCGGCCTGGATGCACCTCGTTGAACAGAACGAGAATCTGCCGGGTGGGTGGGCCATTGGGAACGACGACGTCGGCCAGGTCGAGCACCACTGCGATGAGCAGCGCCCAAGCGGTACGACGAATAATCGGGCGGCTGCACAAGGTCCCCAACACCACGCCGGCCAGGGCCGTCACCGCATGGGCCACTGCGCCGGCGGCGAGATCACGTGGTCTGACTCCCTGGCTCGATGCCAGCGGAGGGCCGATCAGGCCCACCAGGCCAAGGAGAACCGCGGCGAGATAGGCAGTCATAAGGTTGGCCACCCGGACCCTGGCGTGGCTCCCGGCGGCAACCACCGTGACTTCTCGCTGGACAGGATCCTCATTGTTGGCGACGACAATGGCCAGCCAGGTGGCGATGAACAAGAGGGCGGCGGCCGATGCCGCGTACGTGGGTAACACCGAACCAGTGTTGGCGTCGATGATCGCCTCGATGATCACGAAGCACAACACCGGGGCCACCCAGCGTTGCGACCGGAACATACCCCTCCATGTGTACCGAATCAGAGCGATCACGGCTCCTCCAAATCCTGTGGTCGGGGAGCTGTCATGCCGACGTACAGAACGTGCCAGCCTGATGTGATGGCCTCACTCAGCAGAGGCTCACGGCATTCGGGGTCCACAGTGAGAGTGACTATGCCCCTGCTGCCGTCGTGACGAGCGGAGAGGACGCCGGGCCGCATTGCCATCGTGTCCCAGTCACCAGCCGGCTCGCCCGGCCGGAGGACGACGTGTACACCTGGGAAGGGATGCATTTGGCCGACGACCTCGGCCGCCGAGAGCTCGCCGACCACTCCGTCAACCAGGTGCAGGGTGCGAAACGATGCGGGGAGGCTCGTGGCCTGGTGCGTGCTCATGAGTACCGCGGTACCGGCGTCCTGGACCTCGGACAGGATATGGAACAGGGCTGGGGCAGAATCGGCATCCAGGCCCGTGAACGGCTCATCAAGAACCAACAAGGACACAGGGGCAAGCAAGGCCTGCGACAACAGGACCTTCTGGCGGTTCCCCTTCGACAGCGAATCAACAGCGACATCGGGCCCTGGCTTCAGACCCAACCGATCGAACAGTTCGGCGCTTCGAGAGCCGACGGCAGCCCCATCCATGCCGCGGATCCTCCCCATGTGGGCTACGTACTCCGATCCGGACATGCGGAGTCGTGCTGGCTGTCGCTCCGGGACGTAGCCAATCGGCGACGGATGGATGGCTTGTCCGGTCGTGGGCCGACACAGGCCGGCGGCAATCCGCAGCAACGTGGACTTCCCCGAGCCATTTCCGCCGACGATGACAGTAGCGGTGCCGGCTTCGAGGTCGAGATCGACCCCACACAGGACCCACCGACCTCGCCGGGTAAAACGCTTTCGGACATCGTGGATCGTCAATCCGGAGGTCGACGGCATTGTGCCAGTTTGGCCCCTCCCGGGGTGGCAGATGGGGTTCCGTGGTCGACCAGGGCCGAACCCGTCCCGCCGAGCCACTTGTCGGATTGCCGCGGCCACCCGTGGAACGAGCGTTTCCGAGCGGGACGACCTGCCACTCAGGGAACGAGCTCGAGGTCGGCACCACGGGTGCGGGCGAGTGTGGGACGTCAATCCGTGTCCCTGCTCACGTCAGGGGCAACGGGGACGTCACCGGGGTAGGACGGCTGGCACCGATGGGACATACCATGAGGGCCATGCCCTCAGACTCCGGCGTGACCACGATCCGGTGTGATCAGTGTGGCAAGGCCAACCGGGTACCGGTAGCGGCCGACGGCAAGCCACGGTGCGGAAACTGCAAGGCACCGTTGCCCTGGTTGGTCGATGCCGGCGACGATTCGTTCGCCGACGTGGTCGATCGAGCCCACGTCCCCGTGCTGGTCGACCTGTGGGCACCGTGGTGTGGACCGTGCCGAATGGTCAGCCCCGCCCTGGAACAGATTGCCCATGAACTGGCCGGCCGGATCAAGCTGGTAAAGGTCAATGTCGACACGGCGCCGGCCATCGCCCGGCGCTTCGAGGCCCAGTCCATTCCCATGCTGATCATGATGAGCGACGGCCAGGTCCTGGCTCGACGGGTGGGGGCGGCACCGGCGGACCAGTTGCGCACCTGGGTAGCCGAGTTGCTTCCCGACAAGAGGCCAGAGACGGGCACGACCTCGCCGTCCCGCTGAGCACGAGCGGTCATGAGGCGCAAGTGCCTCCCTGTGCGTCCCCGCCGCGGCTGCCCCTGACGACGGCCGGTGGAGTCCGTTACGTTTCCCAGGGCGCCGGCCGAGCCGCAGGAGCAGTGGAATGAAAGGACAGTGATGGGACGTGTAGCGGGAAAGGTGGCCTTCATCAC
>DASZLD010000174.1:0-4725 GCA_035552655.1 Acidimicrobiales bacterium
AGCACGGGTTGGATCCGTTGATCCGCCCGGTGTTCGACGCCGTGTGCCACTTGTTGATGGTGGTGTCGAACTGCATGCCCGGATCGGCGCACTCCCAGGCGGCGTGGGCCAGCTGGCGGAAGAGGTCCCGCGCCGGAACGCTGCGGATGACGGCACCGTCGCCTCGCGCCGTGAGCGGCCACTCCCGGCCGTCGACCACGGCTTCCATGAAGTCATCGGTGACCCGGACCGAGTTGTTGGCGTTCTGGTACTGGAGGCTGATCGAGTCCTTGCCATCGAGGTCCATGTCGAAGCCGGCATCCCGCAGCACCCGGGCCTTGCGCTCCTCGATGGCCTTGCACCAGATGAAGTCCTCGATGTCGGGGTGATCGACGTCGAGGATGACCATCTTGGCCGCACGCCTGGTCTTGCCCCCCGACTTGATGGTGCCGGCTGAGGAGTCAGCTCCTCGCATGAAGCTCACCGGGCCCGATGCTGTGCCTCCGCCCTTCAGGTACTCGTGCGAGGAGCGGATACGGGACAGGTTCACCCCGGCGCCCGAGCCACCCTTGAAGATGACTCCTTCTTCGGTGTACCAGTTGAGGATGGAGTCCATGTTGTCGTCGACGGCCAGGATGAAGCAGGCCGAGCCCTGTTGCGGCACGCCGGCCACGCCGATGTTGAACCACACCGGCGAGTTGAACGCGGCCATCTGATGGATGACGAGGTGCTTCAGCTCGGCCCGAAAGATCTCGGCCTCTTCGTCATCGACGAAGTACCCGTCCTTGGTGCCCCACGCCGTGATGGTGTCGACCACCCGGTCGGCCACCTGCTTCAGTGACCATTCCCGCTCCGGTGTCCCCGGGGTCCCCCGGAAGTACTTCTGGGCCAGGATGTTGGTGGCGTTGAGGCTCCAGCCCTCGGGTACCTCCACCCCCAACTGCTCGAAGGCGACGGTGCCGTCCCGGTAGTTGGTGATCCGGGCATCCCGGCGCTCCCAGGCCACGCTGTCGTACGGGTGGACGCCAGCGGTGGAGAAGTGGCGGCGGATGCCGATCCCGGTCCGTTGCGGGGCGATGGCCATGTGGTGTACCTCATTCCTCTCTCACACGGTCGGCGAAGCCGTTGCCCGGTCCCGCCGCTTGCAAGCTCGTGCCCCCCAGTAGTTTACCGTTGGCGGACCGCCGGTACCACAACATGTTGTGGTACGACCTCCCCCAGGCCACGAGATAGTGGGTTTATTACAGCAGCGTAGTTACACCCCTGTCAATGCTTTCTTCGCGGTTTTGGCCGGGGGCGGCGCCTGTCGTTCCTGCTCGGCGGGGGTTCGCGAAGAAGTGTGCATAATTTGCGCGTCGCGAGCACCCGGAGGCCCTCGCGCCCCTTGCTGTCCGTCGCTACAGTCCAGCTGTGCCCGCCTCCACCCCTTCGTCGCCGGTCGTGGTGGCCATCGACGCCGGCACCTCCGGCGTGCGCTCGGTGGTCGTCGACCACCAGGGATCGGTGGTCGACCTGGCCTACCGGGAGCTCAACCAGCACTTTCCCCGACCAGGCTGGGTCGAGCACGACCCGGTGGAGATCTGGGACAGCGTGGCTGCCACCCTGGCCGAAGTGGCCGGTCGGTTGACCGATACCGACCGGATCCCGGTGGCCATCGGGATCACCAACCAACGGGAGACGGTGGTGGCCTGGGACCGACGAACCGGTCGCCCGCTGCACAACGCCATCGTGTGGCAGGACAGCCGGACGGCGGCCGACTGCGACTCGCTCGTCGAGGCGGGGCACCTGCCCCTCGTCCGGGCCCGGACCGGCTTGGTCCTCGACCCCTACTTCTCGGCCACCAAGATGCGCTGGATGCTCCGACACGGAGGGGTCGAGCCATCTCCCGATCTGGCCCTCGGGACAGTGGACGCCTGGGTGCTGTGGAACCTCACCGGGGGCACGGCCGACGGCCTGTTCGCCACCGATGCCACCAACGCCAGTCGAACCCTGCTCTACGACATCGTGGACCGTCGGTGGTCAGCCGAACTGTGCGACGTCTTCGAGCTCTCACTGGCCCACCTGCCCGAGGTGCGACCCTCGTGCGGACGGTTCGCTCCCGTGGCGGCCGATGCCGTCGGGGGCGACTCTCTTGTGGCCGGGGTGCCGATCAGCGGCGTGGCCGGCGACCAGCATGCCGCCCTGTTCGGACAGGTCTGCTTCGAACCGGGGATGGCCAAGGCCACGTACGGAACGGGGAGCTTCGTGCTCATGAACGTCGGGGGCGAGTGCCCCGCCCCCGTCGACGGCTTGCTCTCCACCCTGGCGTGGGACCTGGGGTTGGCGGCGGGAACCGGCTCGCCGGTGGCCTACGCCCTGGAGGGATCGGTGTTCGTGTCCGGTGCCGCCGTGCAGTGGCTACGCGACGGTCTGGGGATCATCGACGGAGCTGCCGCCCTCGAGCCGTTGGCCGCCACCATCGACGACACCGAGGGCGTGTACGTCGTTCCCGCCTTCACCGGACTGGGCAGCCCGCACTGGGATCCCTACGCTCGGGGAACGGTCGTCGGGCTGAGCCGTGGGACCGGCCGGGCCCACCTGGCCCGGGCCGTGGTGGAGGCCATGAGCTTCCAGGTGCGTGACGTGCTCGACGCCATGGCCGCCGGCGTCGGTCGTCCGGTGACCGAGGTGCGAGTGGACGGAGGGGCGTCGGTGATGGACCTCCTGCTGCAACTCCAGGCCGATCAAAGCGATGTCCCGGTGGCTCGGCCCACCGTCACCGAGACCACCGCACTGGGCGCCGCCACCTTGGCCGGGCTGGCCGAGGGGATGTGGAGCTCGCAGGCGGAACTGGCCGGGCTGTGGCACCACGACGCCTCCTTTGTGTCGGCCTGCACTCGTGAAGAGGCGGATGGGCGGCACGCGGGATGGTCCCGGGCGGTCGACCGTTCCCGAGGTTGGGCCCTCCCCTGATCGGGGGGTCCCGTCTTCGCCTCTCCGCTCAGCTCACGTTCGACCGCGAGGTCAACTCCCGCCATCGATGGTCGGCCAGCTCCGCCATGGTGGCGATGCGGGTCCGCTCCCGTGTGCGGAAGGGCATGTCCGGACGACCGACGACCAAGAGCGCACCGGCCAGTTCCAACCGGGCAGAATCGGCCCCCACTTCGGGCCGTTCGCCTGCATCCTCTGCGGCTTGCAGGGTGAGGGCAAGGTCCCGGAGCTCATCATCGGGCGGGACATCTCCGGCCACCGCCGTGGGCCAGGGGGCCAGGGGGTCCAGAGCGGCCGCGAACGATGCATTGACACTCTCCCGGGCCCGATTGGCCAGGTACTCGAGCACACCGGTGGGCGAGGTCTGATGGAACAGCGAGGTAGCGATGTCCAGGATCTCGCCATGGCGGTCAGGGACCGGGCCGTCGATGAGACGCAGGGCCTCGACGGTGACCCCGTCCACCTCGAGGATCTCCGATTGGAGCAACCCGACGAGATCCTCGCCCGCCAGCTCCACCCCGAAGTCGTCGATCACCGATCCCTGGTCCCGCTGGAGGATGTCTATGGAGACGACGTCTCCGCCGACAGCACCGATCCGGCTGGCCACCGCACCCAACGCCCCCGGCCGGTCCGGGAGATGAACCCGGATCAAATAATTGGCCACACCTACACGCTAGGCGCTCAGTGTGAACGAGCCGTTTCCGGACCGTTACGGGCCGCCGCCCGGTTGGCGTACTGATCGACGTACTCCTGGCCCGAGAGGGTGGCGATGGCTCGCATGAGCTCGTCGGTGGCCTCTCGCAACCGCTCGGGGTCCGGCTGTCCGTTCTGGTGCGAGCCGTTCTGGCTCGGGCCGTCCGGCGCCACCCGCCCGACATCGAGGGGTGGGCCGAAGCGGATGGTCACCGCATGGAACGGGCGCATCAGCCGACGACCGGGGGGCTGCACCCCACGCGTGCCGACCAGGCCGACGGGGACCACCGGAACGCCGCACCCCAGGGCCAGGCGGGCCACACCGGTATGACCCTTGTGGAGCCGCGGATCGGGCGCCCGGGTTCCCTCGGGATAGATCCCGAGGATGGCCCCGCCGTTCAGGACATCCCTGGCCGTGTCCAACGCCCGCTGCGACGCGTCGCCCCCGCTCCGGTTCATGGGTATCTGCCCGGCCGCCCGGAAGAACCACGACGTGTGCCAGCTCTCGAAGTACTCGGATTTGGCCACGTAGGTGACCCGCCGTCGCAACACCAATGGGAGGAAGAAGGAATCACAAAATGACTGGTGGTTGGCGGCCAGCACCACCGGGCCCCGACGAGGGATGTGCTCCCGGCCCTCCACCTTGACCTGCCACAGGACGTAGAACACCGGTGTGAGGATCGCTTTCAAGATCCAGTAGGCCATGGGGCAACGGTATCCCCGCCCGTGTCTCCCTGCACTCCAAATGGCGTCGCCCCTCCATACAGGGCTCCGATCACGAGAGCCCACCCCGAGCTGGGGATTCGGGACGACCGGCCTCCGATCGGCGGTACCGCTTCGATTGACCGGGCCACGGGCGCGCCCGTAGCGTCGGTTGCATCGCCACTCGCCGACATACCCCCAAGGGGGCCCAGCGCCGGAGCGACCTGATCGACTTCGCCGCGCACCGCTTTGCCGCCCAGGGCTACCACCCGACGTCGGTGACCGACATCGTCGACGGGATGGGCGTAGGCAAGGGCGTCTTCTACTGGTACTTCGATTCGAAGGACGAGCTGTTCCGACAGATCCTGTCCGATGCCCAGT
>DASZLD010000175.1:0-14524 GCA_035552655.1 Acidimicrobiales bacterium
AGACGGCGGGGAACCACCCGCACCAGGCCCAGCGGCCCGTTGGCGGTGATGGCCAGAAGGGCGAAGACGGCCGTTCCGGCGACGAGCAGGCCCCCACGGTCAACGTGCAGTGACAGGTCGGCCAGGGCCACCGCAGCCAACAACTCGGCCAACTGCAGGATCCAAAAGGGCACCACCCGACGACCGAGCTTTTCTCCCGGTTCGGCCGGAGCCGCCTGACCGTCACCGCTTGCTGGTGCCGCGGGCGGTTCGGACGCGGCGCTACTCCTTGGTCGTGGGTGGAGAGGTGGGCTCGACGACGACGTTCTGAGCCTTCACCGTCGTGTCGTCCGCCTGATGGCCCTCGTCCAATCCCTTCTTGAACTCTTTCTGTGCCGAGCCCAGGGACCGCGCCAGCTTGGGGATCTGCGTGCTCCCAAACAGGACGAGTACGACAACCACCAGGATGATGATTCCATCTACACCAAATATCTCCGCAGGCATGCCCAAGTGCACTGGTGACTCCTTTGTCGACTTACCCGGCCAGGTTAGACCGGTCTGGGTCCAACAATTGCTTCGACCCATTGCCGTGAAGCCCTTCCCGGCCTTGGACAACGTCGACCCCGGCGACGGAGGGCCGCTGTTCTCCAGCCCCGGGTCGGCCGTCAACCGGCCAGGAATACCCCCATGACCAGGGCGGTGACTGAGGCCAGGCCGCCCACCGACGCCCACACCGCCAGTGATCGCTTGGTCGTCGAGCGCTGATGGAGATAGACGCCCACCCCGGCGATGACCACCACGACCAGCTTGATGATCAGCACTGTCTTCCACGCCGTGCTCTGGCCGCTGAGGGTGATGGTGGAGATGTTCCAGAAACCGGTGATGAGCAGCACGGCGAAGGCCGGCCACAACAGGACGGCCAACGCCCGGGCCAGTTTCTGGGGAACGTCGGCCCCGGCGCGTCTGGCAGTGGGGAGCAAGCCGGCCATGGTGAACTGGCCTCCGACCCAGATGGAGGCGGCCAGCACGTGCAGGGCGAGCCGGATGCCGTCGACGGTCGTGCTGAGCTGCGGTCCCGTCGAGGCGGCGTCGGCGAAGCTCATTACGGTCTCGTTCTGGCTTGGCGTTGCCGTCCCACCTGGCTCTACTTACCGGTCCAGTTGGGGGCGCGCTTCTCGGCGAAGGCGATCGAGCCCTCCATGGCGTCGGCCGATGCGAACACCGCTGACAACGCGGCGTTGTTGATGTCCCATCCCGCGTCCTCGTCCACCTCCATGGCCTCTTTCATCACCCGCTTGGTGGTCCGGACGGCCAGCGGGGCGTTGGCCGCGATGACCTCGGCCAGGGCCAGGGCCTCGTCCATCAGGCGCCCGGCGGGGACGACGCGGTTGATGAGGCCGAGGGCCAGCGCCCGCGGGGCGTCGATGGGCTCACCGGTGAGGGCCAGCTCGAGGGCGACGGCCTGGGGCAGGCGCCGGGGCAACCGGATGAGCCCTCCGGCTCCGGCGATGAGGCCCCGTCTCACCTCGGTTATGGCGATCTTGGCCTCTTCGACCGCCACGACCAGGTCGCAGGACAGCATGATCTCGCACCCGCCGGCCAGCGCCGATCCGTTGAGGGCGGCAATGAGCGGCTTGGGAAAGTTGCGGCGGGCGATGCCGCCGAACCCTCCGCTGGCCCCGGCGATGTCGGCGATCTCCCCGGCGGCGAACGCCTTCAGGTCCATCCCGGCGCTGAACGCCTTGTCACCCGCTCCGGTGAGGATGACCACCCAGCAGTCGTCGTCGTTTTCGAGCTCGTCCAAGGCGCCGCCGATTCCCCGCGACACTGCGCCGTTGATGGCATTACGGGCTTCGGGCCGGTTGATGGTGAGGATCTCTATGTGGCCTCGGCGTTCACGCAGTACTTCGGGCATGGTCGCACCTCCGATGGCGAGCTCAGGTACCCGACGGCGTGGTCAGGCACCGGCCAGACGGTAGCGCGGGGGACCGCCCTCAACGGCAACCTGGGTGCCGACCATCCCGGCCACGTCGGCGTCGGACAGGGCGCTGAGCACGTCGGCGTCGGCCGGAGCAGCGGCGACGTGCCGGCCATCGAGCATGCGGGCGATGACGGGCGCGCCGGTCGCTGCGCCCTCGTGATCACGGATGACGGTGGCGGCGAGCACGGTGGCGGGCGTGGGGGCGGCCGATTCGAGCTCGAGGACCACGTCTGTGGCCGACGCATCGATGGCGGCCTGATCGGCGCTGGTGTCCCCTCGACGGAACCCTCCCGGGGGAGGCTCGGTCCCGTAGAGCCCGAGGGCGTGCTTGGTCACGAACCACCCCAGACCGGTGGCCAGGCCCAGGGTGGGAGTGCCCGTGCCGCTCCCGCCCGTGCGGCTCCCGCCCGTGGCGCCCTCACGGAGCAGGTCGGTGAGGGTGGCGATCGAGTGGGTGGTGTAGTTGTTCCCTGGACCCCCGAAGTAGGGCAGGCCGCCGGTGACGGTCAGGCCGCGGGCGTCGTCGGTGGCCAGGCCCAACGCCTCGGCACCCAGCTCCACCGCCGAGGGGAAGCACGAGTAGAGGTCGATCAGCGCCACGTCGTCGATCCCCACCGATGGCCCGTTCCCGGTCGATGCGGCCTGGAACAGGGCGCGGCCGGCTGCGGCGATGGCGGGAGAGCGCCCCGCATCGGGACGAGCGGTGGGGAACCGTACGTCCACGGCCTCGGCCCCTGACCACACGAAGACGGCCCGATCTTCCACTCCGGCCTCCCGGGCCGCAGCCAGCGAGCAAACCACCAGGGCCGCGGCCTGGTCGGAGCCCAAGAACGCGGTCATGAGCTTCGTGTAGGGCTCGGCCACGATCCGGTTGTCGGGAGTGGGCGTGGCGATCTCCATCGCCGAACGTTCCTGGGGGAACCAGGCCATCGGATGGCGGGCCGCCACCGTGGTGAACGGGGCGAACAGGTCGCCGATCACCCGGCGGTGTTGGGCGGCGCTGTGCCCGGCCCGGGCGGCCAGGATGCTCTCGAACAGGGGGTAGACGTGGAACGGAGCCATGAGCCCGATGGCCATTTCGCCCGGTCCGATCCCGGGCTGATCGTCGCCGACCACGGGGTCCTCGGGGAGGTCGGCGCCCTCGTCACGGGGGAGCCCTGCCGCTCGACGCCCCCTCGACGAGCGGATGGCCTCCGCACCGGCAATCACCGTCACCGACAGCGAGCCGTCGGCGATGTCCGAAGCAGCCCGGCTGACCAACCACTGAGGGGTGTTGCCGCCGATGGTGGTGACCTCGGAGCGTCTGGGGGTCATGCCCGTCCGGCGGGCCACCTCGGTGGCGGGAGCCGGTCCCACCTTGGTCATCACGTTCACGACGCTCAAGCGGTCGACTCGGCCCCGGAGCCGGGGGGCGCGTTCGAACGCAGCCTCGCAGGCCCGGACCATGAGGTCGACGGGGGTCACCAGCTCGGTGCGCTCGATGGCTTGTCCCGAGGCGACGACCACGGGGATGCGATCGGCGTCGTGCTCAGTTGCCCTCACGAGATCGGCGTCGATTTGCTCACGGGATCGGGGTCGTCTCCGTCGGGGTCCGCACGAGCCGGGAAGCTAGCGCACCCACCTGCGGGTGGGCCATGCCGAGCGGGCACGGGCACAGAACTGAAAAGCTGGCCCGATGCCATCGAGCACAGGGCCATCGAGCACAGGGCTGCCACCCGAGCGGGCGACCGACGAGGGTCCTGGCCAGGCGACCAGTGGGAGACCCTTGCCCGAAGGTTTTCTTTTCGGCGTGGCCACTGCGGGGTTCCAGATCGAGGGTGGGTTCAACGGTCCCGGGCAGCCGGGCAACAACTGGCTCACGTGGGAACAGATCGGCCGGGTGGAGCCGTCGGGGATCGCCGCCGACTTCTGGGCCCATCCCGAAGAGGCCCTGGACCGGGCGGCCGCTCTCGGGTGCAACAGCTTCCGCCTGGGGCTGGAGTGGGCCCGGGTCGAGCCCTGTGAGGGAGAGATCGACGACACCGCCCTCGCCGGCTATGCCCGCATCCTCGATGGCTGCACCGAGCGGGGGATGGCACCGCTGGTCACCCTGCTCCATTTCACCCACCCGGCCTGGTTGGGCGAGGAGTTCTGGCTCCGCGCCGACTCCCCCGAACGCTTTCTGGCCTGGGCCACGGTGGCCCTCGGCGCCCTGGCCGACAAATGCCGCCACTGGGTGACGCTCAACGAGATCAATGCCGTGGGCCTGGGTTCATGGATCCTCGGGATGTTTCCTCCGGGGCGCCGTATGGCCTTCGGGGACGCGGCGGTGGCCATGGACAACCTGCTTGCCGCCCATGTGCTCGGGTACGAGGCCATCCACCGGGCTAGGCCGGACGCCGTCGTGACCACCAACAACTCCTCGGTGAGCCTGTACGAGTTCGACGCCCTTCTCACCGACATCCTGATGGCACGGAGCATGGGCATCGATCGCCACGATCTCGACCGTTGGCTCGATGACCGTCGAGTTCGCCACGACGCCGCCCATCCCACCTCCAGCCGGGGCGAGCAGGCGCTGCGCAAGCTCAGCGCGGCGACGTCCCCGTACGGGTTGCGCTCGCCTCGCGCCGAGACCGGACTCGGATCACGGATCCGTCCCCGCTCGCCAGGACGTGCGGTGGCGGCCGTCTATGCCAGCGAGCACCGGCGCACCCTCGACGTCGTCGGCCTCGACTACTACGACCCGCTGGCCTCGCGGCACCTGCGGGCGCCTGGTCACATGACCGCCGGGGGCAGGGCGTGGGCTCCGGCCCGAGAGCTGTGGGACGACGTGCCCGACCCGGCCGGACTGCACACGTGGTTGGCCGCTCAGCACGACATGACGCCCGACCTCCCGCTGTGGGTGGTGGAGAACGGCCTGTGCAACCGGGTGCGCAATGCCCGTTCCTACCCGCGGCTCGATGGTTGGGACCGCAGCCGCTATCTCCGCGAGAACATCGCCGCGGTGCTGGCCGCGGTGGATGCCGGGCTGCCCGTGAGCGGCTACTGGCATTGGTCGCTGGTCGACAACTACGAGTGGGGTTCGTACCAGCCCAGGTTCGGGCTGTATGGCCTGGACCGGCACCACGGGCCCACCGGCGCCCAGTGGCTGGACACCGACTCGATGGGCGGAGACGCGGCCGGGACCTATCGCCGCATTATCGCCGGGCTTCGCCAGGGCGACCGATCGGTGTTGGCTGAACCGCGCTGACCGACCGGTCAGGCCCAGGTGACCGACCGGTCAGGCCAAGCAGTCAGACGGCCCCGTTGTGAGTGGGCGCAAGCCGAGCCACCCCGGACAGCACGCGCTCGGCCTGGGTGACGATCGACTTCACCAACGCCGCCGCTGGGATCAGCGTCCCGATGCTGCCCACACCTTGGCCGGTGGGGTAGCACTCCTTGGTCGGGTCGATGCCCTCGGTGTCCTCGCTTCCGCCCAGGTGGAACGCACCGTCGTGGGCGGCCCGGCCCAACTGGCCGGGGAACTTCTGGAGCTCCTCGGGGTGCTCGTCGAAGAAGGCGGTGTAGTCGTTTCGGACGACCCGCATGGTCTTCCCCGAGAAGGCCCGGCTGATGGTGGTGCCGTCCTCGGCCGTTCGGATCAGCGCATCTTTGTAGCCGCCCACCGCCCGCGCTTCAGGGGTGGCGATGAACCGGGTGCCGATCCACACGCCGTCGGCCCCGAGGGCCAGTGCCGCAGCCAGGCCGCGCCCGTCGAAGATGCCGCCGGCAGCGACCACGGGGACCTGGTCGCCCACCGCGTCGACTACTTGGGGAACGAGGGGCATGGTCGCCACCTGACCGGTGTGCCCGCCGGCCTCGGTGCCTTGGGCGACGACGATGTCACAGCCGGCGTCCACCGCTCGCCGGGCATGGTCGACCTTGCCGCACATGTTGATGACGAGCAGACCGCTGCGATGGCACAGCTCGACGACCTCGCTGGGTACGCCGAGACCGGCGACGAAGACCGACGCCCCGCCGTTGATGATGTCCTCGACTTGTCCTACCAGGTCCCCGGGCATGGCCGTGAGCAGGTCGACGCCGAACGGCTTGTCGGTGGCCTGGCGCACCTCGGCGATCTCGGCCACCATGCGCTCCCTGCTCATGGTGGAGGCGCCGAGGCACCCGAAGCCGCCGGCTTCGGAGACGGCAGTGACCAGCGGGGCATAGGACACGCCACCCATGCCAGCCAGCATCACCGGGTGCTCGATGTTGAGGATCTCGGTCAATCGAGTCTGCATGTGGTGTCGTCTCCGGTTTCCCTACGGCGAGAAGTAGCTGACTCTATCGAGCTACGGGCTCGGTCGGTTCGTGGCTGCTCGGTCCCTCGACCGGCGCGGGCATCATCAGTTGACGGTGCCGTAGGTCGTCGCCCGGTCTTTGGCCCGCGCGCCGCTGGCGGCCAGCTCGCCGACCACGGCGGTGAGGTCGGCGACCAATTCGTCCATGACGGCGGCATGCCCGGCGTGCACGGTGCCGTGCAGGCTGTCAGGCGGCGACTGCCGGTCGAAGAACCACCCGCCCCGATCGGCCAACGCATCGCCCAGGGCGAACGTGTCGATCGAGACGACACCGGGGACCTCGCCGCCGGCATCGGTCAGGTCGCCACCAAAGGCCAGCACCGTGGCGTCGGGGTCCCCGCGCACGGTCAGGCCAGGGAGGCCTTCGATGGCGGAGCGCAACGCTCGAGCGGCCCGGTAGGTGTCCTCGGTCAGCCGGAGATATCCGTCTTCGCCCAGGAACTGGAGCACGGCCCAGCCGGCGGCGATGGGACCGGCGGGTCGGGTCCCGGCCATCGAGGGGGAGCCGTAGAGCCCGCCCAGCCAGTTGGTGGTCAGGAAGGGCTGGAGACGGGCCAGCTCCGCCGTTCGGTACAGGACGACGGAGACGCCCTTGGACCCGTACCCGTACTTGTGCAGGTCGGCAGACATCGACGTGACCCCGGGCACGGTGAAGTCCCACTGCTTGTCCACGTGTCCGAGCGCCCCCAGGAAGGGAAGGATGAAGCCGCCCAGGCAGGCGTCCACATGGCAGAGGATCCCGCGCTCGGAGGCCAGCGTGGCCAGCTCGGGGATGGGGTCGATGACGCCTTGGGGGTAGGACGGAGCCGAGCCGACGATGAGCACCGTGTCGTCATCAATGGCGTCGGCCATGGCGTCGACATCGGCCCGGAAGTCGGGTCCCACCGGTATGCGCCGCGACTCCACCTCGAAGTAGTGCGAGGCCTTCTCGAACGCGGCATGGGCGCTGGTGGCCAGCACCATGTTGGGTCTGGTCGTTGCCGCCTTGGACGGCCCCGCCCTCCCGCCGGGCCCGGTCGTCACCCGCTCGCTCCGTCCCCAGTCGCGGGCGGTCTTGGTGGCCATCAGCAACGACTCGGTGCCGCCGGACGTGAGGTAGCCGTGGATGTCGGCCCCATCGCCCGCGACCCGATCGGCGCCCAACAGGCCGGCGGTGATGGTGACGATGTCGTGCTGCATCCAGCCCAGGCTGGGGAACACCATGGTGTTGAGGGCGTTCTCGGCCGAGTAGGCCGCCGCGGCCCGCTCGAGTAGGGCGTGCACCTCGTCACCGGCCGAGTAGACCAGGCTGAACACGCGGCCGCCCCGCCAGTCGCGGTCGTCAGCCCGGAGCGCTTCCATGCGGCCGAGCACCTCGTCGGCGGCCGCGCCATGAGCGGGGAGACGGTTGTCGGGAAAGCCCTCGGCAGCCATCGTCGCAGCTTAGAAGGGTGGGATCGTCGTCGTGCCCGTCCTGCCCGGCGTCCCGATGGCTCAGGTGATATCTCGTCGGGTCATGACGAACCACCCGATGCCGGCGAAGACGAGACCGTAGGCCAACATCATCAGGCCTCCGCCCCACCAGGGCAGCAGTACCGAGGTGAGGTTGCGGCCGGTGTGGTTGGCCAGTGCCTGTGCCGACGCCGCGGGCAGCCAGCGCGAGAGCCCGCCGTGCAAGGCGTTGAGGAGGGCGCCGATGAGGGTCTCGCCGATCAAGAACCATCCCAGGGTGGCGATGAGCGCGGCCACCTGGTTGGTCAGCCATGAGCCGACACCCACGCCGAGGATGGCGTAGAGGACGAACACGCCGATCATCCCCGGTGCGACCGCGGGTAGCTGGTGGATCAACGCGGAAGGGGAGCCATGACGGGCCGACAGCACGATCGATCCGGCTGCCACGGTAATGATGAGCAGGATCACGGCCAGCACCACCCCGAGGATGGCGGAGACAATCAACTTCGAGGCCACCATGCGTCCCCGGCGAGGGGTGACCAGGAACGTGGATGTCACCGTCTTGTGCCGGAATTCGGTGGTGATGCAGAGCACGCCCAGCAGCATGATGAACAGGTCGCCGAAGCCCAACCCCGAGCCGGCCAGATTGCGCAGCTGGTCCACGGTGTGGGGCGTGAACCAGGCAGCTCCGCCGTGGGCCGCCCGCCCGCCCGGACTGCTCCCGCTGAGGAAGGAGAGCAGGATGCCCAGCCCGGTGAACAGACAGGAGAGCCCGAGCAGTAGCCAGGGCACCGAGGTGGTCCGCAGCTTCAGCCACTCCGATCGGATCAGCCGGATCACGATGGGGTTCCCTGGGGAATGGCGTCGAACCCTGATGTCAGACTCAAGAAGACCTCTTCGAGACCGCCGCCTTCCTGGCGGAGGTCGTACACGATGATCTGGTTCTGGGCCAGCACCGGTCCGAGCCACTCGGGGGAGGCCCCATCGATCATGACCACATCGGGCTCCGGCCACCTGGCGGCGACCTGTTGCGCGGTGAGCACATCGACCAGGCGCTGGGCCTCGGGCGTCTGCACTCGCATGCCACCGCCGGTTCCGGCCCGGTGCCGCAAGTCGGCCAGGGTGGTCTGGAGGACCAACTTGCCGTGCGAGACGATGACGACGTCGTCAACCGTCTCCTCCATCTCGGACAGCAAGTGCGAGGAGACCAGCACCGCCCGGCCCGTCGAGGCTTGATGTCGGATGAAGGTCCGCAGCCACTGGATGCCCTGGGGGTCGAGCCCGTTGGAGGGCTCGTCGAGGATGAGGACTTCGGGGTCGCCCAGGAGGGCGGTAGCAAGCTCGAGTCGCTGGCGCATGCCCATGGAGAAGCCACCGACCCGCTTGGTGGCCACCTCGGACAACCCGACCAGGGCCAGCGTCTCGTCCACCCGCGAATAGGGAAGCCCGGTGGCCAGGGCCACCACCTTGAGGTGACTGCGGGCCCGACGGGCGGGATGGAAGCTGGTGGCCTCGAGCACCGAGCCCACGTGGTGAACCGGGTTCTCCAGGTCCCGATAGGCCCGGCCGTTGAAGGTCGCTGTCCCTTGTGTGGCCGATACCAGCCCGAGCAACATCCGCAGTGTGGTCGTCTTGCCGGCGCCGTTGGGCCCGAGGAACCCTGTCACCCGCCCGGCTGCGACCTCGAAACTGAGGTCATCGACGGCCACGACATCCTTGAACCGCTTGGTCAGTGCTGTGACCTCTATGGCCGATGGCATTTCACGACGCTAGCGCGGGCGCCGGACGCCTTCTCGTGATCGGCGGCCAATACGGGGTCGCGGCGTTTGCCATCGCGGCGGGGCCCGCGGCGACTCGGAGTCATCGGGGTCTTCAGGCCTCGGCGTAGAGACCGGCAGGAAGCAGGAGCCCGACGGCGACCACCAACTCGTTGTGGACACGACCCATGTCGATCCGGCCGTTGACCCAACCCCCGAGCACCGAGTACCAGACATGGCCCAGGATCCGGGCCCGGTCGCCCAGGTTCTCGGGGTGGTGCTCGCCGATGGCCCGGGTGATGATCCCCTCCATCAGCACGGTGATCTGCAGCTGGCACTCGACGGCGGCCGGGTCAGAGGAGGAGAGCGAAGCAAAGACGGCGCTGACCAACTGAGGCTGGCGGGCCATGGCCCGCAGGGCCCGGTCGAGGACGTCCACCACCCGCTGGGCCGGTGTGTCGCCCTGGGCCGGGAGCTGCGACAGGCGGGCATCGAGCTGTTCAACCCAGCTGACCAGGGACGCAGCCAGCAAGTGGTCCTTGCTGGTGAAGTACCGGTACACGGTGCCCATGGCCACATCGGCCCGGGCGGCCACGTCGCGCATCTGGACCGCCTCGTAGCCGCCCTCGAGGCCCAGGGCCATGGCCGCGTCG
Organism: Acidimicrobiales bacterium; assembly: GCA_035552655.1. Lineage (GTDB taxonomy): Bacteria > Actinomycetota > Acidimicrobiia > Acidimicrobiales > RAAP-2 > DASXMT01. The sequence continues at coordinate 10,121 of DASZLD010000175.1, forward strand.
ACGACCCGTTGGCGCCGTGCCTGTTGGGCACGGGTCAATGAGCGTGGCACCGGGCGGCTGACCATGGAGCATCACCCTACTCGTCGGGGGTTTCTGCCCCGTTGATCCTGAGGGCGGCCTTGACACCCTCGATCCCTGGTGGACCGTAGTTTCTGCCACCCCGATGGGTCGGAGCCGGCTCGTCTCGTTCCTCAGACGTAGGCGTGAACGACGGCCCGATAGTTCTGGGTGGGTGCCGACGTGGGCGGCGCGGCGGCGGGAGGGGCCGGGGGAGCCAGGCGACGACCGACGCGCTCGACCATCGTGAGGGGTCGAGGTGCCGTAGCCGGGTCGGGGGCCGGAGGCTCGGGCGGACCGACGAACACTTCGACGCGCGAGAAACCGGCGGCGCGACACAGAGACTTGATTGCTCCGATGGTGGGCACGTACCAGTTGCCGAAGTCGACACCGACGCTGCTGTCGGCGTGGAACTGCATGGCGCTCTCGTTATCGAAACCGTGGAGGTGGACCGCTTCGGTCTCGATCACGGCCACCTCACCGGTCACCGCTCGTAGCCGTTCCATAGCGGTCAGCGGCTCTTTGATGTGGTAGAGCACGCCGAGGTACAGCACCACGTCGAAGGTGCCCAGCCCCTCGAGGTCGATCTTCATGAAGTCGTCCACCACCGGCTCGACCTTGCTGCCGATGGTCTTGTGGGCGAACTCGAACCCGCGACGACCAGGAAGGTCGTCATGCCAGAAGTCGGTCAGATCGCGGTTGTGGTCCGGCAGCACGCCCTTTGCGATGCACTCGTTCCAGTACGCCCCACGGGCCACGAAGTCGCAGCCCCAGGCGTAGTGGTCGAGGGCGACCACCCTGGTGGCTCCGGCCCGCTCGGCGTGGAAGGAGTAATACCCGTCCCATGCCCCGATATCGAGCACCGACCGACCCCCGAACTCGGGGAGCTGATCGGATCTGAGGGCGAGCTCGGTCAGGCCCTTGGTGACCACGCCGTTGCCGAGGTCGATCGAGTGAAACCACTGGATGGCGTCCGCCTCGGACTGGAGGTCGTCGTGTTCCGTCATGGGCGGGACTCTAGCGATCCCCGAAGGGGGCCGTGGGACACCGGCCGGCTCCCCAGGCCGGCTCCCGGCACGGCGGTCAGCCGGCCCAGACGATGGACTGCAGCTCCGAGTAGGCCTCGAGGCCGTAGTCCCCGCCGTCCCGACCCACGCCGCTCATCTTGAACCCGCCAAAGGGCGCTTCCATGTTCCGCTGGGCCGTGTTGATGCCGACGTGCCCCGCCCGGAGCCGCTTGGCCACGTGAAGGGCGCGCGCCGAGTCGGCCGAGAAGACGTAGTCGTACAGGCCGAATTCGCTGTCGTTGGCGATGGCGATGCCTTCCTCGTCATCGTCGAACGGGATGGCCACCACGACCGGGCCGAAGATCTCCTCGCGGGCGACGGTCATGTCGTTGCCCCCGGTGATCAGGGTCGGTTCCACGTAGTACCCGGTGGGCAGGTGCTCGGGCCGGTTCCCGCCCGCCACGACCTCGCCCTGGCTGCGGCCGGTCCCGATGTAGTCGAGGATCCGCTGCTGCTGGGGCCCGGAGATCACCGGCCCCACCACGGTGTCGAGCTCGAGGGGGTCACCCACCTTGAGCGCACCTGCGAAGGTCGACAACTTCTCGACCACCTGGTCGAAAATGCTCCGGTGGATGACGGCTCGGGTCGGGGCCGTGCATATCTGTCCCGAGTGGAACGCCCAGGTCGACCCGATGGCGGTGATGGCTGCCGTGATGTCGGCATCGTCGAAGACGACAGCGGCCCCTTTGCCGCCCAGCTCGAGCAGCAGGCGCTTCATGGTGGCCCCGCCGGCCTGGGCGATGCGCTGGCCCACGGCCGTCGAGCCGGTGAAGGACACCATGTCGATGTCGGGCGACTCGGCCAGGACCGAGGCCGGCCCGGGTCCCTGCGAGTTGACCAGGTTCACCACGCCGGGTGGAAAACCGACCTGGTCCAGGATGCGCATGAGCTCCACGATGGCCAGGGGGTCCTGCGGCGCCGGCTTGACCACCACCGTATTGCCCATGGCCAACGCCGGGGCGATCTTCCCGGCCAAGTTGGTGAGCGGGAAGTTGTAAGAGGCGATGGCGGCCACCACCCCGACCGGTTGGCGATAGGCCAGCGCGCTGACCAGTCCCCCCGGGGCCAGGGGCGTCGCCCCGGTGACGAAGGGGACCAACGACTTCTCTTGCACATGGCGGATATCGCGTGAGTACCGATCGAAACGATCGCAGCTGACCGGCACCTGCATGCGGGAGCCCACCGACGCCGTCGCGCCCGTCTCGGCGATGACCAGCGCCACCAGCTCCTCGCTCTTGGCTCGAATGGCCGGAGCCACTTGCCTCAACAAGTTCAGCCGCTCCTCGACCGGCGTGGCCGCCCACGATGGCAGGGCCTCGGCCGCTGCTGCGGCTGCAGCGACGGCATCCTCTTTCGAAGCGTTGGGTGCTTGCCCGACGACCTGTTCGGTGGCCGGGTTGATGATGTCGTAGGTTCCGTCCCCGGCATCGACCCACTTCCCACCGATCAGGAGCTGATGCTCATCCTTGGTGCCCTGGTTGCTCATGGGTGCTCGCTTTCCTCAGGCCGTATGGCCGTTTCTCGGCCACCGTGGCCGACTGCTCAGGCCAGACTTGGTGGCCTTTCTTCGCCGCGGGGTCGGTGGTCGGTGGGTGCTTCGAAGATTCGATCGAGGTTGTCGGGCTGTCGTTTGATGGTCGTCTGACTGTCGTCGCCCCCGAACTGACGGGGTGTGAGCTTAGGGTGCTCGCTGCTTGACCGGCCAAAAGGCAGCCCCGACCTGGTGTCGGAGCGAATGCTATTTTCGGGGGCATCATCGACTGGTTGCGGGACTCTCTGTTGCCGGTGGTCGTGATTCTGCTCGGTGCAGGCCTGCTCGTACGGCTCGCGCACTGGCTGGGTGGCCGACACCGGGCCGGTATCGATGCGTACATTCGCGAGCTGATCGAAGCAGGGGGCTCGGCGTCGGAGAGCATCAAACGCTCGCGGGTGGTGAGCGAGGCCATCGAGTGGGCCGCTGTCGCCCTGACCTGGTTCGTGGCTGGGATCCTCAGCGTCGAGAAGCTGGGCATTCCCCTGACCACCCTGGTGGCACCGGCCACGGTGGCCGGCGTGGCCATCGGCTTTGGCGCCCAGCAAGTGGTGGGGGACGTGCTCTCCGGGTTCTTCCTGTTCGCCGAGCACCAGTTCGCCTTTGGCGATGTCATCCGGCTCTCGGTACCGGGCCAGACCGTCGGAGTGACCGGGACCGTCGAGGAGCTCACCCTTCGGGTGACGAAGGTGCGCACGGCACAAGGAGAGCTGATCGTCGTACCCAACAGCGCGTTGCGTCAGGTCACGAACCTGTCGAAGGATTGGTCGCGCGCCGTCGTGGACGTGCCGGTTCCGGTGACCGAGGACCTCGAGCAGGTGACTTCGATCATTCGCGAGCTCCTGTCCAACATGGCCAGCGAGGAGCAATGGAAAGGCCTCCTCCTGGGCGACCCGGTGGTGGCCGGGGTCGAGACCATTGAAGTGGGCTACGTGCTGTTGCGACTGATCGCACGAACCCTGCCCGGCCGGCAGTTCGAGGTGGCGCGCGAGCTCCGGCTCCGAACCACCGTCGCCCTGCGCGAGGCGGGAGTCAGTTCGCCCCCCATGGCCGGAGAAACGACGATGGCGCCGTGACCGACGACGACGGCACCAACCCGTTCGACGCCAAGCGACGGCTCCGACCCATGTGGACGAACCGGGCAAAGGTGCCGCGGCCGGATCGACCGAATCGGAAGGGACTGCGCGGCTTCATGAGCCGACCGCTGCATCGACGGCTGCGCGTGCGCCGGTCGACGGCACTCATGGCCGTGGCCTTCCTCGGATTCGGCGCCCTGTACCTCGAGTACCCGCCACTGGCTTCCAGCTCCACGCCGGTGTCCCATGAGACGACGACCACGACTACAACGACCACGACGCCGCCACCGAAGTCGACGACGACGACCAGTTCGACCACGACCACCAGCCCAAGCAGCACCACCACCACGACGGTGCCCCCGTCGACCACCAGCCCCAGCACGACGACCACCACGGCGGGCGGCTCGGCTCCGACATCACCCAGCTCCACCACCACAACGGTGGGGACATCGGGCACCTCGACGACCTCGTAGCTGTTCTCCGAGCATCCCTCACGTCGGACTCCGGTGCTGGCGGTGGCGACCCGCCTACGCACGGCCCAGATCCAGGCTCGACCTGGGCCATGTGCACACCCGACTTAGGGGATTGGGGGGCTCTAACATTTCAGGAAATACTCAGCAACGGATGTTGGGGGTACTCGGATGCACGACCGGGGACTGCTTCCTAGCCGGAT
>DASZLD010000176.1:0-6902 GCA_035552655.1 Acidimicrobiales bacterium
GCCGAGTCCACCCAGCCGGGGCAGGTCACCCGGATCGCCCCCGATGGCACCCTCCTCGACCAGCAGCCCATCACCGGTGGCGGGCTGCGTTCGCCTCAGGGCATCGCCATCGACAGTGCGGGCAATGCCTGGGTGGCCAACCTGTTCTCGGCCAGCGTGACCGAGATCGCCAGCGACGGCACGATCGACCCGGGATCACCGCTGCGCGCCGGTGGAAGCCTCAAGGGTCCCTGGGGCATCGCTGTGGACGGAGCCGACCATGTGTGGGTGGCCGGATTCCTCAACGAGAACGTGGTGGAGCTGTGTGGCATCCAAACCAACCGTTGCCCTCCCGGTGTCCACACCGGCGACCCGATCTCACCCAAGAAGACCGGCTATACGAGCAAGGCGTTGCAGCACCTCACCGCCATCGAGATCGACCAGTCGGGCAACGTGTGGGCGGCCAACAACTGGTCGTCAGGCTCGCCGCTGAAGCAGTTCGTCGCCGGTAACGGCCTGGTGGAGATGATCGGGGTCGCCACTCCGGTGAAGACGCCGATGATCGGCTTGCCCCAGACTCCGTAGTCCGGGGCTCGGCTCGAGGTGCGGGGGTTGCCGATCCGGGTCGGGGCGGCGCGGGGTCAGGGGGGTTGGCTGATGCCGGGTCGGGGCGGGCGCGGGCCGAGCGAGGGCGGGGCCGAGCGAGGGCAGGGCGCGGGGCCGAGCGAGGGCAGGGGACGGCGCCGAGCGAGGGCAGGGGACGACCCGAGGTAGCGTGCGTATCGGTAGTCCTCGGGCCTGACGGCTGGACGAACCCGTCCGGCGGTGACGCCCCGAGGAGCCACCCGGATGCAACCGCATCTGGCGTCAACTCCGGAGCATGGTGATGGGAATCGTCAAGGCTGTCCGCTGGACGGCATACGTCGAAGCGACACTGTTCATCCTGCTGCTCATCGCCGTCGTGATCCAGGCGACCGGGCACGGATCATTGCCCGCGGCAATCGTCGGTTCCATGCACGGGACCGTGTTCACCTTCTACATCCTCCTGGTGCTGGTGGCCCGGTTCAAGGTGAAGTGGCGGTGGAGGACCACAGCCGCCATCTTGCTCATCGCCTGTATCCCGGGCGGTGGCTATGTGGTCGACCGCTATGCCTTCAAGTACGAGCCGAAGCCGAAGCGTGCAACGTCGGGTTCGGATGCGGGTTCAGAGCCTGGTCCGGGTGCCGGCGCTGGTGCGGGTCGTGATGGCGCCGGGTCGGTAGTTGGTACCGGCCCGGGATCTGATGGCGCCGGTTCGGTACCGCAGCCTGCGGCAGGGCCGGGTGCCGAGCAAGAGACATCGGGGCAGAGGGCAGCAGATCAGAGCTGAGGAAGCCGGTCTCCAGCGCTGACTGGCGCGGCACTATTCGGCGGGCTGACCTTGATGACGTGTTACAGCCTCTTGGCATCATTTGACACATGAGTTCCGGGGCTTCAAGGCAGAGGGCAGGCGGTGGGATCGCCACTCCAGACCGGTCTCGTGGCCGTCGTACTGTGGCTGCCGGCGAGGTCCGCCTCAGCGCCCTGTTCGACCAGGCCAGTGCCTCCCTCCATCAAGCGGTGGATGCCCTGGACCCCGACTGCCTGTGCGGTGCCGATGCCAAGCAGCTCTACGGCGCGGTGGTCGAGGTCCTCCGGCTAGCCACGGCAGCCAAGATGGCCCTTGCCACCCGGATCGAGTCCTCGGGCATCTGGAAGGAGTCCGGGCACAAGAACGCGGCCACGCTGATCGCAGAGACCGAAGGAGTGGGGGTGGGACACGCCCGGTCCACCTTGGAGACAGGGAGGGCTCTGGTCGATGCACCCAAGACGGCTGAGGCATTCCGGGACGGGAAGCTGTCCGAGCCTCAGGTGAAAGAGCTGGCCGGGGCGGTGGCCGTTGATCCTGGCACCGAAACCGAGCTGGTCGATGCTGCCCAAGGGGGCGAGCCCATGCCCGCGCTTCGAGACCGCTGTCGGAGAACCAAAGCCCGAGCGGCCAGTGCCGACCCGGGACGGACGCTGGCTCGGATTCACGCTGATCGACACTTGCGCCACTGGATCGACGAGGAAGGGGCCTTCTGCCTCAAAGGTCGCTTCACCCCGGATCGGGGAGCCCAGTTGCTCGCCGTTCTGGAAAAGGCCACCACCGACTGTTACAACCGGGCCCGACGGGCCGGATCGCCGAACGAGCCTCGGGCCGCCTTTGGGGCTGATGCATTGGTAGAGCTGTTATGTGGCGACTCGCCCCATAAGGGAAGACCACAGACCACGGTGAACATCCGAGTCGACTACGAGGCCCTGGTGGCAGGGCAGGCCAACGGGAAGCAGGTCTCAGCCATCGACGGGATCGGCGAGGTGCCGATCAGGACCATCGACTCCTTGTTGCCCGACTCCTTCTTGAAGGTGCTGTTCTACGAAGCAGACGAGCTCAAGAAGATCTCACACCCGGGACGCACCCTCAGAGCGAAGCTGAAGACCGCCCTTGTCAACGAGTACCCCTCTTGCGTAGTCCCCGGCTGTGGCTCTACCAAGTTCTTGGAGGCTGACCACATCACACCGGTGCACGAGCATGGTCCCACCAAGTTCAGCAACCTGGTGCATCTGTGCAGTTATCACCACGGCCTAAAGACCAATGCCGGTTACGAGGTCTACCAGGACGAAGCAGGCGACTGGCACTTCGACCCGCCAGCTCGGTTCGGAGAAGAACCCGAGCTCGGGGAGGTCGATGGTGGCGACTTCGACGCCTTCGGAGATCCCGGCCACGCGATCAGCATCGAGGCCATCGATGCGACCGCTCGATCGAGCACCGACCCACAGACAACTGGATCAAACCGCCGGACCGGACGACGCCGGAAGCAGGGATCAAGGCGCAGATCCACATCGGGCGACGATACCGACCCGGGCTCACCCGGTGAGTCGCCATCGCTCTTCGAGCTGGGCGAATAAAACAGGCAGCCAGGGAAGTGACGAAGTCGCTCAGCCCAGGCGTTCGATGATGGTGGCGTTGGCCTGACCGCCGCCCTCGCACATGGTCTGCAGCCCGTAGCGGGCGCCGGTGCGCTCCATCTCATTGAGCAGGGTGGCCATGAGCCGAGCGCCGGAGCACCCGGTGGGATGGCCGATGGCCATCGCTCCGCCGTTGACATTGACCTTGGTCATGTCGGGGTGGTGCTCCTTCTCCCAAGCCAGCACGACGGAGGCGAACGCCTCGTTGATCTCCACCACGCCCATGTCGTCCAAGCTGAGCTTCGACTTCTCGAAGACCAGCGTCGTGGCCGGAATGGGAGCGGTCAGCATGATGACGGGATCGTTGGCCGCCACGGCAAAGGTGTGGAAGCGGGCACGAGGGCGAAGGCCCAACTGACCGGCCCGCTCCTCGCTCATCACCAACACCGCGGCCGCCCCGTCGGAGATCTGCGAGGAGGACGCGGCGGTCACCCGTCCGTCCTCGATGAATGCCGGCGGAAGGGAGTTCAGCTTCTCCAACGTGGAGCCGCGGCGGACGCCCTCGTCAAAGGTGAGCTCGCCCTCGTTGCCGTGGTCGCCCACGTTGCCGTTCTCATCCAGCCGGCGCGTGGCCAGGGGCACGATCTCGTTCTCGAACCGCCCCTCGTCGATGGCCCGGATTGCCCGCTCGTGGGATTGGAGGGCAAGCCGGTCCATGTCATCGCGGCTGATATCCCACCGGTTGGCGATCTCCTCGGCGCACAGTCCCTGATGGATGAAGTCGAAACGCTCGTGCACGGTCGGCCCGTAGGCCTCACCGGGACCGGACTCGGTGGTGGAACCGATGGGCACCCGGCTCATCGACTCGATGCCGGCACCGATGGCGATATCCATAGCCCCCGACATCACCGCTTGGGCGGCGAAGTGCACGGCCTGCTGAGCCGAACCGCACTGCCGATCGACTGTCGTACCGGGCACGGTGTCGGGGAACCCGGCGGCCAGGGCGGCGTTGCGGCCGATGTTCATGGCCTGCTCGCCCACGGTCATGGTGCAGCCCATCACCACGTCTTCGATCAGCGCCGGGTCGAGGTCATTGCGCTCGATCAGGGCCTTGAGGGGCTGGGCGGCCAGATCCACCGCGTGCCAGCCGGACAAGCGGCCGTTTCTCCTCCCCACCGGGGTGCGGACAGCGTCGACGATCACAGCGTTCACCATGCCCACATCCTACGGGAGCGGGCAGCCGGCACGCCCGAAGGGAGCTACGAAGGCGACCTTGGGGGGCCGACAAGGAGGCAGGCGCGACGGTGACGGGAGCGGATCCGGTGCGGATCGGGGCTGGATGCTGCACTTGGTTGCCGAATGCTCCGCGGTGTGTCACATTGCCCACCGCCCTATGGAAACGCCGATGGATCTGCAATTCACCGCTGCCCAGGAAGAGTTCCGGGCCGAAGCCCGCTCCTGGCTGGCCGCCCACGCGCCGCCGCCTGGCTCTCTTGCCTCCTTGGACACGGCGGACGGGTTCGAGGCCCACCGGGCCTGGGAACAGGAGATGTTCGACGACCGGTGGTCGGTGGTGAACTGGCCCGAGGAATTCGGCGGCCGAGGGGTGGGCATCCTGGAGTGGCTGATCTTCGAGGAGGAGTACTGGCGGGCCCAAGCGCCCATCCGGGTCAGCCAGAACGGCGTGTTCCTCCTCGCCCCGACCCTGTTCGAGTTCGGAACCGACGAGCAAAAGGCCAGGTTTTTGCCCCCGATGGCTTCGGCCCAGGAGATCTGGTGCCAGGGCTGGTCCGAGCCCGATGCCGGTAGCGACCTGGCCGGGATTCGCAGTCGGGCCCGCAGGGCCCCCGACGACGACGGCTGGCTGCTCACCGGCCAGAAGACCTGGGCCTCCCGCGGTGCCTTCGCCGAGTGGTGTTTCGGCCTCTTTCGCACCGATCCCGATGCCGAGCGCCATCGCGGGCTTACCTACTTTCTGCTCGAGATGAGCTCGCCCGGCGTGACCGTCCGTCCCATCCCCCAGATCGACGGGGAGACCGGGTTCGCCGAGATCTTCTTCGAGGACGTCTTCGTCCCCGACGCCCAGGTGCTGGGCCAGGTGGGCCAGGGCTGGGGGGTGGCCATGGCCACCGCCGGCTCGGAGCGGGGCTTGAGCCTTCGCAGCCCGGCTCGCTACACCGAGGCGGCCGGTCGCCTGGTCGACCTGTACACCGAGCGGTCCGAGATCGATCCCGCCGGAGCGGCCCGCGTTGCCGACGATGTGGCCCAAGCCTGGATGGACGCCGAGGCCTACCGGTTGAATACGCTGTGGACCGCCACCCGCGTGCTGGAGGGCGGCTCGGTGGGCGCCGAGGCCAGCGCCAACAAGATCCACTGGTCGGAGACCGACCTGGCCATCCATCGCGCCGCCCTTGCCCTCCTTGGGCCCGAAGCGGAGTTCCACGGCCCGTCGACATCCAACCCCTGGCTCGACGGTTTCCTGTTCGCCATTTCGGGCACGATCTACGCCGGCACCAATGAGATCCAGCGGAACGTGGTGGCCGAACGGATGCTGGGACTGCCGCGCGGCTGATCATGCAATTCTCCTTCACTGAACAGCAGACCGACTTCCGAGACGCAGTGCGTCAGATGCTGGACCGGGAGTGCACGCCGGCCGATCTCCGCGCCGTGTTCGATGCCGCCGTCGGGCCCGATGGGGGGACCGATGGGGGCACCGGCACTGCATCTGATGCTCCGTCCTCACCGTCCGCGCCTACTCCATCGTTGGTGCATACGGCTCGCTGGAAGACGCTGGCCGACATGGGCATTGTCGGTCTCACCATTCCCGAGCTGCACGGGGGACTCGGACTGACCGACCTCGATCTGGTCCTGCTGCTCGAAGAGGCCGGTCGGGCCGCGCTCCCCGAACCGCTGCTCGAGACCACCGCGCTGGCTGCACCGCTCCTGGCCCGCACGGGATTCGGGCCCGAGCGCGGCACAGAGATCGGCGCGCTGTCCAACCATTGGCTTCCGCTCATCGCCGAGGGCGACGCCATCGCCGCCATCGGGTTGTCGGGCATGCCCGCAGTACCGGGCGCAGTGGGGGCCGACCTGTACATCCTGGAACACGCATCGCCCGATGTCGGCCCCGAGATCCACGCCGTACCGGCCGAGGAGGTCGGAGTCGTCCCCGTTTCCTCGCTCGATCCCACCCGTCGCCTGGGCACGGTGGACTGGACCCCGGCTCACAACACACTCGTTGCCGCCGGATCCGATGCCGAGTTGGCGCTCGCCGTCTTGGCCGACCGGGCCGCGGTGGGGACTGCCGCCGAGCTGGTGGGGCTGGCCGATCGGCTGATCACCATCGCCGCCGACTACGCCAAGGAGCGCATGCAGTTCGGCCGAGTCATCGGCAGCTTCCAAGCGGTGAAGCACCTCCTGGCCGGAGCGCAGGTGAAGCTGGAGTTCGCCCGACCCGTCACCTACGCCGCGGCCTGGTCACTGGCCCACCGCGCGTCCGACGCCAGTCGGCGAGCATCGATGGCCAAGGCCTACGCCTCGGAGGCCGCCACCGAGGCAGCGCGGGTCTCCTTGCAGGTCCACGGGGCCATTGGCTACACCTGGGAGTGTGATCTGCACCTGTTCCTCAAGCGGGCATGGGCATTGACGCCGGCGTGGGGCGACGCGGCCGAGCATCGGAGTCGGGTGTTGGCCTCGGTGGTCGACGAACGAGCCCAGCGGTCGTAGACCTGGTCTCATGTACTCCTGGCGTGTTGTTCCGCGGCAAGGCTGGAGAGACACGATCTACTGATCAACCTGCGCCGACTTGTAGGCCTGGAGTCCTGAGACCAGGATCGTCAACGTCGCCGTGGGCCGCCGTTCGCACCAGCTGCTGTGGCCCTCGGCCTGCGACGTGATGGGAGACGCTGATGGGTTCGTTCGATGTGCCGCTGGACGACGAACGCACCCAGCTCGAC
>DASZLD010000177.1:0-39156 GCA_035552655.1 Acidimicrobiales bacterium
ACGTCGAGGGCCTGGCCCAACCGGTGTCCTATGTCGACGAGCTGGCCGGCCTGCCCGAACAGGACATCAGAAAGATCATGGGCGGCAACATGATGGGCCTGCTCGACGCCAAGGTCCCCGCCCCGGCCTGAGCGGGGCCACTCGCCTCCGGCTGTGCGATGGTGTGACATGGCTCCAGGAGGTCAGCTGAGCGAGCGAGCTCGCACCATCGGCCGTCGCCTCCGGGCTGCGTACCGGGACCCGTCCCGGCTCTTCACCGTGGATCGAGCCCGGACCCTGGCCCGGCGCCGGGTGCCCCGCGCCGTGTTCGACTACCTGGACGGTGGGGCCGAGAGCGAGAGCACCATGCGGGCCAATCGAACGGCGATGATGGCCGTCGGCTTCCGACCCTCGATGGGGGTGACGCCGGGCGACCCCGCTCCCTCGTTGTCCACCACCGTCTTGGGCCGGTCCCTTTCGATGCCGGTGCTCCTCGGCCCGGTCGGCTTCACCAGGATGATGGATCGGCACGGCGACGTGGCCGCGGCAGTTGCCGCCGGTCAGGCCGGTACCGCCTTCACCCTCAGCTCCATGTCGGGACACACCATGGAAGAAGTGATGGCTGCGGCCACCGGCCCCGCCTGGTTTCAGCTCTACTTCCTGGGCGGACGGCCGGGTGCGGCCCAGCTGGTGGATCGAGCCCAACGAGCCGGCTTCGAAGCCCTGGTGGTGACCATGGACACCCAGTTCCCAGGCAACCGCGAACGGGACCTGCGCAACGGGGTCAAGCCTCCGCTCCAGATGAACCTGCACAACATGGTCAAGTTCGCTCCCCAGGTGGCTCTGCACCCCGACTGGCTGATGGAGTTCGCCCGAGATCGATTTCAGCTCGACATCGTGAACGCGACCACCCTCGGCCCCCCCGACCACCCGATGAGGGTGGAGGAGGCGCTCATGGAGTGGACCGCGGCCCCGCCCCGGTGGGAGGACTTCTCGTGGATCCGCGAGCAATGGCGGGGCCCGATCATTGCCAAGGGCATGATCACCGGCGACGACGCCCGTCGGGCCGTGGATTGCGGCGTCTCTGCCATCGTGGTGTCCAATCACGGCGGCCGTCAGCTCGACGGCATGCCGGCCACCCTCCCCGCTCTGGTCGAGGTGCTCGACGCCGTGGGCGACTCGGTCGAGGTGTTGGTCGATGGCGGTGTGCGCCGGGGCTCCGACGTCGTCCGCGCCGTGGCCCTCGGGGCCCGGGCCGTGATGATCGGCCGGGCGTGGGCCTACGGTTTGGCCGCAGCCGGTGAGCCCGGAGTCGAAGCAATCCTCTCCATGCTGCGCGTCGACATGGACCGCACCCTTCGGCTCCTGGGCTGCCAGTCGGTCACCGATCTCGATCGATCCTTCATCCGCTATCCGTTGGAGTGGGACAAGCCCGGCGGCTGATCGGTCGGACCGGCCTACTCGCCCGCCTTCCACCGGTCGCCAGCCAGCGACTGGACGATGTCCTTGAACGACGTCTTGAGCGACGTGGGCACGTCGATGACGAAGGGGATGGTCCGATCGGCCACCGACGACAAGGCGTCGCGCAGCTCGTCGGTGCTGGTGACCCGGACCCCGTCGCAACCGACCGATCGGGCGATGGCGGCGTGGTCGAACTCGTCGAACCCGGCGGCCACGGCCCGCTCGCCCATGCCGTGCAGCACCCACCCCAAGGCGTTGTTGTTGAACACGACCACGGTGATGGGAATGCGCGCCTGCACCGCGGTCATGAGGGCGTGGATGGACATGGCGAACCCGCCGTCGCCGCACACAGCCAGGACCGGTCGCTCGGGACAGGCCAACTTGGCCCCGAGGGCGGCGGCCACCGAGTAGCCCATGCCCCCACCGGCAGCCGGCTGCAGATAGCTGCTCGATGACTTGGTCCGGTACCAGTGCATCATGAACAGCCGGTTCTCGCCGGCGTCGCAGGTGATGATGCCGTCGGCCGGGAACGTCTCTTGGAGGAGCCGGATGGTTCGCTGCGGGGCGATGGGGACCTCGTCCGAGGTGAACTCGGCCCCGTCGAGCTCACCGTGGGCCTCGATGGCCTCGGCCACTCGCGCCGCGCCCCGCTGGGGGCGGACCGCCCCCGGTTGGCCGTTCACCGCGTCGGCCAGCCGGTCCATGATGTAGCCCGCTTCGCCCACCAACGGGTGGTCGATGGGATAGGTCCAGCTGACGTTCAGCGGCTCCACGTCGATCTGGATGAGGATCTGTCGAGTCGGGTCGATCAAGGCGGTGCTCTCGTCGGCGGTGTCGATGGGGGCCAGCTTGGTCCCGACGGCCAGGATGACATCGGCCCCCCCGACCACGACGTTGGCCTCAGGCGTCCCGAAGGTACCCATCACCCCGGCCCCCAGCGGGTCGACCTCGGGGAACACCCCCTTGCCGGCGGCGGTGGTGGCCACGGGAGCATCGAGGGCGCGGGCCAGGGCGAACAGGGCGTCACCGGCCTGGCCCACCCGGACCCCGTTGCCGGCGATGATGACCGGCCGGATGGCGGACCGGAGGGCACCGGCGGCGTCCTTGAGCACGTCGGCGTCCACCGCCTGGGACCGGCGAGGCAGGTAGGCGCGGGTGGGATAGATGCGGGGTACCGAGTCGGGCCCGACCGTCCCCTTCAGGGCGTCGCCGTGGTAGATCACCGCCACCGGTCCGGGCTCGCCCACTAGTGCGTGCTTGATGGCCAGCTGGGTGTGCTGGACGGCCTGGGCCGGATCATGGCTGACCATCACCCGCTTGGTCACCCCTCGGAGGGCGGAGACCGCATCCCAGCTCCCGTAGTCACCGGTGCCCGACTGGTAGTAGCCGTGATGGGAGAGCGGGCCGCCGTCGGACATCTCGGTCAGGACGAGGATGGGCGCGCTGCCCAGCAGGGCCTCGAGGAAGCCCTGGCCGGCGTTGCCGGCGATCCACTCGCCCTGGCCCATCACCACCACGGGCTTTCCCGTGGTGCGCCCGTAGGCATCGGCCATGGCTGACCCGATTGCCTCCTCGCGCACCTGGACCACCCGGATGGTCGGGTGATCGTGCAGCGAGCTGAACAGCGTGCCGGTGTAACCGCCGGGCATGCCCAGCACGAGCTCGATGCCCGCCTCGGACAAGGCACCGATGATGGCGTCGGTGGTGCGGGTCGGTTCGTCGAGCGAGGGGGCGATCATGGGCTTCGGGCTCCGATGCGTGTCGTCGAGTTGGCCTGACCGCTCTGCGGCAGGTGTCCCTGCCACCGGGGGCAGACGGTACCTATCAAACGGATGTTAGGTTACGACCGCCCGGGACGGCGGTCAACCGCGTCGGTCGGCCCGGCATCGACGGTCACTCGGAGCGGAGGCGGAACCGGGGGAGGGCCAGGCTCGGGCTCATGTCCTCCCACGTCACCTCGACCGGTAGTCCGGCGCGCAGGGAGTCGAGGGGGGCGTCCACCAGGTTGGAAGTGAGCCGGGTCCCCCCGGTGCCGTCGAGCTCGACGATGGCCACCACGTAGGGGACCACATCGACCAGGACGGGCAACAGCGCCTGGTGGACCACCGCATAGGTGAACAACGTCCCGGTTCCCGGTACCTGGGTCCAGGCCGCGGCAAAGGAGTGGCAGTACGGGCACAGCGGTCGCGGCGGGTGACGATGGGTGCCACAGGACGCGCAGCGCTGGATGACCAGTCGGTGCTCGAGCGCGGCCTCGAAGAACGGCCGGGTGTCGTCGGTGACGGCGGGGGAGGGCATGGCGTCGGGGAACCAGCGCTCGTTCATGCTCGCCCCAAGAGGATGGCGCTGGTCGGGATGCCCGGCGAGCTGGTCACCAGGCAGAGCTGAGCGTCGGCCACCTGGCTGGTGGACTCCCCGCGCAGTTGGCGCACGCCTTCGATGACGTGGTTCAGGCCTTGCAGGTAGGCCTCGGACAGGTTTCCCCCTGCCGTGTTGGTGGGCAGCGAACCGTCGGGCCAGGCCAGCGCGCCTGACTGGGCCAAGAGGCCGGATTCCCCCGGAGCGCAGAATCCGAAGTCCTCCAGGCCGAGAAGGACCTGTCCGCTGAAGTTGTCGTAGAGCTGGGCCACGTCAACGTCGCCCGGGCTCACGCCGGCCTGTCCGAACAAGCGCCGAGCCACCCCCGCGGCCCCGCCGTGGGCATAGCCGGTTGCCGTCGCACCGGCGTTGGCCGCGGCACCCCCCAGCTGTGCCCCGTCGGTACCCTCGGCCGCGGCCAACACCGCCACCGGCCGTCCTCGGGCGTCCGACGCCCGCTCGGCCGTGGTGACGACAACGGCGCAGGCGCCGTCGGTCTCCAGGCAGCAATCGAACAGCCGGTAGGGGTCGACCACCAGCCGTGCTCCTTGGTGGTCGGCCAGGGTCAGTGGCCGAGGGCCCATGACCGCCCGCGGGTTGCGCGAGGCGTGGTCCCGCTGGGTGACAGCCACGCGGCCCAGCTGCTCGCTGGTGGTTCCGTACACCTCCATATGGCGGCGCATGGGCAAGGCGAACATGACCGAAGGCCCGAGCACGCCGAAGGGGGCGGTGAAGGCCTGGAGGGCGTCGGCCTCCAACCCCGTCTCCAACACCGTGGGGGAGGAATCGCCGCCCCCGGTGGCCTCGGTCCGTCCGATGCGGGCGAACTGTCCCTGGCACAGCGATCGGTAGACCACGACCACCTCGGCCTGACCCGATTCCACGGCCAGCGCAGCCTCGAGCATGGCGCCACAGGCCCCGCCGCCACCGGGCATGGCCGTGGTGGCGGCGAACCGCAGCTGGCGGAGGCCGAGATCGCTGGCCAGGGTCCACGGGCTGCTGCGCTCATCGGCGAAGGGGGCCAGGCCGTCGACCTCGGCCGGGGCAATGCCGGCGTCCGACAGTGCGGCCAGGATGGCCCGGCAGGCCAACACGTACTCCCGCTCGGTGGCCGCTCCCCGCTTGGTGTACGCCGTCTCGCCGATGCCGACGACGCAGGCCTTGCGGCTCAAAGGACCGGTCGCTCCCCGGCGGAGTCCGGAAAGCTGCGGATCATGGCGTCCTGGACGAACGAGGCGATGAGCGTGCCGTCCTCGGTGAACACGTGGGCCCGTCCATAGCTCCGGCCTCGGCCCGCATACGAGCTCTCCTGGGCCAGGAGCATCCACTGATTGGCCCGGAACGGCTCGTGGAAGGTGAGTGTGTGGCTGACCACGCCGGTGGAGATGGCCAGGTGGGCCTGGGCCTGGCTGATGCCCTCGTGGGGCCGCATGGCTGTCCCGATCAGGAAACCGTCGGTGGAGTAGGCCAGCAGCGCTTGGCTGGTGACGAGGTCATCGGGCGCATCGCGAAACCGCGTCCAGACCAGGAGCTCGGCCTCGCCCACGTCGTCGGGGTCGGACAGGTCAACACCACCGACGACGCCCATCTCCCAGCCGTCGAACTCATAGTCGTGGGACGGGGTGGCACTGGGGGCGTCGACCGTGGGCGCCGGATCGGCGTGCCGGATGAGGTCGGGCTCGGGGTCGTGCAGGAGCACCAGCGAGCGGGCGCACAACCGCGGGCCTTGGGAGACGGTGACGGTGACGCTGCCGAAGGTGCGTCCCCCGTGCATGGTCTCGACCACCAGGTCGAGGGGCTCGGTGACCCTGCCCCCGCGGGCGAAGATGGTCTGCACCGTCTTCACTTCCTTCCCCGGTTGCGCATCGGTGGCGGCGACGATGGTCTGGGCCAGGATCTGACCACCGAAGACCACATCACGCCCCTCGCCGACGTTCTGGGCCACCAGTCGTCCCTCTCCGACCGGTTCCATCCGGAGTGCTTCCAGCAGCTGTGAGAGCGCAAGCACGTCATCCCCCGTTCACGTCGAGCGGCGACCGAGTGTCGCCGCCAGTGAAGCTACGGCGCCGGCAGGGCCAAGGCAAACTACCGGTTGGTTGGTGCAATTGGTGCCCGCCTGCTGGACCGTTATCGTGATGCGCCATGAGCCCGCCTCCCGACTCCGGCCCCGCCGGCGGTGACCAGCTCGACCGGGCCGTCGTCCGCATCGGTTGTGCCGTCGTGCTCGGCTCGATCATGTCGGTGCTCGATACCACCATCGTCAACGTCGCCCTCAACACGTTGTCCATCGACCTGCACACCAACTTGGACTCCATTCAATGGGTGGTCACCGCCTACCTGCTGGCCCTGGCCGCGGTCATCCCCATCTCCGGTTGGGCCACTCGCCGGTTCGGGACCAAGCGGCTCTACATCGCGGCCATCATCCTGTTCACGCTGGGCTCGGCCTTGTGCGGGCTGGCCTGGTCCACCACCTCGCTGGTGGCCTTCCGTGTGATCCAGGGCATCGGCGGCGGCCTCATCCTTCCCGTGGGCCAGACGGCGCTGGCCCGAGCGGCCGGTCCCCGCCGGATCGGACGGGCCATGAGCATGGTGGGCATCCCCACCGTGATGGCACCGATCATCGGGCCCACCGTGGGCGGCCTGTTGCTCGAGCACCTGAGCTGGCACTGGATCTTCTACGTGAACATTCCCGTCGGCATCGTGGCCGTGCTGGTGTCGGTGCGCTTCCTACCCTCTGACCGGCCCGAGCCGGCCGGACGGCTCGACGTGACCGGTCTGGCCCTCTTGGCCGTGGGGCTGCCCGCCGCCATCTATGGCCTGGCCGAGATCCAATCGGGGCACACCCTTCGGTGGGTGGTGTCTCTCGTCGTCGGCCTCCTCCTCATCGCTGCCTTCGCCTGGCATGCCCGGCGGGTGCCCGAACCGATCCTCGACACCCGGCTGTACCAGAAACCGACCTTCGTGGCCGCCTCGGTGGCCACCTTCTGCCTGGGGGCGGCGATCTTCGGGGGCATGATCCTGTTGCCCCTGTACTTCCAGAACGTGCGGGGCACCGACCCGGTGGTCACCGGGCTGCTCCTCATACCCCAGGGCATCGGGGTGGCCATCGCCATGGGGTTCACCGGTCGCTTGGTCGACCGGGTGGGAGGGGGCATCGTGGCGCTGGGCGGCGTGATCATCACCGCTGTGTTCACCCTGCCCCTGGTGTTCCTGGGTGCCCACACCTCGTACGTCTGGATCGGGGCCACCTTGGTGGTGCGGGGCGTGGGTGTGGGTTCGTCGATGATGCCGTCCATGGCCGCGGCCTTTGCCGTGCTCAAACCGGATGAGATCCACGACGCCAGCCCACAGCTGAGCGTCATCCAGCGCGTGGGTGGATCGGTGGGGACGGCCATCCTCGCCGTCATCCTGTCCCACAACATCGCCGACGCCACGACCTCGGCCGGGGGGGCCAGCGCGGGAAAGCAGGGCTTGGCCCGCGCCTTCGGCAACACGTTCTGGTGGGCACTGGGGATCACCGCCGCCGCCGCCGTCCCTGCCGCCTTCCTGATGGTGTCCGAGCGGCAGACCCGGCGCCAGGGTGGCGCAACGGCGCGGTTCGTCACCGACGATGACGGGGTTCCCGTCCCTCTGTTCGGGCTGGGCGAGGGCTGAGGAGGCGGCGGCCCCGTCGGACCAGTTGTACCTATCAAACGGATGTTAGGCTGACGGTGGCACAAGGGGGAACACATGGCCGGTTTGCGAGACAAGTACTGCATCGTCGGGATCGGGGAGACCAGCTACAGCCGGAACTCGGGCCGCAGCACCCGGGACCTGGGGACCGAGGCGGTGCGCAATGCCATGGAGGATGCGGGCCTGCATCCCTGGGACGTGGACGGCATGCTCAACTACCACGTCGGCGACTCGACGCTGTCCCAGACCATCGCCACCGACCTGGGCATCCGGCTCGACTTCTATACCGACACCTTCGGCGGGGGCTCGAGTACCGAGACCATCATCGGCATCGCCACCGGTGTGATCGAGGCCGGGTTGTGTCACACCGTGGCCGTCTACCGCTCGATGAACGGGTACTCGGGTTTGCGCCAGGGTGGCTCGATCGGTCAGGGCCGTCCTCCGGCCAAGGTGGTGGTGGGTCCCGACCTCGACACCACGCCCTACGGCATGACCAGCCCGGCGCAGAACTTTCAGCTGACCTTCGCCCGCCACATGTACGAGTACGGGACGACCAGCGAGCAGCTGGCCCACGTCAAGGTGGCCTGCTCCAACCACGCCTCGAACAATCCCCGGGCCTATTACAACAAGCGGCTCACGGTGGACGACGTGCTCGACTCCCGGTGGATCGTCAAGCCGGCCTGCCATCTGTTGGACTGCTGCATCGAGACCGACAATGCCACCTGCATCATTGTCACCTCGGCCGACCGGGCCCGCCATCTGCGCCAGCGCCCTATCAAGATCAAGTCGGTGGCCGGCAGGGTCAACAAGCCCTTCCAGGGCATGCACAGCCACTACCAGTGCGATCCCATCACCAGGCAGGCCGGGTACTACGCCAGCCGGGTGGCCTTTCGCAATGCCGACGTCGAGCCCGAGGACGTGCAGGTCACCGGTTGCTACGACGCCTTCACCTTCACCCCTGTCCTGCTCTTCGAGGGCTACGGGTTCTGCGATCCCGGCCAGGGAGGGGAGTACGTGTCGAGCGGCGCCATCAACTTGGGTGGGGCGCGACCGAACAACACCAGCGGCGGTCAACTGTGTGAGGGATACACCCACGGGATGAACCTGGTCATCGAGAACGTTCGCCAACTTCGCCACCAGGCCGACGACGGCTGTCCCGGCTGGCGGGAGGGCAAACACAGCTATGACTACAGCGAGGGCCGGTGCCGACAGGTCGAAGACGTCGAGCTGGCCATGAACATGGGTTGGGGCACGCCCGCAGTGTCCAGCGCCCTGATCCTGGGGAGATAGCGGTGGCCGACTACATGAACCTCATCTTGGAGGTGCAGCCGACCGATTCCGAGCATCGTGGCTACTACGAGGCAGCCCGGGCCGGGTCGCTGGTGGTGCAGCGATGCACGGGCTGCGGCCTGTTGCGCGGCATCATCGGCGCCTCGTGTCCCTTCTGCACTTCGGGGGGCTGGGAATGGCAGGCAGTGAGCGGCAAGGGGGTCATCTACAGCTTCGAGATCGTGACCCAGGCCATTCAGCCCGCCTTCGCCGACTGGGTTCCCTACCCCGTGGTGCTGGTCGAGCTGGACGAGCAGCGCAGCGTGACCTGGCGCTGGGGCATCGAGGACGAAACCGTGTCCCTGCGGTTGATCACCAATCTGGTCCAACGGGACGATTCCACCCGTCCCGAGGACGAGGCCAACGTGGCCATCGGCAAGCGGGTCGAGGTCTGCTTCGTCGATCTCACCGACGACTTCGCCCTGCCCCAGTTCCGTCTCAGCGACGAGGCCCCCGAGCACGCTCCCTGGCCAGCCGGATAGCACGAGCGAGATGAACGACAACGACGGGGCCGACCGTGCTCCAGCGAGGAGATGGTGATGAAGTTCGGCCTACCCTTCTTCGGTCTCAGCCCCAGGCACTATGCCTCGGTGGCCCGGGCGGCCGAGGAGAACGGCTTCGAATCGGTGTGGATGCCCGAGCACCTGGTCATCCCGGCGGAGATGCCGGCCACCTACCCGTACACCGAGAGCGGGTTTCCTCCCATCACCCCCGAGACGCCGCTCTACGATCCCTGGGTGGTCCTGGGCTCGGTGGCCAGCGCCACCGAGACCATCCGCCTGGCCACCAACGTGTTCATCCTCCCGCTGCGGCACCCCATCGCCACCGCCCGATCGGTGGTGACCCTCGACCGACTGTCAGGCGGGCGGGTCACCCTGGGCGCCGGGGTGGGCTGGCTCGAGGGCGAGTTCGACATCGTCGGGCAGTCGTTCAGCGATCGCGGTCGGCGCATGGACGAGATCATCGGCCTGCTCCGTGAGCTCTGGACCGGGGAGACGGTCGAGCACCACGGTGAGTTCTATGACGTCGGCCCCTTGACCTTCTCACCCATGGCGCTGCAGAAGCCGAGCATCCCCATCGAGATCGGCGGTGCCTCGAACGCCGCGCTCCGCCGGGCCGCCCAGCTCGGTGATGGGTGGATCGAGATCGGGTGCAACGATCTCGACGAACTGGCGGCCAAGGTGGACGTGATCCGGGAGCACCGCCGTCGATCCGGACGCCAGGATCTTCCCTTCGAGTTCACCGCCGGGGTGGGCACCGACCTCGACACCATCCGGCGAGCTCAGGAGCTGGGCGTGACCCGGGTGGTGGCCGGGGCCATGCCGGTGAACGGCCGGGTCTCGGCCGACGACGTGCGCGACTTCACCGCCCGGTTCGCCGACGACGTCATCGCCAAGCTTTGAGGCGTTGCTCGAAGCGGATTGGTAGGGTCCAAGCACCGATGAGACGCAATCGTCACGTTACGGGGAGAAGGATGTCGCATGTCTGACTACAGCCGGTTCGAAAAGGTCCTCGCCCACCAGGACGGACGTCTCCTGACGCTGACCTTCAACCGTCCCGACAACATGAACGCCATCGACGGCGCTGTGCATGAGGATCTCGATGACCTCATAGCCCTCATCCGCAAGGACGAGTCAGTGGGTGCGGTGTTGCTGCGCGGTGAAGGGCGGGCGTTCTGCGCCGGGGGAGACATCAAGATGATGTCGGCGGCTACGCCCACCGCGGTGGAGCGGGTGGACTCCATCTTGGGCAGCAAGGAGCTGCTCTATTCCATGTTGGCTATCGAGCAGCCCATCATCGCCGCCGTCCAGGGATTCGCACTGGGCCTCGGGGCCACCATCGCCCTCTTCTGCGACATCGTGTTGGCGACCGAGGACGCCTACTTCGCCGACACGCACGTCAATGTGGGCCTGGTGGCCGGGGACGGTGGTGCCGTCCTGTGGCCCCTGCTGTTGCCCTTCGGCCAGGCCAAGTACCACTTGCTGACGGGGGACCGGATCACCGGAGCCGATGCCGCCCGCATGGGCATGATCCACAAGGCGGTGCCCGCCGACCAGTTGCTCGACGAGGCCACCGCCGTGGCCCGGCGCCTGGCCGATGGCCCCACCCTGGCCCTCAAGTGGACCAAGAAGGCGGTCAACCAGGTGTTGCGGGAACGCCTGGACCTGATCCTGGAGATCGGCCTGGCTCTGGAGGGCGCCACCTTCTTGAGCGATGACTTCAAAGAGGCCTCGTCGGCCTTCATCGAGAAGCGGAAGCCGACGTTCACCGGTCGCTGAGCATCGGTCGGCTCAGGCCCGATCCCATCCGCGCCACGCATACCTGCTTCGGCACCGGTTGACCATGGGCGCGCTCGCCCACACGCCCGAGGGGCTGTTCCTCCAGGACCTCGGGTACACCCAGGACATCAGTGACGGGGTCTCACGGGGCTGGCTCCAGATCACCGACGAACTGCGCGCCCCGGGTTCCTCGCAGGTCCGGGCGTCGGTGCTGGCCACCATGTCCGACGTGTGGACGGGGACGCTGGCCGGCATGGCCTGCGCGCCGAAGCTGGCCCTGACCCTCGACCTGACGGCGCGCATCCTGGGCGACGTGGGCGGGGATCGGCTCGACATCGTGGGCAAGCTGCTCAAGCAGGGCCGCACCACCATCGTGGCCGAGACCGACTTCCGCCATCCGGTCACCGGAGCCGTGGTGGCTCTGTCCCACGCCACGTTCGTCGCTTCGCCGCGACCCCAGGACGTGGTCGGGCCTCTGTCCGCCGGGCGGACCTCGGGCAACGCGCTCAACCGGCCCATCGCCGAGGCGCTGGGGGCACGGGTGCTCTCGCCCGGGGTGGTGTTGATCGAGCGCGGACCGTACGTGAACCAGCCGTCGGGCACCCTCCAGGGTGGGGTGGTGGCGGTGCTGGCCGAACTGGCGGCCGAGAGCCTCACCGGGACCCGGGTGCTCGAGCTCGAGGTGCGCTACCTCTCAGCCGTGCGCGTCGGACCCGCCCGCACGTCGGCCGTGGCCCTCGATGATCACACCGTGCGGGTGGAGGTCCGTGACGCCGGCAACCACGATCGCCTGGCCACCGTGGTCATGGCCCGGTTGGATCGTTGACCGCATAGCGGGCGGCCACCCGGTTCACGAAGCGGGCCAGCTCGTCGGGTCGGCTCACCGCCGGCGTGTGATCGGCATCGATGTCGAACACCTCGTCGGCCCCGGCGCTCGCGATCAACCGGGCCTGCATGTCGCGCGGTTGGATGGGATCGGCCAGGCAGCGGACGAAGCTCCGAGGCAGCGACGGGGAGACGCCCTGCCATGACACCGGCTGGTACATGAGGGTGAGGGACTCGATGCTCCCCACCGTGCGGACGTCCTCGGTCAGGCCCAGGTCGGTGTCGATCGGCGGCTCTCCGTCGGACAGCCCGCCGAACGTGGTCCCCGAGTACTGCTGGCACAGAGCGTCGCGGGTGGCCAGCATGGAGTCAGGGTCGTTGGGGGCAATGATCTCGCTCACCGAATGGCCGTCAGCGGCGATGAGCCCGGCCACGAAGACGAGATGGCAGACCCGGGCCCCCAGCCGGGCGGCGAGGGAGGGGAGGATGAGGCCTCCCGACGAGTGGCCGACGAGGACGACCCGGTGGGCGCCGGCCGCTTCCACGTCGGATGCCGCCGCCGCACTCGAAGCCTCGATGGTTCCCAGGGTGAGGTCAGCCGGCCGCCGCCGCCGACCGGGAAGGTCGACGGCCAGAGCCGGTCCATCGAGCTTGGCCACCACGTCGTCCCAGATCAGCGAGGTGTGGCCCGACCCGTGGATGAGGACCACCGTGGGCAGCATGGGCCGAGACGCTATCCCACTCCTTCTCGCCGCCGGCCCGTCCCGCCACCGGTGGGCACGACACCCAGCACACCGGTCTAGTACCAAGCGAAAACCGTGTCAAACATCCGATTGGTAGATTCTTGACGCGGCGGCGGGTCACGGCCACAATGGCACTGTTCGTGATGGTGCCGGCCCCCGAGGCTGCACGATTGAGGGGGAAACCTGATGAGAACCACGTCGTCCGAAATGTTCCAGATCGCCTAGCTCGTCCATGGCCCGATTCATCGCCATCCTCTTCTCTGGCATCGCCGACGGGGCCATCACCGGGCTGATCGCCATCGGCATCGTCCTCTTGTTCAAGACCACCGGCGTGGTCAATTTCGCCCAGGGCGACCTCCTGACCCTGGGCGCCTACTTCGGTATCTGGCTCCTGGTCGACCTCAACCTGCCCACCGGGCTCTCCTATGTGATGGCCATCATCCTGTCGTTCGGGGTGGGGGTGGTGGTGGAGCGGGTCGGCTACGCCCCCCTTCGAAAACGGCCCTTACTGGCCATCGTCATCTCGACGTTCGCCCTGTCCCTGTTGATCGAAGCAGTGATCGGGCTCATCTTCACCAATACCCCGCGCACGCTGCCCTCCCCCTTCGGCAGCGGGGTGTGGCACGTGTTCGGTGCCGCCATTCCCTACCAGGACGTGCTCATCATCGTCGTGACCATCGTGGTCTTCTTGATGATCCAGGGCATGCTCCAACGCACGACGCTGGGGCGCCAGGTCCGGGCCGTGTCCTCCGATCGGGAGGCCGCCCTCCTCCAGGGGATCCGGGCCGGACGACTGACCATGATCATGTTCGGGCTGTCGGCCGCAGTGGCCGGGCTCGGGGGCCTGCTCATCGCTCCCATTCTCTCCGCCTCGCCCACGCTGGGGTTCACCCTCATGCTCGGTTCCTTTGCCGCCGTCGTGCTCGGGGGCTTCGACCGGGTGGGTGGGGCCGTGGCCGCAGCGGTGGTGGTGGGAGTGGCCCAGCAATTGCTGGCCGGCTATGTCGCCCCCAACCTGAACGAGGCCTATCCGTTCATCATCTTGTTGGTGGCCCTGGTCTTCCGTCCCGAAGGACTCGTGAAAGCGACAGTCGGTGTCCGTTACTGAGAGCGGCCCGCCGGCGTCGGCCAGCCCGCTGACCAGCGCATCGGAGAAACTGGCGGCCCGCCTGGTTCGTCCGACGGTCTACACCCGCCACCAAGGGCGCACCTGGTTGGCGGTGACCGTCGTCGCCGCACTGGTCCCCCTGGTGGTGACCAGTGGCTACGGCTACAACATCGCCATCAACTCCGGCCTGTTCGCCATCCTGTCGTTGGGCTTCTACTTCCAGTTCGCCTTGGCCGGTCAGTTCAGCTTCGCCACGCCTGCGTACTACGCCGTCGGCGCGTATACATCGGCCTGGGTGTCGACCGACCACGGTTTCCTGCTCGGGTTCATCGCTGCCGTGGTCGTCACCGCCGCCCTGGGCGGACTGACCAAGCTGCTGCTGGCCCGGTCGCCGCTCATTCACTTCGCCATCGCCACCCTGGCCTTCAGCGGACTGGTGATCATCGTCTTGGAGAACTGGACCTCGTTCACCGGCGGGGACGAGGGCAAATTCGGCATTCCCCCGGCCACCTTGTTCGGCTACCAGTTCGACACTCAGACCAAGCAGTACTACCTCATCGCCGGGGTGGCCCTGATCTGCACGGCCCTGCTGCTGCTGTTCGAGCGCTCTCCGGCCCAACGCGATCTGACCTTTGTCCGCGACATGGGCCTGGTGGCCAAGACCTCGGGACTGCGGGCCAACTACCTGCAGGTGGTGGCCTTTGCCGCCGGCGCCGCCTACATGGGCGCGGCCGGATCGCTGTTGGGCGCCACCACCGGGTTCGTCGATCTCAACTCCTTCTCCTCGGCCGCCTCGGTGAGCGTGGCCTTGCTGGTCTTGTTGATGGTGCTCCTCGGAGGGATCGGCATGGTGTGGGGCCCGATCATCGGCGCCATCGTGTTGACCGTGCTGCCCCAGGTACTGAGCAGCTGGCAGAACTACGAGCAGCTGGTCTACGCCATCGCCATTCTCGCCGTCATCCTGGTCCTGCCCGGTGGCCTGACCTCGCTGCCCGCCGAGTTCCGAGCGCGGCGGGCCAAGCGGAAACAGCGAGCAGAACAATGAGCGTGTTCCTTGACTGCAAAGGGATGACCGTGAGGTTCGGCGGTGTGGTGGCCGTTGACGACGTGTCCCTGTCCATCGACAGCGGCGGCGAGGTGGTCGGGCTCATCGGCCCCAATGGGTCGGGCAAGTCGACCTTCTTGAACGCGGTGTCCGGCTTGGTGCCGGCGCGTGGTCGGATCGAGGTGGAGGGAAGATCGGTGTCGTTCGGTCGTCCCGGCGTCATGGCCCGCAACGGAGTCTTCCGGACATATCAGACGCCCCAGGTGGACGCCGAGCTCACCTGCCTGGAGAACACACTGGTCACCTCGCCCGATCTGGCCCTGCGCGGCCTGCTCGGTGCCTGGCCCCTGCGGCCGGCCATGTGGCGGCGGGAGAAGGGGCGCTGGCAGGAGGCGTGCGACATCCTCGACCGGGTCGGGCTGCTGGACAGGGCCAATCGACCGGCCGGAGGCCTGTCCTACGGCGAGCGCCGGCGACTCGAGATCGCCCGGGCCCTGATGGCCAAGCCGCGGCTGTTGCTCATGGACGAGCCCGCTGCCGGGTTGAACACCACCGAGACGGGCCGCCTGGCCGACCTGTTGAGCCAGGTGACGGCGGACGGGATTAGCCTGGTCCTGATCGAGCACAAGATCGCCTTCATCGAGCAGCTCTGCCATCGGATCATCGTGTTGGAGCTCGGTCGTCAGATCGCCACCGGCGCTCCCAAAGAGGTCTGGTTGGACCCCGCGGTGATGCGGGCCTACCTGGGCGAGGCGGTGTGACCACCGAGGTGGGCATGACCACCGACCCTGTCCCCGACCGGGGCGCCTCGGCCGACACGGCCAGCCGTCCCCTGCTCGAGGTGCGAGGCCTGACCGTGACCTACGGCACACCCACCCCGGCGGTCGATCACATCGATCTTCAGGTCGGCGAACGGGAGGCGGTGGCCCTCCTCGGGGCCAATGGGGCGGGCAAGACGTCCACGTTGCGAGCCATCTCGGGGCTCATCTCCTCGACCGGTGCTGTGATCTTCGACGGCGACGACCAGAATCGCCGCCAACCCGAGATGATCGCCCGGTCGGGCATCATCCATATCCCCGAAGGCCGCCGGCTCTTCGGTGCCCTCAGTGTCGAGGAGAACCTCCTCATCGGCGGAACGGCACGAGGTGGACGCGATCCGATCTTCAGCCTCGACGACACCTATGACCTCTTTCCTCAGTTGAGAGGCCTCCGCAAGCGGGGCGGATGGACGCTCTCGGGGGGTGAGCAGCAGATGGTGGCCATCGGCCGGGCATTGCTGGCATCGCCCCGGGTCCTGTTGCTCGACGAGCCGTCGCTCGGCTTGGCTCCGCTGGTGGTGGAATCGGTGTTCAAGGCGCTGCACTCGATCGCCCACCGGGTGGCCATGGTGCTGGTGGAACAGAACGCCGGCCTGGCCCTGGATCTGTGCGGCCGGGCCTATGTCCTGGCCACCGGGCGAGTCGCCGTATCGGGGACCCACGCAGAGCTTCCGTCCCGCGAGGACCTGTTGGCCACCTACCTGGCCGACTGACGTGCTATCGGTTGACCGACCGGATTGAGAGCGGGCGCCCTGCCCGCTCTCGTCGATGTTGTACAGAGGAGATGTCATGAGCACCTTGTTCGAAGCGCTCGCTCAGTGGGCGGGAGCACAGCCTGACGCCCTCGCCCTCATCACCGAGACCGACGGCACCCGGACCTATGCCGAGCTGGTGCACAACGCAGCCGCCATCGGCGGTGCCCTCTTCGGTGAACTCGACGTCTCCCCGGGAGCAACGGTCACCTTGCTGGCCGCCAACAGTCCCCAGTGGGTCGAGACCTATCTCGGGGTGGGCGCCGCCGGCCTCCGATGTGTGTCCGGCAATCCCGAGTGGACCGATTCGGAGATCTCCTTCATCCTGGAGCACTCCGAGTCGAGTGCGGTCATCTGTGACAGTGAACTGGCCGAACGGGTCGTGGCCCTGAAACGGGACCTGCCCGGCCTTCGCCACGTGATCGCCATTGCCGACGCCGGTGAGCCGGTGGCCGCCGGGTCGGTGTCTTATGCCACCCTCATCGAGGGTGCACCCGAGGACCCCCGCAAAAACCTCCCGACCGAAGAGTTCGAGTTCGCCGAGCACATCATGTACACCTCGGGGACGACAACCGGACGCCCCAAGGCGGTTATCAATCAGGTGACCGACCAGCCCGGGATCGACTACGAGGAGATGTTCGGGATCACCTCCAAGGACCGGGGCATCGTGGTGACCCCGTTCTTCCACGGCAACGGCATGGGTGGCCTCATGGTGTCCCTGATCTACGGGGCCAGCGTGGTCTTCCCCCGTCGCTTCTCGGGCACCCGCTTCTGGAAGTTGGTCGACCTGTACCGACCGACCTTCCTGTTCACCCTCTCGCCCATCGTCAACATCCTCCTCGGTCGGCCGGAGAGCCCGCACGAGAAGCGCCACAATCTCCGGGTCATGATCGCACTGGGGGCGTCCCGGACCGCTCCCATCATCGAAGAGCGGTTCGGGGCTCCGGTCATTGACTGGTACGGCATGACCGAAGCGGGAATGGGCACCTACACCCGGCTCGACGAAGTCCGGAAGCCCGGATCGGCCGGCCGCCGGTTCCCCGATTCCACCATGACCATCCTGCGAGAGGACGGGACCGTCGCCGCCCCGGGCGAGGAGGGCGAGGTGGTGTTCGGCCGGGGCACCATCTCCTTCGACGGGTACCTCAAAGACGACGAGGCCACTGCGGCAGTCATCGACGCCCAGTGGTTCCACACCGGCGACCTCGGCTACTTCGACGACGAGGGCTATTTCTTCTTCGTCGACCGGAAGAAGGACATCGTCCGCCGCGGGGGCGAGAACATCTCGTCGATCGAAATCGAAGCGGTGATGCGGCTCCACCCCCATGTGGCTGACGCCGCCATCTTGGGAAAGCCCGATGCGGTGCTGGGCGAGCGGGTGGTGGCCTTTGTCGTGCCCGCCGACGAGCATCCCGAGCCGGACATCCCCGCCATCCAGAGCTACGTGTCCGAGCATCTGGCCAAGTTCAAGGTGCCCGAGGAGATCTTCCTGGTCGACGAGCTCCCTCGGACGTCCACCGGCAAGATCATCAAGGCCAAATTGCGGCCCCAGATCCCGACCGACGGTGCCAGCACATGACGGTGGCACGAACCGACGAGGAGTGGAAGCTCCGAATCGGTGGGGAGTGGGTCACCCCCAAGGCAGGCACGTACTCGATCGTGAATCCAGCCACCGAGGAGGTGGTGGGCCAGGCGCCCGAGGCATCGCTGGAGGACACCGCCGCTGCCGTGGCCGCGGCCAAGGAGGCGTTCGGCTCCTGGTCGAAGAGACCAGGCTCCGAGCGCGCTGCGCTGTTGCGGGCGGCGGCGGAGCTGTGGCGGGAGCGGGAGGCCGACATCGTGCCCCTGGTCCAGGCGGAGACCGGCGCCATCCAGGCGGTGGCGGCCGGGGCCCAGGTACCCGGTTGCGGTGCCCGCCTGTTCGAGAACGCGGAACTGGCCCTGCGCAACTGGGACATCCCCCTGCTGCCCAG
Organism: Acidimicrobiales bacterium; assembly: GCA_035552655.1. Taxonomy (GTDB): domain Bacteria; phylum Actinomycetota; class Acidimicrobiia; order Acidimicrobiales; family RAAP-2; genus DASXMT01. The sequence continues at coordinate 18,343 of DASZLD010000177.1, forward strand.
CGAGAGCCCGACCTCGGCGCTCGCCCCCGGCGCCCTGATGGGGGCCATGGCCGCCCGCCAGCCGGTGGGCGTGGTCGGATGCATTACGCCCTACAACTTCCCGCTGACCAATACGGCGGGGAAGATCGGTCCCGCCCTGGCCATGGGGAACACCGTCATCATCAAGCCTGCTCCCCAGGATCCCCTGGGCAGCATCGAGCTGGTACGCGTGCTCGACGAGGTCGGTTTCCCGCCCGGCGTGGTGAACCTGCTCACCGGTTCGAGCCCCGAGGTGGGCGCGGCATTGGTCGACTCGCCCGATGTCGACATGATCAGCTTCACTGGCAGCTCCGTGGTGGGGGCCAAGATCTTCGAAGCCGGTGGCAAGACCATGAAGCGGTTGCTCATGGAGCTGGGGGGGAAGGGGGCAGCTCTGGTGCTGGCCGACGCCGACATCCCTGGAGCGATACGCAACATCATGAGCGTGTGGGCCTTCCATTCCGGGCAGATCTGCACGGCCCCCACGCGGGTCATCGCCCATCGGTCCATCTATCAGGAACTGGTCGACGGATTGGCCGCGGCGGCCGGCATGTTGACCACCGGTGATCCACTCGACCCGTCGACCGTGGTCGGTCCGGTGATCTCGGGGGCGCATCGCGACCGGGTCGAGTCCATGATCGCCTCGGGCCAGGACGAGGGCGCCCACATCGTGGTCGACGGCCGCCGACCCGAGCATCTCGACAAGGGCTTCTTTGTCGCCCCCACTTTGTTGGCCGAGTGCCGGAACGACATGTACGTGGTCCGCGAGGAAGTGTTCGGGCCCGTCATCGTGGTGGTGCCCTTCGACGACGAGGAGGAGGGGATCGCCATCTCCAACGACAGTTCGTACGGGCTCTATGACTACGTGTTCTCCACGGACACGTCCCGCGCCTATCAGGTGGCTCGCCAACTCCGGGCCGGGAACGTCGGGATCAACACCACCGGTCGGAATCCGCACACGCCTTTCGGTGGGTTCAAGATGAGCGGGGTCGGTCGGGACGGAACGCACTTCGGCATCGAGGCCTACAGCGAATTGCAGAGCATCGTCTGGCCCGCCTGAGGACCGGTGCCTCGGTTCAGTGGGGAGCGATGCGGAGGCGTCGACCCTGGGGGCGGGCGCTGGCCCCCAGGTAGGACCGCTCGATCATGGTGGCCAGGGTCGGGGCCAGACGATCGGGGTTGACCTGTGATTGTCGCGAGGTCACGTAGTTGTAGGACCGGTCGATCAGGATGAACAGCAGCGCCGCTTGCACTTCGGGGTGGACCCGCGAGTCGGTCTTGGCCGCCATGATCGGGGTCAACAGCTCCTCGAACAGTGCGTCGAAGGCCTTGGTCGCCTCGCCCGAGATCGTCGAGTCGGGGACCGCATCGCGCTCGAACCAGGCGCGGATGACACCTCCGTGGGCATCGAGGAGGTCTCGCCAATGCTTCAGGAGCTCGATCAACTGTCCCCGGGCCTCCTTGCCCGGCGTCACCGAGGCGATGGCCCGGGTGGTCACCCGCATGTCCACGAAGCAGATCCGGCTCAGCTCGGTGAAGAGGGCGTTCTTGCTCTTGAAGTACCGGTAGAAGGTGGCCCGGGAGGTGTTGGCCGCTTCGATGATGTCGTCGACCCGCGTCCCGGCGTAACCGGTCTCGGCGAAGACTCGCTGACCGGCCTCCAGCAGCCGGTTGCGCAGATCCTGGTCCTGTCGGGGCGGCGTGACAGGGGTGCCCGCGCCCTTTTCTGCCCGCACTTCCTTCCCCATGCGGACGCACTCTATCCGAACGACGTTCGCGGACGCCGCCATGAGCAGGGGAAAGGCCGGGCTTCGCTCTCGTCGGGGCTCCGGCCACTGGCCGGGCCCACTGTTGCCTCGAGACCGGTTGGCGCCCGTCGCTCACCGGGTCAGTGGGATGACCTCGGCTCCGAAGATGCCGATCTGGTCGACCAGCTCGTCGGCGCTGCGGCTGCGCAGGCGAACCTGCAGATGTGAGGCGCCCACGGACGCCGCTTGGCCAAGCTGGTCGGCCAGCTGATCGGGCGATCCCGACACGGCATGGGGTCCGAGGTCCCAATCCGGGGTGCCGACGTACATGGGCATGGCGAACCCGCCGATGTCGAAGGGCTGAGTGCGACCCAGCTCGGACCGACGCTCGACCAGGAACTTGATCGCCGACTCCATGCCCTCCGGCGGCGGGCCCTGAGGCAACCAGCCGTCGCCCCGTTCCGCCGCTCGGCGCAGGGCCGGACGGGATGAGCCACCCACCCAGATGGGCAGGTGGGCCTGGGTGGGCCGGGGCGACTGACCCACGCCGTGCACCGACCAGCGATCGGTGTCGATGTCGGGGTACTCGTCGTCGAAGGCCGCCCGGATCACGTCGACGGCGTCGTCGGTGATGCGGCCCCGCTCGGCGAAGGGGACGCCCAGGGCGTCGAATTCGCCCTCGACGTGACCGGCGCCCACCCCGAGGATCGCCCGTCCGCCCGAGAGGTGGTCGAGGGTCATGAACGACTTGGCCGTGACCAACGGGTGGCGGTAGGCGGGGATGAACACGTGTGACAGCAGGCGGACCTCGGTGGTGAGGGCAGCCAGCCAGCCCAGCGTGGCCACCGTGTCGTACCAGGCCGTCTGCATGGTCTCGGCCTTGTCCCGGGGGATGGCCACGTGATCGCAGACGGCAATGTAGGAGAACCCCGCCCGGTCGGCAGCCTGGGCGATGGCGGCCAGCTCGCTCGCTCCGGCACTGTCCTCCCAGGGCTCGCGGTAGAGCTTGGAGCGCGACTGGATCGGCAATTGCATGCCGAACCCGAGGGTCGGCTGGGACGTGGTGGTCATGGTTTCCCCCAGGGGTTTGTGTGTGCGCCGATGGATCTCTCGGCGTTCTTCGGGACTGCGTTGATCGGTACTGTCTGTTCCGCCATGACCGGTATGTTCACGAATTCTCGGCGACGGCGGTGGGCTGCGCGTGGGCGGCATAGCCGTCGACGCGGACCAGTCGGTGGGCGAACAACCACTGACCCGTTGGCCCCTTACGGTACCGGTCCCGGTACCGGCCCCAGTGGTTGAGCCCCTGGTTGTCGATGACCTGGAAGTAGGCCGTGCCCGCGCCCTCGCTCCGGCTGGTCACCTCGACGTTGTGGGTGGCCACGTAGTGACGCCAGTACGTACCTCCCGAGGTGTTGTCCGAGGCCACGGTGGACAGAAATGCCTCGATGGCCTGCGGGCCGGTGTGGCTTTTCCCGCCGTGGATCTCGAGCGCGCCATCGGGGGCAAACAGGTGGCTCAGATCGGCAGCCTGGCCCCGGTCGCCCAGGCCGTTGTAGCGGGCCACCAGCACCCGGATATTCTCCCGGGCAGCGATCTCCCAACCTCGCATGGCAGCCCCCCTCGGGTTGTCGGCGCCCCCGGCGTGCGCCGGTACGGGCAAGATACACAACCTGACTGGAACGTTCCACGTAACGGCGGTATGCCAGGGGTGGACACCAATCCTGTTACCTCCGATGTTGGGTCAACCTGACTCGATCCGCCGACTGGAGAACGGGCATTGTAGACGGGCTTGTCAGCTTTGCTATGCTGCCCGAGAGCAATCAGAGGAGGGGAGATGTTCGATCTCGGGCTCTCGAATGAGCAAGAGCAACTCCAGAGCGCATACCGCGGGTTGTTCGAACGTGAGTGCACCACCGAGATGGTCCGCGCCAGCGAGGAGACCGGCTTCTCTGCCGGGCTGTGGGCTCGAGTGGGCGAGCTGGGCGGCGTCGACATGTCCCTGCCCGAGAATCTCGGCGGCGCAGGCGGCCTCTTGCTCGATGCCGTCCTGGTGAACGAAGTGATCGGCGCCTACGTGGCTCCGTTGCCCCTGGCCGAGTCCATGGCCGCCAGCCGCTTGCTGGCCGCATTGGACACCGATCCGGCCCGCCGGGTTCTGGCCCAGGTCCTGGCCTCGGGCCAGCCGGTGACCCTGAGCCCCCGACCCGCCGTCGACGGCCGGCTCGGCTGGGTGCCGGCTGGGCTGGTGGCCGACGTGGTGGTGGCACGCGACGGTGATCGGATCATCGCCCAGCGAGGTGACCAGCCCACGCCCTTCCCCGGCAACCTGGGCGCCCTCCCCGTGGCTGATCGACAGATCACCACAGACGCCATCGAACTGGCCGCCGGGCCAGAGGCGGTGGCCGTCTTCGCCGATGCCGTCCTCGAATGGCACTGCCTGGTTGCCGCCCAATCGGTCGGAGCGGGGAAGCGCGCCGTGGAGATCGGGGTGGCCTATACCACCGACCGGTACGCCTTCGGCGTGCCCATCGCCTCGTTCCAGACCATTGCCCACCGGTTGGCCGATGCCGCCACCGCCCTCGACGGGGCGCAGCTGTTGGCCCGCAAGGCCGCCTGGGCCATTGACTCCCGGGCCGACCGGTGGCGGGCCCTGGCCCAGATGGCTTTCGTGGGAGCAGACGAAGCGGCCCAAACGGCAGTCGACGAGGTGCTCCACTTCCACGGCGGATACGGGTTCATGCTCGAGTACGACATTCAGCTGTACTTCCGACGCATCAAGGCGTGGTCGCTGCAGGTGGGTGACCACCGCAAGGAGCTCGAGGCCGTAGCCGACCTCTTGTGGGGCGCGCCGCGGTTGCCGGCGGCTGTGTAGAGAAGGGAACGACATGGACTTCGACTTGGGCGCCGAGGCAGAAGCCGTCCGGAAGGACGTGCGCGAGTTCATTGCTGAGAACGTGAACTCGGACATCCACCAGCGCATGGCCGACACCGGTACGTACTACGACGCCGACTTCGCCCGGGCCCTGGGCGCCCGCGGTTGGATCGCCGCCGGCTGGCCGGTGGAGGAGGGGGGCAGCGGTCGGAACTGGCTGGAGCAGGTCGCCCTCAACCAGGAGCTGCGCCACGCCGATGCCCCGATGGATGCCATCGGCACGACCATGCTCATCGCCTCCACCCTCCGTATGTTCGGGACACCCGAGCAGAAGGAGACGATCATGAAGCCGGCCGTTCGGGGCGAGGTGGTCATCGCCCTGGGCTACACCGAGCCCGACTCGGGGTCCGACGCCGCTGCCGCCCGCACCCGGGCCGTGCGCGACGGCGACGAGTGGGTGATCGACGGCGAGAAGATGTTCACCACACTGGCCCAGGTGGCCGACTACGTGTTCATGTTGACCAGGACCAACCCCGACGTGAAGAAGCACCGGGGCCTGACCACCTTCCTCGTCCCCACCACATCGGCCGGGTTCTCGATCTCCGAAGTCAAGACGTTGGGGGGCGAGCGGACCAACATCACCACCTACGAGGGGGTGCGCATCCCCGACAGCCTGCGGGTCGGTGAGGTGGACCAGGGTTGGTCCGTGGCCTCGGCTGCGCTCGAGCTCGAGCATTCGGGCAGCTACGCCGGCGAGACGCTCGAGGTGCTGGCCGTGGCGGTCGAACAGGCCTCGCAGCCCGGTCCCGACGGCTCCCGGCTCATTGACGATCCGAGCGTCCGGACCCGGCTGGCCCAGGCCGCCGTCGAAGCCGAGATGGGCGATCTGCTGGGCATGCGCGCCGGCTGGATGCACCAGGTGGGCCAGCGGCCGCTGGTCGAGGGGTCGATGGCCAAGGTCTATTCCTCCGAGGCGTTCTCCCGGGCTACCAGCGAGATCCTCGACATCTTCGGGCCGGCGTCGCTCCAACGGGGCCGCGGGCTGGGGGACGAGACCCTGGCCATGATCGAGCACGCCTACCGTCACAGCCAGGTGACCCGGATCTATGCCGGTACCAGCGAGATCCACCGGAGTATCATCGCCGAGGCCGGGCTGGGCCTCCCTCGGACCCGCTCCGCTGGTTGACGGGGCCCGCCGGGCAAACGGGGGAACAACGACACACCGCGGAGGCCGCGTGACAAAGAAATTGGTGCCCGAGGTCGGCCAGCCGCTCGATCCAACCGAAGTGGCCCCCGAGGCGGAGCGCTGGAGCCTGACCGTGGCCAGCCGGACCACCCGGGCCCATGGTCGCCGCACCATCGCCAAATTGCTGGATGCCGCCGTCTCCGAGTTCGGCTCCTACGGCTACCACGGCGCCAGCATGGCCCGGATCGCCAAGCGGGCGGGTACGGCGCACGGCACCGTCTACCTCCACTTCGCCGACAAGGACGACCTGCTGTCGGCGGCCATGACCGACGTCAATCGGGATCTCGACCCGGCCTTGGGCGCCGTGCCCCCCTTCGAGGCCGGCGAGGAAGGCCTGGCTGCTCTCAACGACTGGCTCAAGGTGGTGTGCCAGAAGTTCCAGGCCCACGGAGCGCTGCTGCAGGCCGTGAGTGAGGCGCTGCAAGCCGGGACCCACTCCCGGATCAGTACCAACACCCTCCGCCGGCTGGCCCACAACACCGCGTTGATCGCCGACCGGGTGCGGGCCACGGGGGCGAGCGACGTCGATCCCCAGATCGCCGCACTGGCCATCTACGCCATGATCGAGGGGGCCAACCGGACCATGTTCCGGGGACAGTTGCTGGTCAGTTCGGACGAGCTGGCCATCGGCCTGTCCGAGTTCATCCAGCGATCCCTGTTCGGGGGCGAGAGCCCGAAACTACGAGCCCCCGCGTAGGTCCACGTTGGGGGCCGCTTGGGCCACCAGGTCGGGGAGGATGGCCGTGAGCTCTTCGGGCTCCCACCGGGCGCCCTTGTCCACGGTGGGCCCTTCGTGCCATCCCTCGAGGACGCTGATGCGACCGCCACTGACGTTGAACACCCGTCCGGTGACGCCGGCCGAGTCCGGGCTGGCCAACCAGGCCACCAGGGGGGCCACGTTCTCCGGCGCAAAGGTGTCGAAGTCGTCGGTGGCCGCCGCGCTCATCCGCTCCTGTCCGCCGGGCGTGATCATCCGGGTCCGGGCGGCGGGCGAGATGGCGTTGACGGTGATCCCGTAGCGATCGAACTCGCGGGAGGCGATGATGGTGAAAGCGGCGATGGCCGCCTTGGCCGCGCCGTAATTGCTCTGCCCGATGTTGCCGAACAGGCCTGACACCGACGAGGTGTTGATCACCCGGGCGCTGTTCTCCTGACCGGCTTTGGCCCGCTCGCGCCAGTGGCGGGCTGCCGTCCGGGTGGTGAGGAACGTGCTCCGCAGGTGCACGGCGAGCACGGCATCCCAGTCGTCCTCCGACAGGTTCACGATGACCCGGTCCCGCAAGATCCCGGCGTTGTTGACCACGATGTGGATGTCGCCGTAGGTGTCGATGGCCGTCTGGATCAGCCGCGCCGCGCCCTCCGAGCTCGAGACGTCGTCGCCGTTCACCACCGCCTGACCGCCGTTGGCCACGATCTCGTCCACCACGCCCTGGGCCGCAGAGACCGATGCCCCCTTGCCGTCGACCTCGCCCCCCAGGTCGTTGACGACGACGCTCGCCCCCTGGCGGGCCAGCTCCAGTGCATGGCCCCTTCCGATTCCCCGTCCTGCGCCGGTGACCACGGCCACCCGACCCTCACAGATCTGTGCCACTGCTGGCCTCCTCTTCTGGTTCGAACACCGCGATGGCGCGGCCGTCCTCCACGGGGTCCCACGTCAGGCGCACCCGCTGCCCGATCGCCACACCGAAGGGATCGGTGTTCACGATGTTGGTCATGAACCGGACGCCTTCGTCCAGCTCCACCAGGGCCACAGCGTAGGGAACCTGGTCTTTGAACTCGGGAAGGGCGGCATTGTGCTGGACGCTGACCGCGTACACCGCGCCCCGCCCGGTCGCCTCCCGCCACTCGATGTCAGTGCCCAGGCAGCCCGGGCAGGCGGCCCGCGGATACCAGAAGGGCCGCTCGCACGTCGTGCACCAGGGAAGGACCAGCTGTCTGGCCCGGGTGGCTTCCCAGTACGGTGCGGCCTCCGTCGACTCCAGCTGGGTGGGTCGGGTCACAGCGTTGCCTCCGTTCCGAGCACGACGGTCGACGTGGCCGAGAGCACGCCGCCCACACCGTGGGCCACGGCCACGTCGACGTCGGGGACTTGGCGGGGCCCGGCCGCCCCCTGGATCTGGCGTGCTGCCTCCACCAGCAGGAACATCCCGAACATACCGGGATGGGTGTACGACAGGCCACCGCCGGAGGTCTGGGCCGGGAAGGCGCCACCGGGCCCGAGCTTGCCGTCGGCCACGAAGGGACCCCCTTCGCCCTTGGGGCAGAAGCCCAGGTCCTCCAAGGCCAACAGGACGGTGATGGTGAACGAGTCGTAGAGCTCGGCCACGTCGACCTCAGACGCGGACACCCCGGCCAGATCGAAGGCCTTCGGACCGGAGACCGATCCGGCGGTGACGGTCAAGTCGGGCATCTGGGAGATCATCTGGTGGCTATGGGCCGTGGCCGCACCGAGCACGTAGGCCGGAGTGGCCGGGAGATCCCGGGCTCGTTCGGCGCTGGTCAACACCAGTGCGCCGGCACCGTCGGTGACCAGGCAGCAGTCGAAGCGGTGGAGGGGGGAAGCCACCATGGGCGAAGCCAGCACGTCGTCGACCGAGAGAGGATCCCGGTAGCGGGCCTTGGGGTTGAGGGCGGCCCAGCGTCGGGTGTCCACCGCGATCTGGGCCAGCTGCTCGGACGTCGTGCCGTAGACGGCCTGGTGCCGACTGGCGGCCAAGGCGTAGGCGCCGACGGGCGACTGCATGCCGAAGGGCATCTCCCACTCGAGGCGCGGGGCGACCACCCCGGCGGCGGCCGCGTCGGCCTGGCCGGCGGCACCCGAGAATCCCCGCCCGCCCCGTTTGGCCGTCGACCGGGGCAGGCTCACGTAGGACACCACCACCACCTCGGCCAGGCCGAGCTGGATGGCGGCGGCGGCGTGCTCGACGTGGGCCTCGAAACTGGACCCGCCGATCTGGGTGGAGTCGGTCCACCGGGCCTGCACGCCCAGATACTCGGCCAGCTCCACCGAGGGCATGAACAAGCCTCCGACACACGAGGCCACGCCGTCGACGTCGGCGATGGTCAGCCCGGCCCCGGCCAGAGCCTCGCCGATCACCGCCGTCTCGATGGCCCGAGGAGTGCCGTCGAGCTCGCCGGTGGGAGACACCATGTCGGCCGCGCCGACGATGGCTGCCGCCCCCCGTTTCCACTCATGACCAGGCATCCAGACCGTCCTCCCCACGAACGTCCAACGATCGGTCGCTACACTACCCATTACCTGATAGCCATGTCTCATCCGGTGCGGGACTGGAGCATCGGGCCCGGGCTATGAGCCCGTCACCGGCGAGCCCGGTGGGGGAAGGGTGGTGGGGGAACCAGTGCGAGAAATGAGGTCGACGACATGAGCGCAGCACCCTACGAGGTGGTAGTGGTCGAGGTGGACTCGGGGGTGGCCGTCGTCACCTTGAACCGTCCTGAGCAGCTGAACGCCTTCACGCCGCGCATGGGGCTCGAGCTGGGTCACGCCCTGGTCACCTTGGACGCCGACGAGTCGGTGCGGGCCATCGTCCTCACCGGGGCGGGCCGGGCCTTCTGCGCCGGCGCCGCCCTCGACCCCGACAGTTCGACGTTCAACGGTGTCAACGACGAACCCGAGCTGTTGGGGCCGCCCATGTCGTCCCTCACGCCGTGGACCATGGCTACGCCCATCCTGGGCGCGGTCAACGGCCACGCCGTGGGGCTGGGGTTGACATACGCCATGCAGTGCGACATCCGCATTGTGGCCGAAGAGGCCAAGCTCGGCTTCGTGTTCACCCGCCGCGGTGTGCTCCCCGAGGCCAACTCCCTGTGGTCGTTGAGCCGGGCCATCGGAACCTCTCGTTCCCTGGAGCTGCTGCTGACCGGCCGCACCTTCTCGGGGACGGAGGCAGCCGAGCTGGGTCTGGCCTCGCGCGCCCTGCCCGCCGCCGAGGTACTGCCGGCCACGCTCGACATCGCTCGTGACATTGCCGCCAACACCGCGCCCGAGTCGGTCGCCCTGACCAAGCAGCTGTTCTACGAGTTCCTGACCACCGGGGACCGGGATGCGGCCCGGGCCGAAGAGCGGGAGGCCTTCCAGTACCTGGTGGGACGACCCGACGGCAAGGAGGGCTCGGTGTCCTTCCTGGAGCGGCGGGCGCCGCAGTGGACGGGGTCCAAGCACGTCAACCGGAAGGAGATCTGATGAGCTCGACAGCCAGAACGGTGGTGATCACCGGGGCCGGGCACGGGATCGGCCGGGCCACCGCTCGACGGTTCGCGGCCGAAGGCGCCCAGCTCGTCCTGGGCGACATGAACGAGGAGACACTGGCCGAGGCGAGCGAGGAGGTCGCCTCGGCGGGAGCCACCGTGGTGCCCGTGCCCTTCGACCAACGCTCGAGCGCCGATGCCACCGCGCTGATCGACGCGGCCATCAAGCAGTTCGGCCGGATCGACGCGCTGGCCACGGTGGCCGGCATCTATCCCTTCGCCGCGGTGTCGGAGACGTCCGACGAGCGGTGGGCCGACGTGCTGGCCACCAATCTCACCGGCGTCTTCTATTGCTGTCGGGCCGCACTCCCGGCCATGGTGGCGGCCGGTGGCGGTTGTATCGTCACCGTCTCGTCGGGCACGGCCGAGATCCCCTACGCCGGCATGTCGGCTTACTCGGCCAGCAAGGGAGGAATCGAATCGCTCAGCCGGGTGCTGGCCAAAGAGGGCGCGCCCACGGTCCGGGTGAACACGGTGGCCCCCGGCCCCACCCTCACCTGGCCGCGGGACGAGTCGACTGCCGATAATCCACTGATGGCGGCGGCCACGCTGACCGAGGGGATACCTTTGGCTCGCTGGGCCCAACCCGAGGAGATCGCCGATGCCATCGCCTTTCTGGCCTCGGACCAGGCGTCGTTCATCACCGGGCAGATCGTCAGGGTCAACGGGGGCAACCACATGGCTTGACACCCTGGTCTGCCCTGGTGCAGACGAGGGTGTCACCTATGTGCCGATGACTGTCGTCAGCCTGCTGCTCGGTAAATTGCCCTGTACGGGCGTCAACCTCGGAGGTTATGGCTGGAGCGCGAGCGCCTCCCCTCAGTGGCGGTCTGTTCTCTGACAAAGTAGTCTCAGGCCAGTTCACAGCGGACGTCGACCAGGTAGGGGGCCATGTCGCTGAGCATCGGCAAGATGTTCCATATCGTCCATGTCTCCGAGGCGCTCCGACCCCTCGACGCCTGGTACGACGACGTGTTCGCCCCGCGTCGGGGGATGATGGACAACAACTACCTGGCCCACGAGATGCGGGAGGGATCCCTCCTGGCCATCGGCGACACGGTGATCGAGACCATGGCCCCGGCCCGCGGACCCGGTGCCGAGATGCTGCCGGTGGGAAAGTTCTTCGCCCGTTTCGGACGGCATCTCCATTCGCTGGCCTGGTACACCGACGATGTCGGTGCCATATGGGATCACTTGGTCGACCAGGGCATCCGAGTCATCCACCATGGGCCGGACGAACGCCCGGTCGAGGGCGACATCTACGTTCACCCCAAGGACACGCTGACCCAACTGGAGTTCTTCCAGCCGCCGGCCGAGACGGGCGGGCTCCCTGACCCGCGTTTCGACCCCACGTGGCCGGAGCAGTGGGCGGCCTCGGCCAACCCGATCGGGGTGCAGCGTCTGGCCTATGCCACGGTGGTGGCCCACGACATGGACCGGGCCACGTCGATCTACGTCGACGTCCTCGGTGGAACCGTCATCGACGAGGGTGCCTCGGCGTTGACCGGGACGGTCAACACGTACGTGGCCATCGGCCGCGAGACCGTCGTCGAGCTGGCCGTGCCCACCGATGCCGGTTCGCTGGCCGGCCGGGATCTGGCCGCACTGGGGGAGTCCTGCCATGCCCTGGCCTTTGCCGTCACCGACCTGGACCAGGTGGCCGGCCACCTCGAGGCCAAGGGCATCGCCATCCTGGCCCAGGACGACACTACGATCCTGGCCGACCCGGCCGACTCCTACGGCGCCCCGCTTCGGTTCACCACGCTGGCCGTGCCCGGGGACCCGAGGGACCGACCGGCGTGACCGAGACCGAGGTGACCACCTACATCTCTGCCGCGATGGCCGATGCCGTCGGGAGTGAGCTGAGTAGGCAGGTCTCGTACCCGATAGCCGAATCGGACATCCGCAAGTGGGCCATCGCCCTCTACTACCCCGAGCCGCCGCCCCGTCTGTTCTGGGACGCTGACTTTGCCCGCACCACCGCGTACGGAGGTGTGGTGGCGCCCGAGGACTTCAACCCGTTCGCCTGGATGACCGCCGAGCCCGGCGGCGTGCAGGGACCCCGGAGCAACGACCCCCAGCTGACCGAGAAGACCTTGGGGCTGGAGCCACCCGGCGCCACCTTCCAGGTCAACGGGTCGATCAGTGTGACCTATGGCCAGCGGATGCGCCCGGGCGACGTGATCACATCGATCACGCGGCTCGGTGGTTATCGAGAGCGCACCGGGCGACTGGGGCTCATGCTGTTCACCACGCAGGACACGACATGGACGAACCAGGACGGCGAGCTGGTCCGGCAGTCGCAGGGAACGGTGATCCGCTACTGATGACGAACCGGACGAGGATGCCCACAGAGGCCGACCGCTGATGACCGACGCACTCCCGCCCAGGGCGCTGGGCCTGACCGTGGGCGACGAGATCCCTCCCTTCGTGCGCACCACCGGGTTCGCCCACTGGAACCGTTATGCCGCGGTCAACGACGAGTTCGTGCCCATCCACATGGACGACGCCGCCGGACGTGAGGCCGGGTACCCCACGGCCATCGGCATGGGCAATCTGCAGTGGGCCTTCTTGCACAACGTGCTGCGCCAGTGGATGGGCGAAGGCGGGCGGATCGAACAGGTCGCCTGCCAGTTCCGATCGCCGAACCTGAAGGACCAGACGGTGTCGGCCCACGGTCGCATCGAGTCCATCGGCCAAGACGGCGACCGCCAGCGGGTCGAGCTCACGGTGTGGACCGACGTGGACGGCGGCGATCCACTGGCGCCGGGTACGGCCACCGTCTCGCTGCCCAATCCGAGCCCCGACACCCGATGAGCCCTGCAACAGGAGAGGAGCATTCCATGGATGAATTTCCGGTCCAGATCGGAAGCATGCTGTTCACGATGGTGGATCCCAACCCGGGATTCGAGGTCGCCTACAACCGGTGGTACGAGCGAGACCACTTCTACGCCGGCTGCATGATCGGCCCCTGGTTGTTCGCCGGTGGACGCTGGGTGGCCCCTCGACCGCTGAAGGACCTGCGCTTCCCGGAGAAGAGCCCGTTTGCCGAGCCGGTTGACGCCGGCTCCTACCTGTCCACCTACTGGATCCACAAGGACCATGTGGAAGAGCACCTGCAGTGGGCCGGCGAGCAGGTGGTGTGGCTCTACTCGAACGGCAGGGGGTTCAACGAGCGGACCCATGCCCACACCAGCATCTACGACCTGGTCTCGGTCAAGTACGCCGACGAAGACGGGGTGCCGTTGGAGCTGTCCCTCGACCATCATTTCCCCGGACTGGGGGTGCTGGTCACCGAGCCGGCCGAGGGGGTCAGCGCCGCCGACCACCAGGCCTGGCTGGAGTCCAATGCCGTCCCCGGGCTGTTGGCCACCGATGGCATCAGCAACTGGTCGGCCTGGACCAAGCACCCGGCCCCGGCCGATCGGGAGAGCCAGTCACCGATGAAGCTGGGCACCGACGGTGGGCGCGAGGACCGACTGGTCCAGCTGGTGTTCATCGAGGCCGACCCCACCACCACGTGGGAGGCGTTCCAGGCCTTCGGCCGGGCCGTCGACGAGGGAGGGGTGGCCCGGCTGACGTTCGCCGCGCCGTTCTTCGGCACCAACGTGGGAACGGACGACTACACCGATCAGCTCTGAGCACGGTGACCAGCCACCAGTGAAGGATCCGCTAGGAGCAAAGCAACTGGCCGGGACGCCGTTGCGAGGACAGGTCCACCTGCTCACCGTCCACGCGGATCGGAACACCATTCACCAGTGTGTGGGTCAACCCCACTGGTGCGTCGGCCGTGAGGCGCTCACCGTCGGCCGGGAAGTCCATCACCCGTCGCAGCGGGCCCGGGGCGACGGTGTCCGGGTCGAACACCACCAGGTCTGCGGCCTTTCCCGCGGCAATCACCCCCCGGTCGTCCAGGCCGTAGACCCGGGCCGGTTCGCCGGTGAGCTTGTGCACGGCGCGCTCGAGGCTCATGACCTCCCGCTCGCGTACCCAGTTGCCGAGCAGATCGGTGGCGAAGCAGGCATCGCACAGCTGGCTCACGTGGGCCCCCGAGTCGGCCAGACCGAGGAGGACGTCGTCTCGGCGCAGCAGGAAGGCGATGGCCTCGGTGTCGTTGTTGGCGATGACCGAGTTGAACCGCGTGGACAGCTCATCGGCCAGGGCGATGTCCAACATCATGTCCAACGGCGTCACTGAGCGCTCGTCAGCCAGGTCGACTACGTGCCGCCCGATGAGGTCGGGACGGGACCGGGACTCGGCCACGGACAACGACGCCCAGTTGAGCATCAGGCTGAGCCCGCTCTGGAGCTGATCCCAGGTATCGGCTCTCCAACTCGGGTCGCGGTAAGCGGCGATGCGATCGGCTACCGGTCTGTCCATCAAGGCCGCGAAGTTCGGCCAGGGATTGAACGTGAAGGGCTCGATCATGGTGAGTTGGAATACCAGCGGGCGACAGGAGACCTGCGGCCAGACGTCGACCCCGCCGGCACGTGCTCGGGCGTGCTCCTCCATGACGGCGACGTGGCGGTCAGATCCGGCAAAGGTCAAGAGGGCCGTCCAGGTGAACGGCCTGCCCACATGGCGCTGGAGCTCGAACAGTTGCTCATTGGTCATCACCCCACCGGGCAGGAGGGCGGCCACCCCTTTGTCCCGGGAGCGCATCGGCTCGAGGAGGGCGGTGACCTCCTCGAGGTCGGCCACCCTCGAGGGCACCGGCCGACCCTGGTCGCCACGGTGGGTCGGGGCCCAGCTGCTGGCAAACCCCATGGCCCCTGCGACCAACGCCTTATCGACGATTCCGGCCATGGTGGCCAGCTCGTCGGCGGTGGCCGGGCGCTCGTAGGCCGCGTCGCCCATGACATAGATGCGCACCGCGGTGTGCCCGACGTAGCAGCCGAAGTTGAGACTGGAGCCCCGCCGCTCCACGACCTCGAGATACTGCGGAAAGGTCTCGAACTCGTCCCAGGGCACACCCACCGACAACGTGTCGAAGCTCATGTCCTCGACGTGCTGGAGGGTGCGGGCCAACAACGCCACGTTGTCCTGCCGGATGGGAGCGATGGAGAAGCCGCAGTTGCCGGCCACCACCGACGTCACGCCGTGGAACGAGGACGGGCTCAGGTCCGGGTCCCAGAACACCTGGGCGTCATAGTGGGTGTGGATGTCGATGAAGCCAGGAGCCACCACCTGACCGGAGGCATCCAATTGGCGCGAGCCATCGAGCCCCTCGCCCACGGCCACGATGCGGCCGTCGCGGACGGCGACGTCGGCTCGCCGACCCGGAGCGCCGGTTCCGTCGATGACTGTGCCCCCACGCAGAACCAGATCGTTCGTCATCCCAGCCCCTCCTCCGTCCCATGACCTCCCCCGCAGGTTAGGGGGCTAACCAGTAGTGCTACAGGTTCTTGCCGGTGACCGCGGTGCCGACCTCACCCAGGAGGAGCGCCACCACCGTGACCGGCCTGTTGCCGCGGGGCGGCCGAAGTGGCCTTCATCCGTTCGAGCAGTCCGGTCCGATTCGCCGTTGCGGTGGCCGTGTGAGCGGCGAGGGCCTGGAGTTCGGTGCCGGCCCGGATGGCGGCCCGGGCACCCCAGACGTCGAAGGCGCGGTGCACGCTCCGCTTGTTGATCTGGGCCAGGTCGCTGGGCACGCCCGCCACCCGCTCGGCCACGGCCAGCACTGATGTCTCGAGCGTGTCGGCCGGGAACGCCCGGTTGGCGAACCCGATGGCCGCCGCCTCCACGCCGGAGATGGCGTCACCGGTCAGCACCAGCTCCATGGCTCGGCGCATGCCGAGGAGCACCGTGTGGTACTGCCAGTCCGGTGGGCTCATCACCCTGACCACCGGATAGCTGATCTGCGCATCGTTGGCCACATAGACCAGATCGCAGGCCGAAGCCAGCTCGGTGGCCCCGGCGATGGCGTAGCCATGAATCTGGGCGATGACCGGCTTGGCCAGGTCCCAGATACTGAACCACGTGTCGTTGGCTTGACGGGCCCACTGTCCGTCCCCGGGCGCCGAGTAGAAAGGGGACCCCTCCATCATCGGACCCCCCAGGTCGTAGCCGGCCGAGAAACAGGGTCCGGCGCCGCGAACCACGGTGACCCGGATGTCGGGATCGTGGTCGTGGGCTCGCAGGGCCTCGAGCAATTCGGTCCGCATCGGCGTCGAAATGGCGTTCCGCTTCTCAGGCCGATTGAGGGTGATGCGGGCCACGTAGGTGGCCGGCGCGTCGACCAGGATGGTCTGGTAGGTGCTCATCCGTCCCTCAGGTCAGCTATGAGCCGGAGCTCCTCGACGCCGGGTACATCGAGGATCAGGCCGGTCGCCAGACCGACCGGTGCTTGTTCGGCCCAGCGCCGACGAATGCGCTGCTCGTCGCCCACGTACAGCGACTGCTCGAGATAGGCATCGGGTACCGCCTCCACTGCCTCGTCTTTTTTGCCGGACAGCCACAGGTCCTGGATGCGTTGGGCCTCGTCGGGGAATCCCCGCCGGGCCATGGCCTCTTTGTGGAAGTTGTGGGTCTCGCTGCCCATGCCGCCAACGTACATGGCCGTGAGCGGGCGCCTTCGGTCGAGGGCGCCGGCCACGTCGTTGGTAATTTCGACCGAGGCGTTGGAGAAGATCTCGAACCCGGGCGGTCGCCCGCCCCGTTGCGCCCACCCCCGTTCCAGTGCGGGGACGCTGTTCCCTGCTCCGAGGCCCATGGGCAGCCACCCGTCAGCCACCTCGGCACAGAGCTCCGTGTTTCGCGGCCCGCCCGACGCCAGCCAGATCGGGATGCGTGAGGTGGGATGCAGGATCGACCGCAGGGCCTTGCCCTCCCCGGTTGCTCCCGGCCCGCGGTAGGGAAGCGAGAGCTCCGTTCCGTCGTGGTTCACCGGCCCCTCCCGATCGAGGACCTTGCGCACGATGGCGACGTAGTCCCTCAGGCGGGGGGTGGGATGACCCCAGGGTTGGCCGTACCATCCCTCGACGATCTGCGGTCCCGAGACGCCGATCCCGATAATCACCCGGCCCCCGCCGGCCAAGGCGTCGATGGTCATGGCGTGCATGGCCAAGGTGGCCGGGGGCCGGGCGGCAAGCTGGGCGATCGAAGTGCCCAGCTTGATTCGACGCGTAAATCCAGCCAGATAGGCGAGGGGGGACAGTGCGTCGGCGCCGTAGGCCTCCGCCGTCCACACCGAGTGGTAGCCAAGGTCGTCGGCTGCCTGCACGAGGTCCACCGGCACGGAGAGCGTCGCCGCTCGGTAGAGATTGAGGCGGATGGCGAGATGCATGCAGAGTCCGTTTCTCGAGGACGCGGACCACCGGGAGCAGGATGTCGAACCAGGCATGGGCCCGCCGAAGCGCCCCGTACTGTACCGAACTCGTCCGGTGGACGTACCGAGCGGATTCTCGGACACGCCGAACTCGCGCATCCTGACGTGAACCAGGGCAACTCGCAGATCTCGTAGAACCTATCGATTCCCGCCCTGTGGCGCCCGGGTGGCAGGATGCAATAACGGCGAGGAGGCGCGTCCCGTGGGGCGCGGCCCCGAGCCGACACCATGAACTGCTCGCCGGCCCCACTGTTGATCAAGGATGGTCGCCAAACCCATGAACTTTGATGAAAGCCCCGAAGACGCCACGTTCCGCCGCGAGGTACGGGCCTGGCTGACCGAGAGGGCCAAGCCCCGCACCGGCCTGGGCGACTGGTCCCTCGACCACGAGCATCCCGACTACGTGGGCCGGTGCAAGGAGTGGCAGCACACTCTCTACGAGGGTGGATGGGGTGCGATCACGTGGCCGAAGGAGTACGGCGGACGTGGCGAGTCGGCCTGGCATCAGACGATCTTCAACCAGGAGGCGGCCAGGTTCGACGTGTCGGTCGGAGCCTTCGCCGTGGGCATCGGCATGTGCGGACCGACCCTCATCGCTCATGGGTCGGAGGAGCAAAAGCTCAGGCACCTCGGCGCCATGCTCCGAGGGGAGGAAGTGTGGTGCCAGCTCTTCTCCGAGCCTGACGCCGGCTCGGACCTGGCCGGCCTCAAGACCCGGGCCGAACGAGACGGCGACGAGTTCGTGGTCAACGGGCAGAAGGTCTGGACCTCAGGTGCCCAGCACAGCGATTGGGCCATCCTGATCGCCCGGACCAATCCCGAATTGCCCAAGCACCGTGGCATCACCTATTTCCTGGTGGACATGCGGTCGCCCGGGGTCGAAGTCCGACCGCTCCGCCAGATCACCGGATACGCCCACTTCAACGAGGTCTTTCTCACCGACGTCCACGTTCCGGTCGGGAACGTCGTCGGCGCGGTCGACGGTGGATGGGCGGTCACCCACACGACGATCGCCAATGAGCGGACGCTGATCGGAGGGTCAGGGCAGGGGATCACCTTCGATCAGGTCCTGCATCTGGCGCGGTCGTGCGGGCGGACATCCGACCCGCTGATCCGTCAGGGGTTGGCCGCGTTCTACGTGCGGACCGACCTCCTTCGCTTCTTGAACCTGCGGGTCCAGACCGCCCTCTCTCACGGGCGCATGCCTGGTCCGGAAGCGATGACGACCAAGCTGGCCGTGTCGCAACACTTGACGGCAATGGGCGATTTGCTCATGGAGATCGAGGGGGCGGCGGGAATGCTGAGCGGCGACGACGCACCGGATGACGGCAGGTGGCAGACCGCGTTCTTGAACCAGTGGATGTCAAAGCTCGGAGGCGGCACCGATAACATCCAGCGCAATATGTTGGGCGAGCGGGTTCTCGGTCTCCCCCGTGAGGCTCGTAACGACAAGGACGTGCCGTTCAAGGACACGATCACCCCGACAAGCCGCCCCCAGGTTCCCGCTTGACGCTCGCCGAAGGCCGCGCCGGCGAGCGACTTCTGTTTCAGGCGTTGACGGTTACACCCATCAGCGAGGCCATGGTGCCCCCCATGACCTGGCGCAGCTCCTCGGCGGGTAGTCCTTCGAGCTCGTCGACGTAGGTGATGGGATCGGACATGCCCTCCACGTGGGGGAAGTCCGAACCGAACAGCACGTGATCGGCGCCCAGCAGCTTCACCAGGCCGACCGGGTCCTCCTCGTGGAAGGGATGGATGTACAGGTTGCGCTTGAACGCCACCACCGGGTCCTCCGGGAAGGCCTGGGGCATCTTGTTGTAGGCATCCTCGAGCTCGTGGAGCAAAGGACGGACCCAGCCGCTGCCGTTCTCGATGAGGGCGATCCGAAGCTTTGGGTTCCGGGTCAGCGCCCCGTGGCAGATGAGGGCGGTCACCGCGTCCCTGATGGCCCGGTCGTGGGTGGCCACCATGGAGAAGGGCTGCAGCTTGAAGGCCAGCATCTCCCCCGAGGTGCCCTCCCACTCGTTGGCGTACTGGTTGTAACCGCTGTCCGACGCATGCATGGTCACCAGCACGTCGAGATCGATCACCCGCTGCCAGAACGGGTCGAATTCCTCCAGGCCGAACGAACGCGGTCCCTTGTACCCCGGAACCGGTGCCGGGCGGATCAGGATGGCCTTGGCTCCGCGCTCGACCACCCACTCGAGCTCGGCAATGGCCTTGTCCACCACGGGAAGGGTGATGACGGGCACGGGGAAGATCCGGTTCTCGTAGTTGAAGGTCCAGTGCTCGTGCATCCACTCGTTCAAGGCGTGGACCACCACGTGGGTGAGATCGGGGTCGTCTTTCATCCGCTCCTCCACCAGGCTGGCCAGGGTGGGGAACATGGTGGCCCACTGGATCCCCTGTTCGTCGAGGAGCTCGAGCCGGGCCGCCGGCTCGCGGAAGGCGGGGGGTGCGTCGATGCCCCGGCCCAGGATCTCCCGGTACGACTTGCCCTCGGGGTTGCCGTGCTTGAAGTACTCCTCTTGAGCACCGGGCTTGCCCACCCGCTCGAAGGTGGGGTTGGGGATGTAGTCGCTGATCTGGCCCCGCACCACGATCTTGGTTCGGCCGTGCACGTCCACGTAGTCGATGGCGTGCTTGTACCCGTCGGGCAGGTACTTGGTCAACGCCTCTTTGGTCTCGTACATGTGGTTGTCGGCGTCGAAGACGGGAAAGTCAAGGTCACGTGACGGCATGTGGTCTCCTGGTCGATGCACCCCATCGGTGCGTCATGGTGGACGCGGGCTTGCGCCCGCCGGTACCCGTGCGTTTAACATGATAATAGTGTCTCAGCGCAGATTCAATCGTAGCGAGCGACGGTCGAGTACGGCCGGCCGTAACGAGTGGCTTCACTGCCCTCGGCCAAGGGGGTCCCATGCCTGAAGTGGTGTTCCGCCATCTGGACGACATCCCGTGGCAAGAGGTGCGGGCGCAGATGCACGGCGATCGTCGGGTGGCGGTCCGCCTCAAGTTCTTGGAGATGGCCGACACCCGCTCGGTCATCTACACCGAGTACGACCCCGGACTGGTGCTCGAGGAGCATGGCCACAGCAGTGACCACGTCATCTTCGTGACCAAGGGTTCGCTGCGCATTGGCGACATCGACTGCACGGCGGGGATGATGGTGCTGTTGGAGCACGGGGCCAGCTTCGGGCCGTTGGTCACCGGCCCCGACGGCGCCCAGCTCATCGAGTTCTACACCGGAGATGTCACGCCGGTCCCAACCGACCCCGAAGGGTATGAGGCACTGTTGGCCAGCGAGGGCATCGTCCGGGTTCCGTCTGAC
>DASZLD010000178.1:0-20172 GCA_035552655.1 Acidimicrobiales bacterium
ACGGCTTGCGCCGGGGTCAGCACCACGGCCGGGCTGAGCTCGTCGACCAACCGGGCGTCGTCGGCCGAGAACGAGCCGATCCGGGTCCGCCGAAGGTTGCGGAGGTGGGCACCCCCGCCTAGCAGTTCGCCGAGATCGGCGGCCAGGGTCCGCACATAGGTGCCCGAGGAGCACTCCACCTCGATGGCGAACACGCCGCTGCTCGCCGTCTCGTCCACCTCCAGCCGGTACACGGTGACCGGACGGGGGGCCCGCTCTACCTCGATCCCCTGGCGGGCCAGGGTGTGCAGCCGCTGCCCGTTCACCTTGACGGCCGAGACCATGGGCGGGATCTGCTCTATCTCCCCCACCAACCCGGCCGCCGCCGCTCGGACCTGGGCCAGGGTGACCGAGCTCATGTCCCACGTGGCCACCACCTCGCCGGAGGCGTCGAGGGTGGAGGTGGCCGTGCCCAGCACCACTTCGGCCTGGTACGTCTTGGGCAGCGCGGTGAGGAACCGGAGCAGCCGGGTCATCCGACCGAGGCCCACCAGCAGCACTCCGGTGGCGTCGGGGTCGAGGGTGCCGGCATGGCCGACGCGGCGCTGCCCGAAGATGCGGCGACACCGGGCCACCACGTCGTGGGAGGTCCACTGGGCCTCCTTGTCCACCACCACCAGGCCGGTGACGCCCTCGGCGCTCACCGCTCGGTTTGGCCCTCGTCGGCTTGGCGGTCCTGCTCCAGCTGGTGGAGCCGGCGCAGCACGTCCTCCACCCGGCCGCCGGCCACCACCGCGGGATCCAGCTCGAAGGCCAGCAATGGCGTGCGCTTCATCCGAACCTGTTTCCCCATCGACCGCTGCAACTGCACCCGTCGCTCGCTGAGCGCTTCGGCCGCGTCGTCGGACATCGAGCTCAGGTAGACCCGGGCCGTCCGCAGATCGGGTGCGGTGTCGACCGCGGTGATGGTCACCAGGCGCAGGCGCTCATCGGCATCAGCCAAGCGCTCCAGCTCCTCGGCCAGGATCTGGCGGAGCACTTGATTGACCCGAAGCGACCTCGCGTAGGGGGCCACACCTCGGTTGTCTTGGCGGCGACCAGGCATCAGCTTCTCCGGTCCGGGCTTCAGGACCCGGCTCGATGGTCCCTCCGAACCGGTCAGGTCCGGGGGATCTCGCGCTCGTCGTAGGTCTCGATGACGTCGCCGTTCTTGAGGTCCTGGTAGTCCGAGAGCCCGATACCGCACTCGAACCCGGCGGCCACCTCGCGAGCATCGTCCTTGAACCGGCGGAGCGAGGTGATCGAGCCCTTCCAAATGACCACGCCCTCCCGGAGGAAGCGCACCTTGGAGCCGCGGGTGATGACGCCCTCTCGGACGTAGCACCCGGCGATGGCCCCGATCCTGGGCACCCGGAAGATCTCTCGCACCTCGGCTTCGCCGGTGACGATCTCTTCGAAGACCGGCGCCAGCAGGCCGAGCATGGCCGCCTGGAGGTCTTCGAGCAGGTTGTAGATGATCTCGTAGGTACGGATCTCGACGTTGGCCTTCACGGCCTGCTCTCGGGCCCGGCGGTCGGGTCGGACGTTGAAGCCGATGATGGTGGCGTTCGAGGCCTGGGCCGTCTGGACATCGTTCTCGGTGATGCCACCCACCCCGCGCTGCACGAAGCTGAGCTTGACGTCGTCGCGCTCGAGCTTTCGGAGGCTCTCGGTGATGGCCTCCAACGAGCCCTGGACGTCGGCCTTCAAGATGATGTTCAACGTGGCCGTCTCGCCCCGTTGGATCTGCTCGAAGAGATCCTCCAACTTGGCCCCGCCCAGCGCCGAGGCGGCGGCCGGAACGTGGCCGGCCACCCGGTAGCGGTGGGCACGGGCCTCACCGATGGTGCGGGCCTGGGCCAGCTCAGGGGCGACCCGGAGCTCGTCGCCGGCGTTGGGAGGCTCGGAGAACCCGAGCACCTGCACCGGTGTGGACGGCGGAGCCTCTTTGATCTGGTCACCGCGATCGTCGACCAGTGCTTTGACCTTGCCCCACGCCGCGCCGGCCACGATGGGATCGCCGACCCGCAACGTGCCTCGCTCGACGATGACCGAGGCCACCGGGCCCCGACCCACCTCGAGCTCGGCCTCAATGACGAAGCCGCGAGCCGGTCCCTCAGGACTGGCCACCAGCTCCTCGACTTCGGCCACCAGCACGATCTGCTCCAACAGGTCGTCGACACCCAGGTTCTGGAGCGCCGACACCTCAACGGTGATGGTGTCACCACCCCACGCCTCGGGCACCAGGCCGTGCTCGGAGATCTGCTGCAGCACCCGGTTGGGGTCGGCCTCTTCCCGGTCGATCTTGTTGACGGCCACGATGATGGGCACCTCGGCCAGCTGGGCGTGGTTGATGGCCTCGATGGTCTGAGGCATCACCCCGTCGTCTGCCGCCACCACCAGGACCACGATGTCGGTCACCTCGGCGCCGCGGGCGCGCATGGCCGAGAAGGCCTCGTGGCCCGGGGTATCGATGAAGGTGATGGGCTTGCCGTTGTACTCGACCTGGTAAGCACCGATGTGCTGGGTGATGCCGCCGGCCTCGCCGGCCACCACGTTGGCCGAGCGGATGCGATCGAGCAGGAGGGTCTTGCCGTGGTCGACATGACCCATGACGGTGACCACCGGCGGACGGGGGCGCAGATCGGCCTCGTCCTCTTCGTCATCGTCGTCGTCGAAGTACTTGGCCAGCAGCTCGGCCTCACGCTCCTCGCCCGGATCGACCAAACGGACGGTTGCGCCCAGCTCGGCTGCGAACAGCTCGATCATGTCGTCGGTCAGCGACTGGGTGGCCGTGACCATCTCGCCCTGCAGAAGCAGGAAGCGGATCACGTCGCCGGCTGACCGGTTCAGCTTGGGGCCGAGGTCGCGTGCGGTCGAGCCGCGTTCCACGATGACCTCGGTATCGGGAACCGGCGCGGTCGATGGCGTGTACGCAGTGAGCTGGGTCGGCTCCAGCTCTTCGAGGTTCCGACGCCGGCGACGGGGCCGACGCTGGTTGGGACGGCCACGTCCCATGCCCGGACCACCACGCCCGGGAGGGCCCCCGGGTCCTCCACCAGGTCCACCAGGGCCGCCAGGGCGTCCACCGGTGAAGCCCCCACCACCACCGGGGCGTGACGCGAATCCACCACCGCTGCTGGCACCACCGCCGGGACGACCGGCACCAGCGCCACCAGGACGACCGGCATAGCCGCCGCCACTAGGACGACCGCCGGGACCGCCGGGACCGGGGCGACCGGCTGGAGGGGGAGTGCGCCGACCGCCGGCGCCAGGGGGCGGCGGGATCGGTCGACCGCTGACCGACCGGGGCGGACCGCCGGGCGGAGGCGGGACGGGCTTGCCCGACTGGCTGGTGGGCGGCCGGGCCGGGCCCGACGTCGGCGGGGCCGGGGGGGCAGGAGCCGCCGCTGCCGCTGCGACCGGAGCCGGGCTGCTGGCCGGAGCGGCCGGTGCAGCCGGAGCCTGGGGCGGAGTGGCGGGCGGCGCAGCCGGCTGAGCGGCTGGCGGATGAGTGGCTGCCGGCGCGGGAGCTGGCTGGGTCGGGGCTGGCGCAGGGGCTGGCGGGGCGGCGGCGGGCGCCGAGGCCGCTGGGGCCTGGGGTGTCGGAGCGGCAGCCGGCGCCGGGGCGGGACGGGGGGCCGGAGGTGGGGTGGCGGCAGGGGCAGGCGCAGGACGGGGCGCGGCCGGGACGGTGGGCGCGGCCGCAGGGGTCGGGCTCGAGCGCACCAAGGCGGGGCCGGTGGATCCAGGCTGCTCGGATGCCGGTCGACTGGTGACCAGGCGAGCACCGGAGCGCTTGATCGGGGTCGTCGATCCGCCACCTTCGGGGAGATCGCCGGCGCCGGTTGCCGGCGCCGAGGCCGGAGGGGTCTCGCCGTCCGGCTTCGAGGGGGCGGTGTCAGGCTGGGCGGAGGCCGCCACCTTCTTGGCTGCTGCCTTCTTGGTGGCCTTGGCCGGGGCCGCGGGCTCGTCCGGCTGGACCGGGCGACGAAGACCCTCACGATCGGCCTTTCTACGGGCGCGATCAGCTTGCGCGTCCTCGATGGACGACGAGTGGCTCTTGACCCCCATCCCGAGAGAGAGGCAGAGGTCAAGGGCCTCTTTATTGGTCAGACCGAGCTCATGGGCCAGCTCGTAGACGCGGATCTTCTTGGGCAACGGTTCCTACTGTCCTTCGTTCACTTCGCATTCGGTGGCTCGCACATGCGAACCTCTATCTTCGCACATCACAGGGCCGGGGCTCCCCTCGACCCGGGTCAGCAGCGCTCGCAGCTGCTCGACCTGGTCTGGAGCGACCGGACTACGCAGGGCCCGGGAGAGCGCTCCCCGGCGCAGGGCCCGCTCCAGGCACGAGGGCGAGGAACGGCACAACCAGGCACCTCGACCCGGCGCATCCCGCCCCACGACCAGCTCGCCCGTGGGGAGACGGGCCAACCGCACCAGCTGGTCGGGCGTAGCGGTACGCCGGCAGCCGATGCAGGTACGAATGGGGGCTATGCCGGATTCTCCCCGGTCAGCGCATCGGCCCCGGCGGCCGGCTCGGCCACAGGCGCTGGTTCGGCTCCACTCGCCGGAGGGGATGCTTCGGCCGGTTCAACGGTCGCATCCGAACCTGCATCCACCGTAGCGGCGGCACCCTCGGCACCGTCCGCCCCCTCGGCCCCTTCGGACCACTGCGAGGCAGACAGGGCCTCCCCGCCCTCGGCGGGCTGCCAGACCATCTCACCGGCGTCGTTTTGGACCCACTCGCCCTGGGCCCACTCCTCGCCGCCGTATCCGGCTTCCTCTTCGGCCAGCTGGGTCTCGCTCTTGATGTCGATACGCCAACCGGTGAGCCGGGCGGCCAGGCGGGCGTTCTGCCCTTCCTTCCCGATGGCCAGGGACAACTGGTAGTCGCTGACGATGACGGTGGCGGTCCCGGTCTCGTCGTCGAGGCGGACCTCGCGGACCCGGGCCGGGGCCAGTGCGCTCTGGATCAGCTCGATGGGATCGTCCGAGTAGGGGACCACATCGACCCGCTCCCCTCGGAGCTCGTTGGTGACCATACGGACGCGGGATCCCCGGGCGCCGACGCAGGCGCCTACCGGGTCGACGTTGGGGTCGTTGGACCACACGGCGATCTTGGTCCGGTGCCCGGGCTCCCTGGCCGCCGCCTTGATCTCCACCGCACCCGAGGAGATCTCGGGCACCTCGAGCTCGAAGAGCCGCTTGATCAGGCCGGGATGACTCCGGCTGACCACGATCTGGGGTCCTTTGGTCGTCTTGCGGACCTCGACGATGTAGGCCTTCAGCCTGGCCCCGTGCTCGTAGCGCTCATAGGAGACCTGCTCAGCCTGGGGCAGCAACGCCTCGACCTTGCCCAGGTCGAGCAGCGTGTAGCGGTTGTCGGTCTGCTGGACGATCCCGGTGACGATGTCACCCTCGCGACCGGCATACTCCTCGTACTTGAGGTCCCGTTCCACTTCGCGGATGCGCTGCAGGATGACCTGCTTGGCCGTCTGGGCCGCGATCCGGCCGAAGTCGTCCGGCGTGTCGTCCCATTCCCGGGTGACGTTGCCGTCCTCGTCGAGCTCTTGCCCGTACACTCGGATCTCGCCCGACTCGGGATCGATGGTCACCACCGCCTCTTCGGCCGCCGCCGGGGTGCGCTTGTACGCAGCCACCAGGGCATTGGCCAAGGCATCGAGAAGTGCCTCGACCGAGATCCCCTTGTCGCGAGCGATCTGGCCGAGCGCATCGAGGAACTCGAAGTTCGTCTTGCTCATGGCGTGGTGACCTGCTTCCTGTTCTGCGTGGATCCGGCAGCCTTGTTCTTGGGGCTGTTCTTGGCCTTCGCCGCCTTGGCGGCCTGAGCGGCGCTTGCCGCCTTGGCTGCCTTGGCCGCGTTGGCGCCACCGGTGGGACGGGGGGCGGGGCCCCATTCGAAAACGGTACGAGCTCGGTCGATATCGGAGTAGCCCAGCCGGCGATCCCCGGCCGGGTCGCCCGCGATCCGGAGCACCAGGCCGTCGTCGTCCGATGCCACCAGCGTCCCGGTGAGGCGGCGATCGCCGGGGACCTGGGGGCGGGTCTTGACTGTGACCTTCTCGCCGATGGCCCGGGCAAAGTGGGCCGGGGTCCGCAACGTCCGCTCCACGCCGGGGCTCGACACCTCGAGCGTGTAGTGGCCGGGGAAGGGGTCGTGCTCGTCGAGGAGGCTCGAAACCACCCGATTGGCCTGGGTGAGTGCCTCCAGGTCGACCCCGCCCTCACGGTCGACGGTGACCAGCACCACCCCCGAGCGGAGCTCGACGTCGATCAGTTCCAGGGAGGAACCAGCCAGGACGGGCTCGAGGAGAGCGAACAGTTCTTCAGCCATCTGTGTCTCTCCTCTCTGCGGTCCGGTGGGTTCGTCATTGTCTCGTCCATGCCTGTAGGAAGAAGAGGAGCAACCGCCAAAACAAAAGCGTGGGCTGTCCGCCCACGCTTCGTCAGCGTTACTTCACTTCAACTGAACGGCAGGGAGACAGTATATCAGTTCCGGCCGTTTTCTGTCTCCCGACCTACTCGGTCAACCCCCGAGATCACGGGCTCAATTCGCCATTGCCGGCACGCTGACCAGCGACTCTGCCCAGACGGTGGGCGAGCCCCGCTGCCCGACGACGGCCCGTCGACCTCGGGCGGCCGTCAGCCCTCGTCGCCGTACTTCTTCCGGATCAGCTCGACCTTGGTCTCCGAGGCGTTGGCGTCGGTGCCCTTGGCCTCGAGCAGGTCGCGGCGGTCGGCCTCGGCCTCGGCCTCGGCACCGGCGTCGGCCAGGGCCAGGCGGGCCTCGACCCCCTCGGCCACCAGCTGCTCGGCTTCGGCCACCAGGGCGGAGACCATCTCGTCCTCGGGCACGACGCGGATGATCTTGCCCTTGATGAACAGGTGGCCCCGACGCTTCCCGGCGGCGATACCCAGGTCGGCTTCTCGTGCCTCACCGGGACCGTTCACCACACAACCCATGACGGCCACCTGAATGGGGAGGTTCCGGTTCTCCAATGCCTCCTGGGCCGCCTTGGCCACGGCGATCACATCGATCTCCGCCCGGCCACAGCTGGGGCAGGCGATGAGGTCGAGGCCCTTGCGCTCCCGGAGCCCGAGGGCCTCGAGGAGCTGCCGTCCGGCCCGTGCCTCTTCGACCGGATCGGCGGTGAGCGAGTACCGGATGGTGTCGCCGATGCCCTCGGCCAGCAGGGTGGCGATCCCGGCCGTGCCCTTGAGCAGTCCGGCCGGGGGCGGTCCGGCCTCGGTCACCCCGAGGTGGAGCGGGTGGTCGAACGTCTCCGAGGCCAGGCGGTAGGACTCGATCATCAGCGGGACCGAGGAGGCCTTGACCGAGATCTTCACGTCGTCGAAGCCGACCTCGGCGAAGTACTCGAGCTCCATGCGGGCCGACTCCACCAGTGCCTCCGGAGTGGCCCCGCCGAACCGCTTGTACAGGTCGGGGTGGAGCGACCCGGCGTTGACGCCGATCCGGATGGGGACCCCCCTGTCCTTGGCCTCCGAGGCCACCTGCTTGATCTCGTGAGCCTTGCGGAGGTTGCCCGGGTTCAGGCGGAGACCCTGCACGCCCGCTTCCAGGGCGGCCAGCGCCATCTCGTGGTGGAAGTGGATGTCGGCGATGATCGGAACCGGCGAACGGGGGATGATCCGGGCCAGGCCCTCGGCCGCCGCCTCCTCGTTGCAGGTGCACCGCACGATGTCGGCCCCGGCCGCGGCCAGCGCGTAGATCTGGGTCAGCGTGCCCTCGGCGTCCGCCGTCTTGGTCGTGGTCATCGACTGCACGGTGACCGGTGCACCGCCGCCGACGGGCACGGATCCGACGCTGATCTGTCGGGTCGGGCGGCGCTCGGTCGTGGTCCAGGCGGTTCGTCCCATAGCCCTCATGCTAATGGCGAACGACCGCCCTACCTCGGCACGGAGGGTGCAGCGTCCCGACCTCCGATGGACGCTGGCTGCTCAGCCTGGCGACCCCTGCTCGGCGCCGGCTATGCGGCGCGAAAGGTCACAGGCAGGCTGGTGGGTGACCGGAAGATCATCCCCCGGATGTGGGGATCGCGGTCGCCGGGATCGAGGGCCACGTCGGCCAGGCGGTCGAGCACGACGTTGAGCGCCACCCGGGTCTCCAACCGGGCCAGATGCATGCCCAGGCACACGTGGGGACCGGCGGCGAAGGAGATGTGGGGGACCTGGGGTCGGAAGATGTCGAAGGTCTCGGGGTTGTCCCATCGACTCTCGTCGTGGTTGGCCGAGCCCATGCACACCCCGACCGTGGCCCCTTGGGGAATGGTCTGACCACCCAGCTCCACGTCGGCGGTGGCGAAGCGGGCCACGTTGGTCAGCGGCGTCTCCCGCCGCAGCCCCTCCTCGATGGCCTGGGGGACGAGCGACCGGTCCTGGCGCACCGCGTCCAGCTGATCGGGATGGGTGAGCAGCAGGTACAACAGGTTGCCCGACGACCGGTAGGTGGTCTCCACCCCGGCCGGCAGCAGCAGGCGGAGGAAGGAGACGATGGCCTCGTCGGTCAGCTTCTCCCCGTCGACCTCGGCCGTGACCAGGTCGTTGATCACGTCGTCGGTCGGCGTCGAGCGTCGAGCGTCGATCTGGACCTGGAAGTACTCCTTCAAGGCCAGCGAGGCGTTGAAGCCGGCTTCCATGTCACCGGCGATGCCGATGAGCTGCATGGACAGACGCTTGAACATGTCCAGGTCGTCGGAGGGAAGGCCCAGGATCTTGACGATGACCCGCACCGGGAACTCGAAGGTGAGGGCCCGGACCAGATCGGCCCGGCCCTCCTCGATCACCTCGTCGATGAGCTGATGGCAGACCGGGGCGATGAACTCCGGCTCCCAACGCTGCAGCGACCGCTCCTTGAAGGCATGGGCCACCAGGTTGCGATGCTCGCGATGAGGCGACCCCATCATCCCCAGAATGGTGGGCCCGAGGACCAGTCCGATGGTCTCGTTGTATCCCTCCGAGCTGAACTGTTTCTGGTCCCGGAACACCCGGGACACGTCCTCGTAGCGGAAGACGGCCCACTCCTCGTCGGGGATGAACTCCGGCGGCACGTTGGAGTGATCCATGAGGGTGCCGCGCCACACCGGATCGTGCATTCGTTTCTCGGCGAACTCGGGATAGGGATCGCGGGTGTCACCGGCCAGGGCGTCCATCGCCTCGAACGGGTTGGGCTCGGCCGCCTTCGCGCTGCTGTCCATTCCGACCTCCTGGCCTTGCTGGCTCGCTCCGGGGCTCGCCCCGCTCCCCTGTATGACAGACTGTACATATTCGTCCCATATGTAGCAAACCCCTGGAAAGGACGGCGAGCGGCATGAACGGCACCGAGGAACGCATCGTGCAGGCCGCGCTGCGAGTCGTCAGCCGCCGCGGCGTCCGGCACCTGTCCATGGCCGAGGTCAGCGAGGCGGCCGAGGTCTCCCGCACCACGCTGTACCGGTACTTCGCCACCAAGGAGCAGTTGCTCGACCGGGTCGCCGCCTACGATCTGCAGCGCTTCTCCGACGGTCTGGACAAGGCGCTGGCCGAGGCGTCCACGAGTCCCGAGCGAACCCGGCTCCTGCTCGACTACGCCGTCGGGTACATCAACGATCATCCCGCCCGGGGACTGACCGAGTCGGAACCCGGTTTCGTCATCGACTACCTGCGGGCCATGTCGCCCGCGGTGGAAGAGATGGTGCTTTCGCACCTGGGGGCCGAACTGGCCCAGGCCGGCCCTGTGGTGGCGGGCACCCTGACCACCGACCAGGTGGTGGACGTGCTGATGCGCCTGCTGGCCAGCAGCTGGGTGCTGCCCGGGCGGGACCGGTCCCATCTGGTGGCCACCATGGAATGGCTGCTCCAACCGACGCCGGCCGGCTGACGGCTGGTCTTTCGGTTACGACTACAGCGTCCATCGCCGCCGACGCGACCCGGAGCGGGTCCGGTCAGCCGAACGGGTTGGCCATGGGGTGGGCCAGGTCCACGATCAGGGCGGTGACGACCAGGACGGCCAGGAAGGCCAGGAGTATGTAGGCGAACGGCATCATCTTGGCCGCGTCGGCGTGGTACATCGGCCCACCTCGTCGCGTCCGGATCCGTTCGTAGATGGCGATGACCACGTGACCGCCGTCCAGGGGGAGCATGGGGAACAGGTTGAACACGCCGAAGAAGATGTTGATGGTGATGAGGACGACCAACAGGTTCCCGATCCCGGTCTGGGCCGCCTGGTCGGCCGTTCGCACCACGCCGACGATCGATTCGGCCCGGGTGCCGTTGGCCGTGGCCTGATTGGCCGCTTTGGCGCTGGTGACCTGGTCGAACCGACTGGCCACCTGATGGGGCGAGAAGAGGTTGGCCACGCCCCGGAGGGACTGCCAGGTGACCGAGCCCAGATCGACCACCGAGGTCCCCACGGCGTGGATCGGGTTCATGGTCTGGGTGGGGTTGGTCAGGTCGATCCCGAGTTCTCCGTCGGGTCCCGACTTCGGAGCGGTCACGCCCTGCTCGTGGGTGGTGCGCCCGTCGACCGGGGTGACGGTCAGCTGCTTGCGCTGTCCGGCCCGGTCCACCACGACGGTGATCGGCCGACCCTGGTTGGTGCGGATGGCCAGGGCCAGGGCGTCGACGTCGCCGGCGATGGGCTTGCCGTTGACCGAGACCACGATGTCACCGGCGTGCAGGCCGCCGGCCTGAGCCGGATTGGCCACCCCGGCGAGGTTGACGAACCCGGCGATCTGGGTCTGATTGGTGTTGCCCACCCCCACGAAGGCCAAGAGCCCCCACAGCAGCAGGAAGGCCATGATGAAGTGCATGGCCGACCCGGCCACCGCCACCAGGAGGCGGTAGCGGAACGGCTGGTTCCGGTAGGCGCGGGGCTCGTCTTGCGGATCCACCTGTTCGAGGTTGGTCATCCCCGGGATCTTCACGTAGCCGCCGGCGGGAATGGCCTTGACCCCGTACTCGGTCTCGCCCCGCCGGATCGACCACAGACGGGGACCGAAGCCCACGAAGTACTGGGTCACCTTCATGCCGCCCCGCTTGGCCGCCAGGAGATGGCCGAGCTCGTGGACCATGACCATCACGATGATGGCGACGATCACGATCAAGAGGTCCACTGCGCCGGTGAGGATGGCCAGGGCCACGATGACGGCCACCGCCACCAGGAGCTCCAGGGCCGACCGGGCCGGTGATTTCACCCGCTCGGGCATGCCCCCCTCGCCGTTGCCGCAGCCGCCCGAGCCGTCCTTGGGCGGAGCAGGGGGCAACGGGGGCGGAGCGATCGAGTCCCGCGCCCGGGGTGGGGCGTCAGAGGTGGTGCTCACGCTGCCTGTTCCCGGCCGGCGACCACGCGCTCGGCCGTGCGCCGGGCGGTGGCGTCGGCCTCGAGCACATCGTCCACGGTGAGGGTGGCGGACCCGGGGGCCTGGTAGGCGTCGAGGGTGCCGAGGGCCACGTCGGCAATGGTCGACCACCCGATGCGGCCGGCCAGGAAGGCGGCCACGGCCACCTCGTTGGCCGCGTTCAGCCAGGCCGGGGCCAGCTCACCCTGCCGACCGGCCCGGTAGGCCAGGTCGAGGCACGGGAACACGGTGCGGTCGGGCTCCTCGAACTCGAGCAGGGACAGGGCCTTCCAATCGATGGACCCGAACGGCACGGGCAGGCGCTCGGGATAGGCCAGGGCATAGCCGATGGGAAGGCGCATGTCCGGCAGCGACAGCTGGGCCATCACCGCGCCGTCGGTGTACTCCACCATGGAATGGATGATGGATTGGGGGTGGACCACGACATCGATGCGGTCGAAGGGGATGTCGAACAATTCATGGGCCTCGATGACCTCCAACCCTTTGTTCATCAGCGTCGAGGAGTCCACCGTGATCTTCGGGCCCATCGACCAGGTGGGATGGGCCAAAGCCTCTTCCACCTTGACCGTGGCCAGCTCGTCGCGGCTGCGTCCGCGGAAGGGACCACCCGACGCCGTGACCAGTAAGCGGGCCACCTCGGCAGCTCCCCCGGATCGGAGGCATTGATGGAGGGCGCAGTGCTCCGAGTCCACCGGGATGATCTCGGCCCCGGGAACCTGACGGGCCTGGCGCACCACCGGCGCTCCGGCGATGATCGACTCCTTGTTGGCCAAGGCCAACCGCTTCCCGGCATTGAGGGCGGCCAGGGTCACGGTCAGCCCGGCAAAGCCCACCACCCCGTTGACAGCCACGTCGGCCACGGTGGCGATGTGGGCCAGCCCTTCTGTCCCGGTCACCAGCTCCACGCCGGGCGGCAGGGCCCGGGCCAGCTCGCCGGCCAGGGTGGGATCGCCGATGGCCACGACCTCGGGATGGAGGTGACGGGCCTGCTCGGCCAGCAGCTTGACCGAGCGCTGGGCGCCGATGGCTACGACCGAGAAGCGATCGGGGCAGGCGTCCACCACATCGATGGCCTGGGTCCCGATCGATCCGGTGGATCCGATCAGACTGACACTCGTCGTGGGTGGCACTCCCCTAGCCTGCCCGAATTTCAACCGATGTTGAAGGCGCGGACCAAGTAGTAGGTGGCGGGGAGGACGAACAGCAGCGCATCCACCCGGTCCAGCACGCCACCATGCCCAGGAAGGAGGGTCCCCATGTCCTTGATATGGAGGTCCCGCTTGAGCAACGACTCGGCCAGATCACCGATAGGGGCGACGACCGCCACCATCAGGCCGAGGACCGCGGCCTTGCCCGGGGTCCAGGGGTGGATGGCGCCGACCAGCGCGGCCGAGACCACCACCGAGAGGACCAGGCCGCCCAGCCAGCCTTCCCATGTCTTGTTGGGGCTGATGGACGGGGCCAGGGGATGGCGCCCCAGCCAACCACCGATGACCAACCCGCCGACGTCGTTGGCCACGGTGGCGATGATCGCCCCGAGGAGAAAGGCGATGCCGTGACGGTCGGGGAAATTCGAGGGGGCGAGCAAGAGGGCGGCGAACGATCCCAGCAGGGAGATCCAGCCCACGGTGAGCAACGTGGCCGCCGACCCGGCCACTGGTGCGCCACGTTCCACCCCGAACAGGTACCAGAGGAAGGTGAACACGACGATGAGGACCAGGACCAAGGGGATGGCCGACGCCCCCTTGGTATAGGCGGCGATCATCAGGGCCACCGTTCCCACCAACCCGAGCAGGGTGGCCGGGTGGTAGCCGGCTCGTCGCAGCACCCCGAAGCACTCGCCGGCGGCGAAGGTGACCACCACGATGCAGAGGATCAGGGCCGGGACCGTGCCCAGGGCGAAGAGCACGAGGGCGATGACGGCGGCGGCGATCCCGGTGGCGATGCGCACGCCGGCATTGGCCCCTTCCCCGGGAGCCCCCTGGTCCGGTGGCTCCATGCCTATCCCGGGACGGCTCGATCGGTCCTGGCCTCGCCCCAGCCGGAAGCCCCGTCGCTCCGGCGGCCCCCCATCGGGGTCGTCGTCGAACCATTGCTCGGCTCGGGGTGCTAACTCGTCCGCTTCGGGACCGAGGCCGTAATCGACCCGACCGACGCTCCGGGCCGCGGGCACGTTGGCTTCGGGCTCGGCCGGCACCTCGGTGGTCGAACCGGTCGGCGCTGCGGCCGATCGATCGGCGGCAGCCAGGCCGGCGATCCCTCCCCGGCGCAGGCCCACGCCGGGGACATCGGTGACAGAGGCTCCCGGTGGCTCGGCGGCCAGGGCATCGGCGCCCGGGTCCCCCACTGCTCCTTCGGGTCGCCGAGCACGCAGGCGCCCGCCGCGTCCGGCACGCCGGAGACGGCCGGAACGAGCCGGAGCCGGCGGGTCCTCCTGAGGACCGAACCGATCGAAATCCGGGTCGTCGGCATAGGGATCGGGCCCGACGTCCTCGACGGCCCCCCGGCCCACGGCCTCGACCACTTCGGTGACCGGGTCGATGGTGGAATAGGGCGTTGGCCCGCCCTGACCGGGCGATCCCGGGCCCCGCTGATCTGGGACTTCGGCATCGAAGGCACCCGGAGCGGCTGCCCCGCTGTCCCGCAGGTCGGACACCGGTTCGCCGCTCAACCTGATCGGCGGTATCCGTCCCGTATCGGACGGGAGGTCGAACTCCCAGGGCCGCCGGACCGGATCGGGAGCATCGTTCTCGTCGAGGGAGCCCAGGGCGGTCTCCTCGTTGGCATACATGTCAGGATCGAACTCGTCGTCGTGAGCGGTCCAGTCGCTGTGCTCCTCACGCCAGGTCGGTCCCGTCCGGCTTCGCCAGTCGTCGCCGTCCTCGGCGTCCCGGGCCAGAACGGCGGGAACCTGGCCGGTCGGGGGCTCGGTCCAATGGGGCAGGGCCGAGACGTCCGGGGAGGGGGTCTCCTCACTGGGGGCGTAGGACTCCACCGGGGCGTAGGGCTCGTAGGGCTCGTCAGCGGCGGGTTGGTCGCGCTCGCCGAAGAGGGGCGGAGGCGGCTGCGAAGACCAGGGCACCGACCACGGGTCCGATTCCGTGCCGACCGGCTCCTCGGGCTCGACCGGGTCCTGTCGCCAGTCCGACCCGAGCGGCTGCACGGCACTGGGCGGTTCGCCCGAGCCAGCGGGCCGGACCGCGCCTCCCGGCTGGACCGTGTCCCCCGGCTGGATGGGGTCGGCACGGACAGCGGGGACCTGGCCGGTGGCTTCGGCTGCCGTCTCGGCCCCCACGATCCGCACGCGGTCGCTCTTAGGGCCGGTCGCAGGAAGCGATTCGGCCTCTGATGTCTCGTCTTGCCGGTCGTCGCCGTCGTCCACGTCGGTTATTCCTCCCGAGCAGCGGCCGGAGCCGCCGATCGTGTCAGATCTCGAGGAGCTCCTGCTCCTTGTGGGCCAGTAGCCGGTCGATTGCGGCTACCTGGTCGTGCGTGACCTTCTCGAGGTCCTTTTCCACCCGCTCGATCTCGTCACTCGAGATGTCGCCATCCTTTTCCAGCGCGTCGAGCTCATGGCGGGCCGCTCGACGAAGGTTACGGACGGTCACCCGTCCGTCCTCTGCCTTCTGCTTCACCACTTTGACCAGGTCCTTCCGGCGCTCTTCGGTGGGCACGGGAAAGCCCAACCGGATCACGTTCCCGTCATTGGAGGGCTGGATGCCGAGGTCGGAGCTTTGGAGGGCCTTCTCGATGGCACCCAACGATCCTTTGTCGTAGGGCGAGATGATGAGCAAGCGAGCCTCAGGGACGCTGAAACCGGCCAGTTGGCGCAACTCGGTCTCGGTGCCGTAGTAGTCGATCTTCAGATGCTCGACCAGGGCGGGCGTGGCCCGCCCGGTGCGCACCGAGCCGAAGTCGGCCTGGGTGTGGTCAACCGCCTTCTCCATGCGCTCCCGCGCCTCGGCCACCACCAGGGCCGTGAGGTCGTCATCCATTAACGGACCAGCGTAGCGATGATGGTCGCCCTGTACCCTTTCGGCGTTCCCAACTGGGGATTCGGGCTGATGGCGCCGGGCTCATCTGACCAGGGTCCCGATGGTCTCGCCCCCCAGGGCCTTGAGGATGTTTCCCGGCCCCATGAGGTCGAAGACCCGGATGGGAAGTCCGTTGTCCTTACAGAAGGTGATGGCAGTCAAGTCCATCACCCGGAGGTCCTTCGAAACGACCTCCATGAACGACACCTCGTCGTACCGGGTGGCGGTGGGGTCGAGCTTGGGGTCGGCGGTGTAGACCCCGTCCACCCCGCCATGGGTGCCCTTGCACAGCAGTTCGGCCTCGATCTCGGCGGCCCGAAGGGCGGCCGAGGTGTCGGTGGTGAAGAACGGATTGCCCATTCCGGCGGCGAAGACGACGATCCGGCCCTTCTCCAGGTGGCGAATGGCCCGGCGGCGAATGTAAGGCTCGGCTACCTCGGCCATCTGCACGGCGGACAGCACCCGGGTGGGCTGACCGTGGTGCTCCAACGCGTCCTGGAGGGCGAGGGCGTTGATCACCGTGCCCAACATGCCCATGGTGTCCGACGTGGCCCGGTCCATGCCCGCGCCCGCGCCCGTGGTCCCCCGCCAGATGTTGCCCCCACCGACCATCACGGCCAGCTCCAGGTCGAGCTCGGCTCGGGCCCGGGCGATCTCGGCAGCGATGCGCTCCACCACCGAGGCGTCGATGGTCTCGTCTGAAGCGGACGAGGCCAGTGCCTCCCCCGACATCTTCAAGACGATGCGCCGCCGATCCCCCACGCGCGTCCCTCAGTCGCCGATGACGACCTGGGCGAACCGGGTCACCTCGGCCGAGCCCAGCAGTTTGGCGATGGTCTGCTTCTCGTCCTTGATGTAGGCCTGGTCGACCAGGACACGGTTCTTGTACCAGCCGTTGAGCCGGCCCTCGACGATCTTGGGCAGGGCGGCGTCGGGCTTACCCTCGTTGCGGGCGATTTCTTCGACCGTGGCCCGCTCGGCGTCGACCTCGGCCGACGGCACTTCGTCCCGGGTGATGTAGCTGGGCCGGGTGAAGGCGATGTGGGCGGCGATGTCGTGGGCCAGCGCCTGGTCGCCGCCCCGAACGGCGACGATCACTGCGTTCACCCCTCGACCGGCCTGGAGGTGAAGGTAGGAGTCGACGGCGCCGTCGGGCTCGGCCTCGATGCGGACGACCTCACCCACCGAGATGTTCTCTTGGAGGGTGGACCGGAGGCGGTCGATCTCGTCCTGGCGCTCGGACAGGGCGTCCTCGCCTTTGGATGCCACCAGTCGGGCCAGCTCGTCGGCCAGGCTGACGAACTCGTCGGACTTGGCCACGAAGTCGGTCTCGCTCTTCAGCTCCACGATGGCGGCGGCGTTCCCCTCACGGCCCACGGCGACAGCGCCCTGGGTGGCCTCGCGGCCGGCTCGCTTCTCGGCGCTACCCAGGCCCTTGATCCGAAGCCATTTGGTCGCTTCGTCCATGTCGCCTCCGGACTCTTCCAGCGCCTTCTTGGCGTCGAGCATGCCCGCGCCGCTGGCGCGGCGGAGGGCTTGGACGTCTTTGGCGGTGAACTCGGGCACAGTCAGGCCTCCTCGGTGGCCACAGGGGTCTCAGTGGGTGCCGCGGCAGGCTCGGTGGGAGCGGCCGGGGCAGGTTGGGGTGCAGCCACCGAAGCCGGGGCTGGGGCCTCGGCCGGTGGTGCTGCTGGGGCTGGTGCTGCAGCCGGTGGTGCTCCTGGGGCGGGTGCCGCCGGGGCTGGTGCGGCAGCCGGCGCCGGTTGCGGCGCGGCGACCGAAGCGGGCGGCGGCGGGATCGGGGGGGACACCGGAGCGGGTGCAGCCGGAGCGGCCGCCGGTGCAGTCGGTGCAGCCGCAGGTGCGGCCGGAGCAGCAGCAGCCGGCTCAGCCGGTGCCGCGGGCGGGGCCGGGATCTTGGCCGCAGGCTTGGCCGGGGCGGCCGCCTCGGGAGCGGGAACCTTGGCCGGGCGCTGCTGGGCGATGAACCGTCCTTCGACCACGGCTTCGGCGATCACGCGGCAGAGCAGGGTGCCCGACCGAATGGCGTCGTCGTTGCCCGGGATCACGTGGGAGATCACGTCGGGATCGCAGTTGGTGTCGACCACGGCCACGATGGGCAATCCGAGCTTGTTGGCCTCGGTCACCGCGATGTGCTCTTTCTTGGTGTCGATCACGAAGATGGCATCGGGCAGATGATCGAGCCCACGGATGCCACCCAGGTTGCGCTGGAGCTTCTCGAGCTCACGGGTGTGGCGCAGCGCTTCCTTCTTGGGCATGGCGTCGAAGTCACCGGCCTTTTGCATGGCCTCGAACTCCTGCATGCGCTTCACGCGGGTCGACACTGTCTGGAAGTTGGTCAGCATGCCGCCCAACCACCGCTCGTTGACATAGGGCATGCCACAGGCATCGGCATAGGTGGCCACGGGGCCCTGGGTCTGCTTCTTGGTGCCCACGAACAAGATGGTGCCGCCACCGGCGACCAGGTCGCGGGTGTAGGCATAGGACTCCTCGATGCCCTTCATGGTCTGGCGCAGGTCGATCAAATAGATCCCATTGCGCTCTCCGAGGATGAACCGACGCATCTTCGGGTTCCATCGGCGAGTCTGGTGCCCAAAGTGGACCCCGGCCCCCAGGAGTTGCTTCATTGTGACGACAGCCATGTACTGCTCCTTCCAACGGTTCTACCTCCCCGGCCGCAGCACCCCACGAGTGTGGGGCGACCGTGGACGCGGCCGGGTGCGTGATTTCTTCGCGCGATTCGCTCCTCCGGACGGAAGAGCACACCGATGATACAGGGTTCACCAGCCTGCTCCACCCGGGACCCTTCTACGCCCGTGGGTGAGTCCCCTCATACACGGTGAGGAGTCGTTCCTTGCTCACGTGGGTGTACACCTGGGTGGTCTGCAGGCTGGCGTGACCGAGGAGCTCCTGGACGACCCGAAGGTCGGCCCCCCCGTCCAGGAGGTGGGTGGCGAAGGTGTGGCGGAGGGCATGGGGATGGGTGGGCACCGGCGAGCGCCGATCCAGGATGCGCCGGACGTCCCTCGGGCCCAGGCGGTTGCCCCGCTGGTTAAA
Organism: Acidimicrobiales bacterium; assembly: GCA_035552655.1. Classification (GTDB taxonomy): domain Bacteria; phylum Actinomycetota; class Acidimicrobiia; order Acidimicrobiales; family RAAP-2; genus DASXMT01. The sequence goes on from DASZLD010000178.1 coordinate 18,515, forward strand.
GAACAGCGCCTCGGGCGGGCTGGATGCCCTGGTCAGGACGGCCCGGCCGTCCTCTACCCACTCGGACGCGGCCTCGGCACAGCGATCGTGCATGAGCACCTGGCGCTCCTTGTTCCCCTTCCCGATGACCACCACCAGCCGCCGGGCGAGGTCGAGCCGGCCCAGATCGAGCCCGCACAGCTCGGCCACTCGGAGCCCGCTCCCGTAGAGGAGCTCGAGCACGGCATCGTCTCGCCGGCGGACTGCGCGCGACATCGCCGTGCCCGGAACCGCTTCGGGCGACGGACCCGATGGGATCGCTCCATCGGTCGTCATCCCATCGGCAACGGGATGCGATGCCGCATCCTCGGGCTCGAGGAGGGCATGCAACTCGCTCCGACCCAGCACCCGGGGTAGTCGAGACGCGGGCTTGGGGGCGGACAGGCGAGCCGATGGGTCGCCGGCGATCAACCCGCGGCGGTGGCACCAGGCGAAATAGGTACGCACGGCGGCGGCCCTGCGGGCGATGGTGGCCTTGGCGTAGCGCCGAGTGGCCAGGTAGGCCAGATAGCGACGCAGCACCACTCGGTCCACATCGGCCGGCCCGGTGGCCCCGCCCCGCTCGGCCCAGGAGGTGAACGCATCGAGGTCCGAGGTGTAGGCACGGACGGTGGCCGACGAGAGGCCGCCGAGGGAACGGTGAAATGCAGCCAGCTCCCACATAGGCCCAGGTTAACCGGCGAGGATGGCTCCGAACGGGGACCCGGACGTCGGGTACCTCCCTCATCGGTTACGTCAGGGTAAGGGTCCGTCGCAAGACAAATCGTGCGATCAATGATCAACCGACTTGTGCGTGAGGAGCCGACCCGGCCCCGTACTGCTCAGTTACGCCCCTTTCTCCGCCGGTTCCGAGGTGTCGGCCGGGTGAGTAGGGGAGATCCCGATGCCACCCAGAGGGCATCTGCTTGCCTACCACGGGCCGCGATCACCTGAGCGGCGTTCACATCGGCATGCTCGCCATGTCCGCACCGCAGACAGGAAAAGCGGTTGCTGCGTCGATTGGCTTCTTCGGTGTGTCCACAAGAGGCGCACTCACGGCTCGAATTCCGGGGATCGACCTTGTAGACCCGGCGTCCAGCTTCTTCCGCTTTGACTTGGATCCAGTGGGCCAACCTCGAAAGTGCCACATCGCTGAGGGCACGGTTGAGACCTCGCTTGGCAGCAACGTTTATTCCCGGGTTCTCCTTGGTACCCGAGGCGGACTTGGTCATGTTCTGGAGCTTGAGGGCTTCGATGGAGATCACCCCGTAGCGGGAGACGATCTCAATGGCTGTGTGCCGGGCCCAGTTCTCTGAACGGTGGTGGGCCAGCTTGTAGGCCTTGGCAATCTTTCGGTTGAGTCGTTTCCATTGGGGACCGAACTTCTGGGTCTGCTCCCGTTCACGCTGGAGGGTAGCGATCTCCTCTCGGGCCTCGGCCACAAAGGTAGGCATGGAGAGCAGCGTTCCATCCGACAGGGCGGCGGTGAAGGTGATGCCCCGGTCCACCCCACCTACCTGGTCGTTTACCGGGAGGGGGCTCGAAGCCACGTTCCTGAACCCGACGCAGGCCCGCCAGGCCCCGGAACGGGACTTCGTAATGGTCAATGTGCGAGCTTCCCCACCGCGACCGATGAACCG
>DASZLD010000179.1:0-6122 GCA_035552655.1 Acidimicrobiales bacterium
TTTCGACGTTCCGGCCCCATTGGGGTGCCGTTCGCGTCAGAGAATCTCCTTCGGACGCTCAGAGTGTACCCACGTTGGCCACTTCTCCACCAGCAGTTTCCAATTCGGCCGGTCCGGCCAGGTCAGGAGCCAGGTCGGCCAGGGGGGCGACCACGAATCGCCGCTCCCACATCCGCGGGTGGGGCACGGTCAGATCGGGGTCGTCGAGGGTGACGCCGTCGATCCACAGCACGTCGACGTCGAGGGTGCGCGGACCCCACCGGACGGTCCGTACCCGACCGGCCGAGGCCTCGAGCCGGTGGCACTCGGTCAGGAGGCGGTAGCCGTCGAACCGGGGCGGCAGGGCCAGCTCCACCACCACGTTGAGATAGGGGCCCTGGTCCTCGGGACCCCCCACCGGTTCGGTCTCGTAGACGGGGGAGACCGCGGTGACGGGCACCCCGGAAGCGCCGCGCAGCTGGTCGACGGCCCGACGCAGGTGGGCCCACCGGTCGCCCAGATTGGAGCCGAGGCCCACGAAGGCCCGGGTGGAGGAGGGTTCCGACCGCGACGAGGTCATCGCGATCGGGTGATGCGCACGCCCACGGTCGACAGGTCGGCGGGAAGGGGGGGTTGCCGCTTGCGCACCGACAGGGTCACCGCCTGCACCCGGCTGTCAACGGCCAATACCTCGTCGGCCGCGGCTTGCGCCAGCGCCTCGAGGAGCATGAACGACGTGGCCCCTCCCACCACGGCAGCGATGCGATCGACCACGGCGGCGTAGTCGACGGTGTCGGCTAGATCGTCGCTGGAGCCGGCATCGACCATGGACACCACCAGGTCGGCGTCGACCTCGAAGGGCTGCGGACGGGTGCGTTCCTCAGCCAGGACCCCGTGGGTCCCGAGGAGTCGAAGCCCTCTGATCTCGATCCGGTCGGGCTGGGGCTCGCTGACCGTCGCCACCCTTCAGTTCCCGGCTGGGCCCGGGTCAGGGTCGGCGGCCACCGGCGTGAGTTGACTGGCCACGGCCACCAGTTCGCGACCGGGGGGGCCCATCTGGTGGCCGATCATGTGCTCCAGCACGGTGACCGCTTGGGGCCCGCTGGGCAGGCGGCCCGACCACAGCAGGTACCCGGCCACCACACCCATCACCCGGTCGCCCAGTTCCTCTTGGTGCACGAGGAGGCGCTCACCGGCGGTGAGGCGGGCGTGCAGCTCCCGGAACAGATCGAGCTGTACGGCCCGGGTGTCGCCCGATTGGGGCAGCGGGAAGTGGATGCTCGGCAGCTCTTGCTCCTGGTAGGCCTGGAGATTGTGCGAGGACGGCAACAGCGAGACCACGCTGGTGAACCCCTGGACCTGGAGCCAGATGATCTCCTCTTGTCGGCGCACCTTGCGATGGTTGGGGGCGAACCCACCGGGACGCTCGCTGACGGCCAGGCGGTCCTTGATCACCCACGTGAAGTTGCGGGGTGGGATCCCGGCCGCCCATTTGCCCTTCATGGTGCTCCGACCAGGTCGGCGCGCTTCGCTTGCCCCCGGCTCGATCCGATGAGCACCGCCGCCTGCACCGAGGCGGCCACGTCGTGGACCCTGACCATCGAGGCGCCCTGGGCCAGGGCCCAGGTGGCGGTGGCCAACGAGGCGGGGGCTCGGTCGTCGACGGGTGCGGGTGAGCCATCGGGCAACGGGGAGATCACGCCGAGGAAGCTCTTGCGGCTGGTGCCCACCAGGAGCGGATAGCCCAGGTCGGCCAAGGCGCCCACCGCACCCAAGAGGGCCAGGTTGTGCTGGACGTTCTTCCCGAAGCCGATGCCCGGGTCGATCCACACCTCGCTCACGCCGGCGGACCGGGCCGACTCGGCCCGCTCGACCAGGAAGGCGGACACCTCATCGACGACATGACCGTAGTGCGGACTTCGTTGCATGTCCGCCGGGGTGCCCTTGCGATGCATGGCCACCCAGCCCGCCCCATGTTCGGCCGCCACCGGCCACAGCTGAGCCGAGACGTCATTGACCAGGGTGGCCCCGGCCGACACCGCAGCATCGGCCACGTCGGCCTTGGTGGTGTCGATGGACACGCGCACGTGGGCGGACAGGGCCTCGATCACCGGGAGCACCCGGCGGAGCTCCTCGCGCTGCTCTACCGCCTGGGCACCGGGACGAGTGGACTCACCACCCACGTCCACGATGTCGGCCCCCTCCGCAATCATTTGATGTCCTCTGGTGATGGCTCGTTCGGTCTCATACCATTCTCCTCCGTCGAAGAAGGAGTCCGGGGTCACGTTGAGGATGCCCATGACCAGGGGTCGTTCCTGGTGGGGGGGAGTTCGCATCGCCTCGTAGCGTAAACCAGCCAAGCGATGTCCGTCGCCGTGGTCGGGGTGGCCAGGGCCGTCCCGGGCCGGGTCGGTGGCCTCAACGACCGTGTACGAACTGCATGGCTTCCGCTCGGGTGGCCGAATCGGTCCGGAACAGCCCGCGCACGGCGGAGGTGATGGTCAAGGTGCCGGGCTTCTTCACCCCCCGCATCGACATGCACAGGTGCTCGGCCTCCACCACGACCAGGACCCCTTTTGGCCTGAGCACGGCTTCGATGGCGTCGGCGATCTGGGTGGTCATGCGCTCTTGGACCTGGAGCCGCTTGGCATACCCATCGACCAGGCGGGCCAGCTTGGACAGCCCGGTGATGCGCCCGTCGTCGGCCGGGATGTAGGCCACGTGGGCCCGGCCCATGAACGGCACCATGTGGTGCTCGCACAGGGAGGCAAAGGGGATGTCCCGCACCATGACCATCTCGTCGTGGTCGGCGGCGAAGGTCACCGTCAGGTGCTCGGCCGGGTCCTCGTGGAGCCCGGCGAACAGCTCGACGTACATCTGGGCCACCCGGTGGGGCGTCTGTTGCAAGCCGTCCCGCTCCGGGTCCTCACCGATGGCGGCGAGCACCTCTTTGATGGCCAGCTCGATCCGATCAGTGTCGACGCTCATGGGGTGGTTTCAGCGCTCCTCGGTCGTTTCGGCGTAGGCATGGATGGCGGGCAGGTTGCGCAACCGCTCGTCCACATCGAGCCCGTAACCCACCACGAAATCCGACGGGATGTGGAACCCGACGTAGCGCAGGTCGACCGCCGTCCGTTGCTGGCCGTCTTTGACCAGGAGGGCACAGACCTCCAACGACGCCGGCTGGCGGGCCAGGAGATAGCGCTGGAGGTAGTTGAGGGTGAGGCCGCTGTCCACGATGTCCTCCACCACCAGCACGTGTCGGTCGACCAGGTCGAGGTCGAGATCCTTCACGATGCGGACCACGCCCGAGGTCTTGGTGGCGCTCCCGTAGGAGGAGACGGCCATGAAGTCCACCTCGACCGGCAGGTCGATGGCGCGGGACAGGTCGCTCATGAACATGAACGCCCCTTTCAGCACCCCCACCAACAGGGGAGGCGTGCGGTCGGCATAGTCGGCGGTGATCTCGGCGCCGAGCTCGTCGATCCGGGTGCTCAGCTGGTCCTCGGACACCACCACCTCGCCGACGCCCGGAGCGCCGCCTGCCGTCGACCGCGGCTTTGCGGGATTACCCTTTCCGGCTGCGGTCACGGGGTGACTGTACCGGAACCACGCCGGAGGACAGGCTGAGGCGACCGCCCGACCGATCGACCCGGCGGCCACCGGGCAGCTCCGCCGCCCTGGCCTGGCCCCGGGCCACGGCCAGGACCCGTTCCACGGCGGCCAGCGAGGGCGGGTGCTCGGCGTCCCCCCGGAGCCAGGAACGCACGGCCCGCAGGGCCACCGGTTCGGGAGCGGCGGCCAGGGCCCGGCTGTCGGTGGGATCCACCAGCTCGGACAGAGCGGCCAGCACGTCGGCATCCCCGGCCAACAGCTCGGCCTGGCGAGCCAGGACCGGGACCAGGTCCCGCCCGGCCAGCGTCGAGCACAGGGGCAGCAGCTCGTGGCGGATCCGGTTGCGCAGGAATCGTGGATCCTGGTTGGAGGGATCCACCACCGGCACCAGGCCCAGCTGGGTGCACAGGGCCACCGTCTCGGAACGACGCAGGGCCAAGATGGGGTGGCGGGTACCGGCCCGCATGCCGGCCAGCCCGTCGACCCCGGCCCCCCGGAGCAGGTTGGCCAGGACCGTCTCGGCCTGGTCGTCGGCGGTGTGGCCGGTGGCGGCACCGGCTCCCAAGGCGCGATGACGGGCCGTCCGGGCTCGCTCTTCCAGGTTGGGGCCGTCGTCCAGCTCCACCCGCACCGACTGGAAGGCAGCACAGAACCGCTGGGCCGCATCGGCCACCACGTCGGCCTCGGATCCGGACCCAGGCCGCAGCCCATGGTCGACGTGCACCGCCGTCACCCGACAGCCCGCTTCGGTGGCCAGGGCCAACAAGGCCAGCGAGTCGGCCCCGCCGGAGACGCCACACGTCAGGGCGGACCCCGGCGGCGGGAACGAGCAGCGGTCGAGGAGCGAGGCCCCGGAGGGCTCAGCCCGAGAGGGCGGGAGTCGTACCGACACGGGAGATCCACTCGGCCGGGTTCCTGATCTCGCTCAGGGAGGGCAGCCATTCCGGTCCGCGCCAGGCCCGGTCCAACAGCTCCGGTCCCCCCGTCTTCTCCACGGCGGCGATGAACTTTTCCCCCTCCTCGTACTGGCGGAGCTTGGCCTCCATGCCCACCAACTGTTGCAGCAGCCGGGCCGGGCCACGGGTCTGCTGGCGTCGCTGGCGCAGCACCTCGCTGAAGCGTGCCGCGCTGGGGATGGCCGCGGCCCCGGCCCGGTCCATGGTGACGTCACCGTGGCCCTCGAGCAGGCTCATCAGCGCCTGGATGCGGTGGAGCCCCTCGAGCTGCTCGGGCGTGGCCACCAGGCCCAGGGCCCCCGAGTCCCGGAGGGGGTTGCGCCCGGCGCGGATCTCCTCGGTCATGCGCCGGAGGGCCTCGGCAAAGCGGGACGGGTCCGGATCGAGCGAGCCCAGACCCTGGTTGACCAGGGACAAGAAGTGATCCCGCATCCAGGGGATGGCGGTGAACTGGCACCGGTGGGTCACCTCGTGGAGGGCCAGCCACAGGCGGAACTCCCTCGGCTCGAACCCGTGGCGCTGTTCCAGGGCCACGATGTTGGGCCCTACGAAGTACACGATGTCCTGGTCCTCGACCGCCTCCTCGGTGAGCAGCAGGTCGTACTGGCCGAGCACGCGGGTGGACAGCCATCCCAGCACCAGGCCCATCTGGGTGCCGGTGACGGCGCGCCCGGCGCCGGCCATGGGCCCGGCCAGCCGAGCGGTCAGCGAGTTTGACGAGGCCAGGCGGGATGCGGGGTCGAGGCGATCGAGGTGGGGACCGACCAGTCGCTGGAACGAGGCGATGTTGACGTGGACCCAACCGGACCGGTCGGTGACCCGGGAGCGAGCCAACCCGGTGGGTGAGCGGAGACCGGTCGACGCCGCCACCAGCTCTTCGGCCTGGGCGGTGAGGTCGGCGAACTCCCGCTGGAGCTCGACGTGCCGGTACCCCTCCGGGAGGGGCTTCCGGTTACCGACCCAGGAGGCCACCCGTTCGGCCAGATCCCAGGACACCGCCGCACCCGGGCCGTCGGACTCCGCCTTATCTGCTCGTCCGTTGTCCCCGGCGATGCTGCTCAGATCGGCCATGGGGTCAGTCTAGGGAGGGACCCGGTCAAACGGGGGCCTCCCTTCGGGTAAGCGGCCTCAGTTGGCCTGGCGCTGCTCCTCGTCCTGGAGGGCGGCGGCCACCCGGTCGATGAGGCTGTCGGGCACATGGTCCTTGCAGCGGTTGGCGATCACCTTCCGGAGCTCGGTCTCGAAGCCGAACGCCTGCACACAGGGCCCACAAAGGTCCAGGTGGCGCCGGATCTCGACCCTTCGTTCCTCGGTCAGCTCGCCGTCGAGATAGAAGTAGAGCCGTTCGATGGTCTCATCGCAGTCCAGGAAGCCGCTGACAGCGGGTTTGCCCGGTTCACTGTTCGGTCCGTGCTGCTCCACTGCGAACGATCTCCCTACCTGCCATCGTCGGTGACACCGACGAGTCCTCGTGCTTCTCCAAATTCAAACAACGCCTTCTGGAGCGCCTTTCTTCCCCGGTGGATGCGGCTCATCACCGTCCCGATGGGTACCTCGGTGATGTCGGCGATC
>DASZLD010000180.1:0-3605 GCA_035552655.1 Acidimicrobiales bacterium
ACGATGGCCCGGCATGTCTCGTCACGTCCGAGCCCCTCCAGGCTCTGGTAGAAGCGGGCCAGCATGTCCGACGTCAACGCGTTCAGCCGATGAGGGCGGTTCAAGGTGACCACGGCCACCCCGGGCGTGGACCGGTCAACCAGAAGGTCACTCTGGTCGGGTGCCGTGCCCGCTCCACTCGCATCTGCCACGTTGCCCTCCGGTGCTCGCCGTCGACTTCGTGCCCTCGTCAGGCTATCGGGACCCGGCAGAAAACAGGGGAAGTCGGTAGGTTGGCCAGACGATCGGGATCGGAGGAGGGACATGAGCGAGAAGCCGGCCGAGTTCGCCATCGCCACCGAGGACCGCGGCAGGGTGCGAGTCCTGACGCTCGATCGTCCGGAGAAGCTGAACTCCTTCACCCCTGTGGGTTACGCAGCCCTGGCCGAGGTGCTGGCCGCAGCAGCGGCGGACGACAGGGTGGCCGTATGCGTGCTGACGGGCCGCGGCCGAGCCTTCTCCTCCGGTGTCGATCTGGCGGTAATGGGACAACCCGGTGGCGCGGCCGAGCTCGGTCGTCACTTCGACCCGATGCTCGACCAGCTGGCCCGGTTCCCCAAACCGCTGATCGCCGCGGTGAACGGGTTGGCCGTCGGGTTGGGGGCGACGATTTTGCTTCACTGCGATCTCGTGGTGGTCGACGAGGGTGCGGAGATCCGGATGCCGTTCGTCTCGTTGGGAACCAGTGCCGAGGCGGCCAGTAGCTGGCTGCTACCCCGCCGCGTCGGTATGCAGCAAGCGAGCTGGATGATCCTGTCGGGGCGCGGGCTCAATGCCAGTGAAGCAGTGGCCAACGGATTCGCGTTCGCCGCGGCAGCCGCCGGCCAGGCGCTCGACGACGCCCTCGTCCTGGCTGAGCAGATGGCGGCGCACGAGACACGGGCGCTCATGGTCAACAAGCGGCTGATCCGCCAGGGCTGGGCCGAAGCTATTGAGCAGGCATGGAGCCGCGAACGAGCGGCGATGCTGGAGCTGGCCGAGCAAGTCGGACCGATCGGTTGGAAGGCCGACGGCTGAAGGCCTCACGGCCGCTCGAGGGACGCCGACTCAGGGGACGTGAAGGCTCGCCGGTCCTGCTCGCTCCATGGTCTCGGGCACCGTCACCGTCATCATGACGATGCCGACGCACATGGCCACGAAGGCCACCGACGCTATGGTCAGGTCCCCGACATCCTGAGTGAAGTGCTCGTCGAAGAGGTGCACGCTCAAGACGATGCTGATCAGTGGGTCGACGATGACGAGAAGGGGTTGCGACACCCGGAGCGGCCCGACGTGCAGGGTCACCTGGACCAGTAGCGATCCCGCCATGCCGGACGCGGCCACCGCGTAGATCGGCCAGTGGAGGAACATCCCGCCGATGCCGTCTTCGGTGAGGGTGTCGGTCATGGCTTTGATGAAGGTGGCGTCGAGGGCCCAGACCACCGCCGATGCCGTGGCCAGAAAGGCGGCCCGGCGAGCCGGAGAGCCCCGCGTCCCCAGCAGGGCCAGCACTGCGGCGCCGGCGACGCAGGCGGCGATCGAGGAGGTCCACGCCCCGGACGTGGGGGTGGCAAACCCTCCCCGGGGCTCGGCCACCGCGATGAACACGGAGACGGCCACGCAGGTCATCCCGGCCGAGGCCCAGGCCTTGGCACTGATGGCCTGACGGATCCACAACCGCCGGAGGAACAGGGCGAACACCAACTCGGTCATGAGGAGGGTCTGGACCAATGAGAGCAGTCCGTTGTGAAGGGCGATGGCCTGAAAGACGAAGGCGCCCAGCAAGGCGGCCCAGCCAAAGAGCCACAGGGGGTTCTTGGCCAGGTAGCGGACGAATCGCCACCCGGTGATGCCCTTGGTGTCGCTGGTACTGGCTACATGTTGGGTGACGGTGCTCACGGCGTTGGCCAACGCGGCGAGCAGAGCAAAGGCGATGTTCATGTCGCCGGAGGCGGCGGGAGCAAGACACGCGCTCTGGGTTGAGGCATCCCCGAAGCATGCCCGAGCACCGCTGGCCGTGCCAGAAGCATTCCGCCATCGACCCGGCCGGCCGGCCTCGGCTGTGCAACGATGGGTCGGTGACCGACGCAGGACGCCAACAAGGTGGACGCCGAGCCTTTCAGGTGACTCTCGGAGCCCTCGCCTGCATCCCTTTCGCTTCGGGGCTGATGGGCATGGTGGTGGGCCCCAGGACGCTCCCCGGTGACTCCAGTGAGGTGATGGCCACCCTCGACAGCGAATATCGATTCATCAATGCCTTTTGGTTCTCGACTGCGCCCATCATCTGGTCGACGCTGCCGCGGGTCGAAAAGGAGACCACCAAGCTGCGAGTGGTCATGGCCGTCGTGTTTGCCGGAGGCGTGGCTCGATTGATCTCGTGGCGGAGGACCGGCCGTCCTCACCCCGTGTTCCTCTCTGCCCTGGGTATCGAGCTGGTGGGCATGCCCGTCATGGCGGCCTGGCAGAGCCGGCTGGCTGCCTCGGATCCACCCCGGCCCACCGCACAGCGCTGATCGCACCTATGACCGATTTCCACCACGTCTCCGAGGAGTACGACAAGATAAGCCTCGAGTACCAGGAGTCGAAGCAGCTCCCCTTCCGCCTCCACGTGGAGGAGCACACGACTTTCGGACTTCTGCCCGATCTGGCCGGACGCTCTGTTGTCGATCTGGCCTGCGGCGACGGGATCTACGCCCGCAAGCTCATCCAACGCGGGGCCAGGCGGGTCGTGGGGGTGGACATCTCGGCCGAGATGATCGCCTTGGCCAATCGGGCCGAGGAGGCCACGCTTCTCGGAGTTGAGTACGTCGTGGCCGATGTGGCCCTGGCCGAGCTGGGCGAACAGTTTGACATCGCCTTCTGCTCCTACCTGTTCAACTACGCCACCGACCGAGCCCAGCTCCGTTCGCTGATCGAGAGCGTGGCTCGGCTCGTCAGGCCTGGAGGACTCGTCGTTGGCTGCAACGACTATCCCGACAACCCGCCGGCGGATTATGACCGCTACCGCCCCTACGGATTCGTGAAGCGCGGCTCGGCCACGCCCTCCGAGGGCAGCACGATCACCTACCGGTTCTTCAACCCCGACGGCACCGCGTTCGACATCGATAATTACTACCTACCCACCGAGGTCTACCGGCGCGAGTTCGCCGACGCCGGGTTCACCTCGTTCGACTGGGTGATGCCCGACGTATCGGCGGAGGGGCGGGCCGCCTTCGACCCCGGCTTCTGGGACGCCTACCTGGAGGCCCCGCCCATCGTGAGCTTCAGAGCGACGGCCGGAGAGGGCTCCTTCGGCACTCCATGAGCGACTCGGTGCGGGTTGTCGTCCTGGCCGACACCCATCTGCATGACCGCGATCTGCCTCGACGCGATCTTCCCGAACAGGCCTGGGAACGGATCCGTCAGTGCGACGTCGTGCTCCACGCCGGCGATGTCCTCGAAGTGGGCACCCTCCGACGCCTCAACCAGGTGGCTCCGACCTACGCCGTGCTCGGCAACAACGACCAGACGCTCGTCGGTCATCTCCCCGAGACACGGGAGTTGCGCCTGGCCGGGGTCAGCGTGGCCATGGTCCACGACAGCGGGCG
>DASZLD010000181.1:0-6185 GCA_035552655.1 Acidimicrobiales bacterium
ACGTCGAGGGCCTGGCCCAACCGGTGTCCTATGTCGACGAGCTGGCCGGCCTGCCCGAACAGGACATCAGAAAGATCATGGGCGGCAACATGATGGGCCTGCTCGACGCCAAGGTCCCCGCCCCGGCCTGAGCGGGGCCACGCCGAGCAGCAGTCAACGACGACGCCCGTCGTCATCGATCGAACCGGAGGATTACATGCAGGTCGGAGTGATGGTCACCAGCTACAACCACGGCGACTGGGATCGGCTCATGGCCGGGGACTATTCCCACGGCCCCGCCATTCCCGACTCGGAGAAGCTGGACGAGACCCTGCAGATGGGCGAGCTGGTCGAGCCTCTTGGCTTTGACTCCATCTGGACCACCGAGCACTACGGGTCGGCCTACTCCATGCAGCCCAACCCCATGCAGTGGCTGGCCTACTGGGCAGGACGGACCGAACGGGTCGACTTGGGCAGCGCCGTGGTCGTCGCTCCCTGGTGGAACCCGGTGCGCCTGGCCCACGAGCTGGCCATGCTCGACATCCTCTTGAAGGGACGCAAGCTGCACCTCGGCCTCGGCCGTGGGGTCAGCGAGCACGAGTACCTCTCCCTCGGCATCCCCCGCGAACGGTCGCGGGACTACTTCTACGAGGTCCTCGACGTGCTCCGGCTGGCCGACAGCGAGGAGCGATTCAGCTACGACGGCGAGATCTTCAAGATCCCGCCCACCACCATCCGGCCGCAACCTCGTCACAAGGGCCACCTGCTGGAGGGGGCCCGGGCCGCCTTCACCACCAAGAAGTCGGCGGAGCTGGCCGCCGAGGCCGGCTTGGGCCAGCTGTTCGTGGCCGGCGAACCCCTGGCCGACATGACCGTCCAAGTGGGTCAGTTCAATGCCATCCGGGCCGAGAAGGGCCTGCCGCCCGACCAGCCCACCGCTCTGTTGTGGATGTACTGCGCCGAGACCGAAGAGGAGATCGAGGAAGGCTACGGCTACTTCGAGTCACAGCTCCTCGACGCCAAGAACCACTATTTCGACTGGAACTCGACCGGATTCGAGGGCGTACCCGGCTACGAGGAGTACGCAGCCAAGAGCGCCAACAACGTCGACTTCGGGGCAGCCAACGTGTGGGACCAGCGGAACACCCAGCCCATCGGCACCCCGGCCCAGGTCATCGAGAAGATCAAGCAGATCCAAGAGGCCGTCAGCCTCGAGTACCTGGTCATCCACGTCTTCTACGGGGCCATGCCGCGGGAGAAGGCGGAGAAGAGCTTGCGGCTGTTCGCCCAAGAAGTCCTGCCCGCCATCCACGACATGGACACCCCGCTCCACGCCTCGTCGCTGGGCGTGCCGGCCGAGACGGCAGCTTCCTGAGCGACCCGGACCGCGCTAGAGGGCTTCGGGTTTGTGGCCACCGATGGCCGCGGTGACCGAGTCGGTCGCCGACACCAGCCGCTCACCCAGCTTCTCGATCACGGCCGCGCCGGCCGGCTCGACGAAGCCCTTCAGCGTGATGGCCAGCACCACCTCGCCCGAGCGGTCGAACACGGGAGCAGCGATGCTCGAGAGCTCGTAGAGGGCCGAGGGTGACAGCCGAGTCACCATATAGCCCTCACTGTTGCGGACCTGGTCGATGAACCCCTCGAGCGTGCTGGACAGGTCGCCCTCAGCAGACAGCGCGTCGATGGAGCCCAGGATCTCGCGCACCTGGTTCAGGTCATCGCTGGCTATGGCGCTCACCGAGTAGCCACGGGATCGGACAGCAGCCAGGGCGTCGAGGTAACGCTGTCGCCGATCCGGCGCCCACACATCATGTGCGGCGCTCAGCCACTCCCCGATCCGCGACCGACCCCACCAGGCCACGAAGATGGCGCCGATGGGCGGGGCCAAGGGGATGCGCTGGGAGAGATAGAGCACCCGAAGATCGTTTCGCTCCAGCTCGGCGGCACTGGTCTTGCCCACGACCACGATGGAACGGTCCAAAACGGTGGTCAGGATGACGTCGAGGCCCAGGTCCTCGGCGATGAGCTTGATCTCTCGTCGGCCGATGGCCACGGCCCGGTTCTGATGGGAGGCGGCTTCTCCCAAGGGTATGACGGCCGGACCCAGGCTGTACTCCCGTTCGGCGTTGCGATTGACCAAGCCGCTCTCGACCAGCGTGGCCAGAATAGTGTGCCCGGTCGCCTTGGCCATGCCCAGACGGCGTGCCAGTTCCGACAGGGTGAAGGTGTCGGACTCGTGCTCGGCCAAGAAGTTCAGGATGGAAACGGCGCGCTCGACAGCGGGGCTGGTCCTATTGATGGGAGGCTCCCTTCGTCGGCGCCGACGGCTGGGTCGGCGACCACGTACTGTCGCCCAGCGCTTTCCCCACCGCCACCGGGGCCGCAGTATGGCCGAGGGGTGACTGGGTCAGCAGACCGCCATCGACCACCAGCGTCTGACCGGTCACATAGTGGGCCAGATCCGAGGCCAGGAACAACACCGTCGAGGCGATGTCCTGCGTCCGTCCCATCGAGTCGAGAGATCCGTTGGCCAGCTCGTCCACGTCGGTTCCCCGCGAGGTCACGGCGCGTGGCGTGGCGATGACCCCGGGGGCAACGGCATTGACCCGAATATCGGTCGGCCGCAGCTCGATGGCCGCGCTCCGCACCAGCGATATGAGCCCTGCTTTGGCCGCACCGTAGGCGGCGTGGAACGGCGCACTGGAGATCCCACTGATGGAGGCCACGAACACCATGGTGCCACGGCCGTTGGCCGACATGGCTCGACCGGCGTACTTCACTACATGGAAGGCGTGGCGGACGACCATGTCGTGACACCAGTCCCAGTCGTCTTCGGGCATGTCGACCAGAGCAGCCCACCGGGCCACTCCGATGATGTCGACCACGCCGTCCAGGGCACCCAGCCGGCCGACGGCTTCGTCCACCACCCGTTCGACCTCGGTCGCCTTGCGGGCGTCGGCCACGCACGAGATGCCGCCCACCTCGGCGGCGATCTCCTCGGCCAAGCGCTCATCGAGATCGACGCACACCACCCGGGCCCCTTGCCCGGCCAGGGCATGGGCGCTCTGCCGTCCGATGCCCTGTCCCGCTCCGAGCACGGCAAAGCTCCGCCCGTCCAGGCGGAGCAGGGACCCGTAGTCGGGCACCGGGGAACGGTCGGCCGAGGTCACGCCGACCGCTTGGGCACATAGCGCTCCAAGGCCGGAATGACTTCCTTTCCCAGCAGCTCGATCGTGCGCATCACCGACGCGTGGGGCAGGTGACCGAACTGGACGTAACAGATGAGCTCGTCGACTCCGATGTCGGCGTAGTGGCACATCTTCTGATAGCAGCGCTCGGGGTCGCCGACGATGATCATGTCGGCATCGTCGAATGTGGCTACGTCGAACTCGCCGTTGGCCCGCGCCGTCAGCAGTGGGAAGACCCGGTCCTTCTCCTCCTGGGAGAAGTGGGGGAACTCCCACTCCAAGGTGAACTCGGCCAGATGGTGGTACCACCACCACACCGAGTCCCAGATCCCGTTGTCCTCGGCCGCGGCCACGGTGTCGGCACAGTGCACCAGGGTGTAGGCCGCCACTTTGTCGTTGCTGACCCGGGTGAGAGGGGAAGGGTGGGCGGCAGCCTCTCGATACTGGCGGATGGTGGCTGCCGTCTGGTCGAGCGGGTTCATGATCGACATGGCCAGGAGCCCGAGTCCGGCCGCCCCGGCCACGGCTGCCGTTCCCGGGCTGACCCCGGCCATCCACACCGGCGGGTGGGGGTCCTGGACCGGCTTGGGGGTGACCATGCGCCGGGGGAACTCCAGGAACTGGCTGTGCTCCTCGTAGTATTCCGACTCCCACATCGCCACCACGGTCTGCACCGCAGCGCGCCACTGGTCCTTGCTCCGTGACGCGTCCACGCCGAAGGCCGTCTGCTCCATGGGGGTGGATCGCCCGGTGCCCCATTCGACCCGACCCTTGGACAAGATGTCCACGGTGGCCACCTTCTCGGCCACCCGGGCCGGGTGGATGAACGGATGGGGCATGAGCGTGACCCCGAAGCCCAACCTGATCTGCTCGGTGCACTGCGAGAGGGCACCCAGGATCACCTCCGAGGATGGCGAGTGGGACCGACCCTCCCGGAAGTGGTGCTCCACGTGCCAGGTGGTGTGAAAGCCCATGCGATCGGCCAGCTTGATCTGCTCGAAGGCCTCGGCGTACGCCTGTTGCTCGGCCTCGCGCTGCCCGTAGGGGTGGGGCTTGTCCCCCCACGGCCTGGGCACGTCGATCTCATAGAGGACATCGAGCTTCACGACTCTCCCCGCTGCGGCCCCAAGCCACACTCTGTCGTCGTTCCTAATAGCGAACATACTGTTCCAATAACAGAACGATTGTGGGCCATGGTCGAGGAAAAGTCAATGAGGCCGATCGGCCTCGATCAGGATCGGGGCCAGGACAGCGGCCAGCTGGCGCGGTGTGGTGATCATCACCTCATGGCCGGCGTCGATGTCGTACGCGGAGACACCTTGACCCAGCCGGCGGATCATCTCGTCCTGTTCGGCCAGGGGGACGGCCTGGTCCTGGAGCAGTCGGACATAGGTCTTGGGCAGGTCGTGCACCCGGGCGCCCCATGGGACCCGGTCGGTGAAGAACCGCATGGAGTCCGGTCCGACGTGGGCGAGCACGTACGACCACTGCTCCTCGTCCAAATCGTTGCCCAGCAATGCCCGGTGGTGTTCGGGCGAGAGCACGCTGGCCTCTCCCGCTCCCGTCCGCAGGCGTCGATCCAATTGCTCACGTTGGCCGAGCGGCGTCATGGTGACGACCGATTGTCCGTCCGGTACCACCAGGCACGAGACGAAGACGAGGTGGACGACCCGACGGCCCAGCCTCCCGGCGATCACCGGAAGACTGACTCCGGCCAACGAGTGCCCGACCAGGACCACCCGGTCGAAGCCGGCCGCGTCGATGTCGTCCAGGACTGAATCCGCACCCACCTCGATGGTGACATCGTCGAGGTCCATGGGATGGCTCCCCCGCCCGGGCAGATCGACGGCCAGGGTCGGGGCGTCGATCCAGGGCAGCAGTCGGTCCCAGCACCACGCCCCGTGATAGCCCCCGTGTACGAGCACGACGCCGGTGGGCCGTGAGTTTGCACCCATCGCTCTGCCCCCGGTCCCCCGCTCAGCGGGAGATGCCGAACCGCTCCAGTCCGAAGGCCTTGATGGCATTGCCTCGGGCCAGCTTGTAGATCTCCTCGTCCGACATCCCGGCCTCGGCGCAGATGTCCGTCAGCACCTCTTTGGACCGCGGGAATGTCGAGTCGGCATGGGGATAGTCGGTCTCGAAGCAGATCTGGTCCATCCCGATGCGATTGCGGTTGGCCAGCCCTGTGGCATCGTCGAAGATACAGCCGTAGACCCGCCCCGGTATGTAGCTCGACGGCGGATTCGGGAGCCACGTCCCGAAGCTGTTGTCGCTTCGCTCCTCCCACAGCTTGTCGGCCCGTTCGAAGATGTAGGGCATCCAACCGACCTGACCTTCGGAATAGGCGATGGTCAGCGCAGGAAAGCGAGCCAGTGTGCCCGAGAAGATGTAATCGAGCACCGACCCCATGGCGTTCTGGAAGGTCAGGGTCGAGCTGATGATGAACGGTGCGTCGGGCGAGGTGCTGGGCATCTTCGACGACGACCCGATATGCATGCAGACCACCGTGGCCGTTTCCTCACAGGCCCGGAAGAACGGGTCCCAGAATCCGTCCTTGTCATGGATGGAAGGAAATCCCAGCGGGTGCGGGTTCTCGGCAAAGGCCACGGCGAAGCTGCCCTTGGCCGCGCACCGCTGTACCTCGGCCGCAGCCAGCCCGGCATCCCACAAGGGGACGATGGTCAAAGGGATCAGGCGGCCCCGTCCCGGGCCGCCCGACCAGTCATCGATCATCCAGTCGTTGTAAGCCTGGATGCACAAGAGGGCGAGCTCTTTGTCCTTGCGCTCGGAGAACGTCTGCCCGCAAAACCGGGGAAGCGTGTTGGGGAAGCACAGGGCAGCGTCGACGTGGTTGGCATCCATGGCCTCCAGCCGATCCTTCTGCTTCCAGGCCCCGGGCTGGTACTGGTCGTAGGTGGCCACCTTGAACTCGAGCTCCTCGAATCCCACGGCGGCAAAATTGACGGTGAGCGGAGCGACGACGTCGTCGTAGTACCAGACGTCGGCCCAGTCCCC
>DASZLD010000182.1:0-2123 GCA_035552655.1 Acidimicrobiales bacterium
TCGGCCGGCATCGGGCTGGCCTGCGCCGACCGCCTCCAGCTCGGGGGCTGGACCGTGATCGGCGCCAGCCGGCGGGGCACGTCGTCCGGCGGCTGGACGCCCCTCGTCATGGACGTGGACGACGACGCCTCGGTGGCCGAGGGTGTGGCCCGCGTGCTCGAAGAGCACGGCCGACTGGACGCGGTGGTGGCCAATGCCGGGTGGGGCCTGGCTGGTCCGGTGGAGCAGACGCCCATCGCCGCGGCCAAGGATCAGCTGGAGACCAATTTCTGGGGCGCGGTGCGGCTGGTGCAGGCCGCCCTCCCCGCCATGCGCCAACGCGGCAGCGGGCGGCTGGTGCTGATCAGCTCCATCGGCGGGATGATCGGCCTCCCCTTCCAGGCCTTCTACAGCGCATCCAAGTTCGCCTTGGAGGGCTACGCCGAGGCCCTGGCCTATGAGGTGGCTCCCTTCGGGGTCGAGGTCACGCTGGTCGAGCCGGGCAACGTGCGGACCGCCTTCACGGCCAGCCGGAAGGACGTGGTCCCGCCCGACGGCGGCGACCCGTACTCGGCCGCGGTGGCCAAGGCCATCGGAGTGATGGAGCGGGACGAGGCCAACGGGGTGGCGCCCGAGGCGGCGGCGGTGGTCGTCCAGCGGGTCCTCGACGCCGCCCATCCGCCCCGGCGGGTGTCGGTGGGCAAGTCGGGCGAGCGCATCGGGATCCTGGCCAAGCGCCTGATGCCCTACCGGCTCTTCGCGCGGGCGGCCAAGGGCAGCCTGGGGGTGTGAGTCAGGTCGGCGGTCCGTCCTGGGCCCGACTGCCGTTGTAGATCTCGATGGTGGTGTCGACCACGCTGACCATGAGATCGGACTCGTCCACGATGATGGTCTGGAGCTGACCGTGGTCGAGACGGACTTGCACCTGCTGCTGGATGCTCGCCAGCCCCGATGGCGGAGAGTCGGCGTCTGACTCCACCGAATGGGCCAGGGCAACGAATGCCTTCTCGAACTGGTGCTGCAAGGGAACCAGGGCGCTCAGGCCATCCTGGCCCGCTCGCCCTACGTGGTGAAGCAGGGCGAGAGAGGCCATGCCGAAGCGGTGCATCTGGGCCAGCATGCCCTCGGCCGCGGTGAGGGCCAGGGTGCCCTTGTCGGCGCCGTGGGGCTCGTGGACCATGCGCTCCACCGCGGCTTCGGCATTGGAGCGGGACAGGCGGGCAGCGGAGATGAGCTGGTCGAAGTCCTCGTCCGAGCCCTCAGTGGGATCGGTGAAGGCGGCCAGGACCCGCTGTCCCAACCGGCCCTCGGCCAACAGGCACAGGGACACCAACCGGGGGACCTCGGTGGCCACCCAGGTGGGCCAGACCAGAAAGGCCACGACGGTCAGGCCCGACCCGATGAGGTTGTCGGTGGCCCGGTTGAGCACTGCGGTCATGGGCGGGAGGCCCAAGAAGGCGGCCAGGAACACGGTGAGGCAGGTCAGAAAGACGGCGAACACCCCGTAGTTGGTGTTGAACAGGGTGAAGGCGAAGGCGCTGACCACGATGGTGAGCACAGCCAGGACAACCGGCCCCGGTTGGATCGAGGCCAGAAAGAAGGTGGCGGCGGCTACGCCGGCCAACGTCCCCGTCACCCGCAGAAAGCTGCGGCCCACGGTGACCCCGAACTCCGGTTTCAGGACGAATATCACCGCCACCACGATCCAATAGCCGTCGACCGGGTCGATGATCCGGTAGAGCACTGTGGCCAGCGTCGCGACCGCGGCCAAGCGCAGGGCGTGCCGGAAGGCGGTCGACCGCAGGGACAGGTTGGCCCGGATGGCCAACGCCGCGCCGGTCAACGGCCCCTGCTGTTCGGCGGGGGTTCGGCCGAGCGGAAGCGCGGGGTCTTTGTGCCGGTGACTGGGCGCCGGTGGGGCATGTCCTTTGGGAGCGCCCTTGGGAGCGCTGGCCGTGGGAGCGCCGACTGGTTCGGTGTCGTCGAGCAGGGTTCGAGCAATGCGGAGGTGGTCCCGGATGGTGTCGAGGTGATCGTTCACATCGGCGGCGGCGTCCGGGTCGACGATCGACTGGATGGTGGGGGACTCGGTCAGCGCCTGGTCCAGGCTGACCAGTCGGGCGTCGGACGTGCCCGGTGCCGTG
>DASZLD010000183.1:0-24954 GCA_035552655.1 Acidimicrobiales bacterium
GAACGGGATGCCAAGCGCGCCATCTACATGCTGAACGACCGGGAGCGGCTGTTCTCGTTCGCCTCCGCCGTCGTGGCCGCCGGCTTCGGCGTCGCCATCTACGTGTCCGAGACCAGCAACAAGCACTTCCGGTTGAGCAAAGGCGAGCTCACGCCTCAGACCATGCTGCTCGTCGGCCTGGTGGCCGGGGCGCTCCTCCTGGTGGCCACCCTCGTCGGTCGTCGGGCGCTGGTCGGGTTCATGGTGTTCTTCGCCGGGGCCGGTTTTTCCACCAACAGCTTCGTCCTCGCCCTTCCCTTCTGGGCCCTGGCCTTCTGGCTTCTCTACCGGTCCAGTCGGATCCAGCGGCAACGGACCCAGGAGCTTCGGGCCGAACGGGCGGCACGGCCCCGCTCGGGCAACACCGGCGGTCGAACTTCAGGCTCGGGCTCGCGTTCAGGCTCGCGAAAAGCCAAAGGGGGAAGCACGACCGGGCCCAAGCGCCCAGAGGCGAACAAGCGCTATACCCCGCCGAAGCCGCCGCCCAAGCCGAAGCCCGCTCCCCCGGCCCGGCGGCCCAAGAAGACGACAGCCAAGAAGTCCACGACCAAGAACGATTGAAGTGGCCTCGGCCGGTTGAGGCCCTGCCAGCCGATTACAACCGCACCGGCCAACAGCAATGGCCTTCGAGCGGTTCAGGCCGTCTCGGTCACCAGGGCTGACCGCAGGAACTCGAGGATCTCGGTGCGCCGTTTGACCAGCGACCGGGCCGTCGGCTCCTCGCCCATGGCCCGGAGCACATCGACCTCGGTGATCATGCCGATCACCGACGAGTAGATGGCCAGCAGCAGCAGCCTCGGCTCGTGGCGCCGCATGTGCCCGGCATCCATCTCCGACTGCAGGAAGATCGCCGCCCGCTCGACCAACGGCTCGAGTGCGCCGATGAACCGGGTCGCCGCTGGAGCACCCAGGCGACCCATCTCCCGGACCAGCCCCAGGAGCTCGGGGCGCCGGACGGCCAGCCGGAACACGGAGCGGACGACCGCCTCCACCCGGGCCCAACCGGTTCCGGCCGTAGCCAGCGAGGCCTCGAGCGCCTCGGAGAGCTCGGCCGCGCTCCGGTCGATGACCGCCTCGAGTAACGCCTCCTTGGAGGGGTACCAGTAGAGAATGGTCTGCTTGCGCACTGCGAGACCGACAGCCAGCGCGTCGAGGGAGGTCGGTTCGTAGCCACGATCCCCGAACGAGGTCAAAGCGGCGTCGAGAATCCGCTCGGACGTGCTCGGGGTGGTGGCCCCGGGTCGCTCCGGAACCGGCCGGCGGACCCGCCGAGGTCCGTTGTTCCGCCCCGCGGGCGCGCCGGTGGAGCCCTTGGGGGATGCAGGTCTCCTCGGTGGAGTGCTCGACTCGGTCACTTACCATATGGTAGACAGATCCGGTGACCCGCGTCCGTGACGCCCTCGCCGGCAAGCGATTCTTTGTCACCGGTGCCACCGGTTTCCTGGGAACGGCCCTGGTGGAACGGCTGCTGCGCTCCATTCCCGACAGTCAGGTCGTGCTGCTGATCCGTCCCGGCCGGCGCTCGAGCCCCATGCAGCGGGCCAGCCGCGAGATCCTGAAGAACGACTGCTTCGACCGCCTCCGCCAGGAGTACGGCGATCGGTTCGACAACGAGGTGGCCTCCCGGATCAGCGCGGTGGCCGGCGATGTGGGGACCGACGGCCTGGGCCTGGACGACGAGGCCCGCCAGGTGCTTTCCACCTGTGACATCGTCATCCACTCGGCAGCCACCGTGAGCTTCGACTCGCCCTTGGACTCGGCGGTGGAGGTGAACCTGCTGGGGCCGTCGAGGGTGGCGGCGGCCGTGGTCCAGGCTCGGGCCGACGCGGCAGAGGCCGGTCGGGAGGGTCCGGCCCACTTCATCCCCGTCTCCACCGCCTATGTGGCCGGAACCCATCAGGGCGAGGCTCCGGAGCAGCTACTCGAGGGCAACCCCTACAGCCTGGACGTGGACTGGCGGGGCGAGGTGGCCGCCGCTCGGCGACTGCGCAGCGATGCCGATGCCGAGTCCCGACACCCGAAGCGGTTGGCTTCGTTCACCAAGGCGGCTCGAGGCGAGCTGGGCGGGGCGGGCATCCACCTGTTGGCCGAGCGGGCGGAGCGGCTCCGGGAAGACTGGGTACGAACCCAACTGGTCGATGCCGGAAAGGCCAGAGCCGCGGCACTGGGGTGGCCGGACGCCTACGCCTACACCAAGTCACTCGGCGAGCGGGCCCTCACCGCCCAATATGCCGGCGTTCTGCCCTACACCATCGTCCGACCGTCGATCATCGAATCGGCCCTGGCCGAACCGGTTCCCGGGTGGATCCGCGGCTTTCGCATGGCCGAGCCCATCATCGTGTCCTACGCCCGCGGCCTGCTGAAGGAGTTCCCGGGTGTGCCCGAAGGGGTCATCGACGTCATCCCGGTGGACCTGGTGGTGGCCACCATCATCGCCGTGGCCGCCGACGGGCCGAGCGAGGACGGCCCGTCCGTCTACCACGTGGCCTCGGGCGTTCGGAACCCCTTCCGCTACGGCCGCCTGGTCGAGCTGGTCCAGGCGTGGTTCACCGACCATCCCATCTACGACTCCGACGGCCAACCCATCGTGGTGCCCGAATGGTCCTTCCCCGGTCGGGGCCGGGTGCAACGGCAGCTGCAGCGGGCCGGGAAGGTCATGGAGGCGGCCGAGCGCATCGTGGGAACCCTGCCCGTCCGCGGCCGTCAGGCCGCGTGGATGGCCGCGCTGGAAGAGCGGCACCTCCTGGCCGACCGCGCCCTCGGCTACGTGGAGCTCTACGGCGCCTACACCGAGACCGAGGCGCGCTACCGCGTCGACCGCCTGCTCGACCTGTGGGGTCGGATCGACGCCGATGAGCGGGCGTTGTTCTGTTTCGATCCGGGCGAGATCGATTGGGATCGGTATGTCCACGACATCCATCTCCCGTCGGTGGTCGAGCACGCCCGGGTCCGCACCACGCCGGAGAAGTCGACCCAACCGGCTCGCAGCGACCGGCTGAAGAAGGCCATCCTCTCCCCCGACCGGCACCTGGCCGCTTTCGACCTGGAGAACACCCTCATCGCTTCCAACGTGGTCGACTCCTACGCCTGGTTGGCCTCACGGCACCTTCCCGCCGCCCAACGGGTGGCGTTCGTGGCCGATCTGGTCCAGAGCGCCCCCGGCCTGCTCGCCCTGGACCGTCGGGACCGGGGTGACTTCCTCCGATCCTTCTACCGGCGCTACGAGGGTGCCCCGGTCGATCGGCTGCGCGCCGACGCCTGGGATCTCTTCAACGACTTGCTGCTGGCCAAGTCCTTCCCCGCCGGCTTTGCCCGCCTGCGCCAACACCGGGCTCTCGGCCATCGCACCATTTTGATCACCGGCGCCCTCGACCTGATCGTCGAGCCCCTGCGCCCCCTGTTCGACGAGATCATCTGCGCCCACCTGAGCGAACGCGACGGCAAGTTCACCGGGCGGATGGAGGACCTGCCCCCCATCGGCGAGGCCCGGGCCCTGGTCCTCACCGACTATGCCGCGGCCGAGGGCCTCCGGCTCGAGGAGGCGGTGGCCTACGCCGACTCGGCCAGCGACCTTCCCATGCTCGACGTGGTCGGCTTCCCGGTGGCGGTCAACCCCGAGGCCAAACTGGCCGCCATCGCCCGCCGCCGCGGCTGGCACGTGGAGCATTGGGCCAAGAGCCGCGGGGGCGCCCGTCCCTTGCTGCCGCTCGGCCCACTCGACACCGCCCGGTCACTCCGGAAGGGCCACCGGGTCAGCCAGGCCGCCCTCACCGGAGCGCAGCGTCGGGTCCCCGGTGCGGCGGGGGGCACACGATGAAGGCGCTGGTCTTCGAGCGGAACCTCCCCCGCTTCGCCGCCTCGCGGGTCGCCTCCGTCTTCGGCTCGGGCCGGGGGGCCGGCATCGGGCCGTTGCAGCTCCTCGACGTCGACCCGCCCGAGCTGCCCGGCGAGGCCTGGTACCGGCTCCGGCCTACCCTGTCCGGGATCTGCGGTTCCGACCTCGCCACCCTGGACGGTCGCAGCTCTCGCTACTTCGAGGACATCGTCAGCTTTCCGTTCGTCCCCGGTCACGAGGTAGTCGGGATCTTGGAGGACGGCGGGGTCGACCACGCCGGCACCAGCCTTCCCGCCGGTACTCGGGCGGTGATCGAGCCGGTGCTGGGTTGTGCCCCCCGGCACATCGAGCCCCATTGCCCCGCTTGTGCCAGCGGACAGAACGGCCTGTGCGGGAACCTGGCCCTCGGCGATCTCGCCCCCGGCCTCCAGACCGGCTTCTGTGCCGACACCGGCGGCGGCTGGTCGACCGCGGGCCTGGTGGCCCACTCCGGTCAGCTCTACGCCGTTCCCGACTCGTTCAGCGACGAGGACGCGGTGGTGATCGAGCCGACGGCCTGCGCCGTGCACGCCGCCCTGGGCGCCTCCATCACCGCCGGGGACACCGTGGCCGTGCTCGGGGCGGGCACGCTGGGGTTGGCCACCGTGGCCGCCCTGGTCGAGGTGGTGCGGCCCACAACCCCGTGCGTCATTCTGGTCGGAGCCAAGCACTCCCACCAACGCGACCTGGCCGAGAAGCTGGGGGCCGACATCGTGGTCCCCCCCGATCAACTCCCCCGGGCCGTGCGCCGGGAATCCGGGTCGCTCGTCCTGGCCGGGCGACTGACCGGGGGCGCCGATGTCGTCTTCGACTGCGTCGGCTCGGCCGAGTCGCTGACCCAGGCCATGGCCATGGTCCGGCCCCGGGGTCGGGTGGTCCTGGTCGGCATGCCCGGCAAGCTCCACGTCGACCTGGCTCCCCTGTGGCACCGGGAGATCCAGCTGGTCGGCGCTTACGCCTATGGAGTCGAGAGCCCCACCCCCGCCGCCCCTGCACGTCGAACCTTTGCCGTGGCCATGGACGTGGTCGCCGCCGCCGCGCTCGGCTCCCTTGTCTCTGCAACCTATCCACTCGACCGCTACGAGGAGGCCGTGGCCCACGCCGGCGCCGCCGGCCGTCGTGGTGCCGTCAAAGTGGCCTTCGACCTTCGCAACCGGAAAGGACGCCCTCGATGAGCCCCAGGCCAGGCTTCGTGCTCGACGTCGATCGCTCCACCCCACCCACCCTCTTTTGGCATGGCGAGCGGTTCCGTTTGGAACGTCTGCCCGAGGGCAGCCGGGTGATCTACGCGCCCGAGCCCCTCGACCCGCTGACCGATCCCTCCACCGCCATCCGCCACGCGTTGCTCAACCCCTTGGGCGACCGGGAGCCCCTCCCCGCCCTGCTGTTCCCGGGCATGCGCCTCACCATCGCCTTCGACGACATCTCGCTGCCGCTGCCGCCCATGGAGCGCCCCGACAACCGCCAGCTGGTCATCGAGCAGGTCCTCGACCTGGCCGCCGAAGCCGGAGTGGACGACGTCGAGCTCATCGTGGCCCTGGCCCTCCATCGGCGCATGACCGAGGCCGAACTGCGCCACGCCCTGGGCGACCGCATCTATGACGCCTTTGCCCCCAACGGGCTGTTGACCCAGCACGACGCCGAGGACCCCTCGGCCCTGGTTCATCTGGGCCTGACCGACCAGGGTGAGGACGTGGAGATCAACAAGCGGGCGGCCGAGAGCGACCTCCTGGTCTACGTGAACATCAACCTGGTGGCCATGGACGGAGGGCACAAGAGCGTGGCCACCGGGCTGGCCAGCTACAAGAGCCTCCGCCACCATCACAACCCCCAGACCATGCAGCACAGCCGGTCGTTCATGGACCAGCACCGCTCCGAGCTCCACTCCTCCAACTGGCGCATGGGCAAGCTCATCGCCGACAGCGGGGTCACGATCTTCCAGATCGAGACCAACCTGAACACCAACACCTTCCCCTCCCAGTTCGGCTTTTTGCAGAAGCGGGAGTGGGAGTGGAGCGCCAAGGACCGGCTCGGGTACCTGGGCGTGTCCAAGGCCCTGGACCGCACGCCGCCCAAGCTGGCCCGCCAGATCTTCCACTCCATCAAGGCCCCCCATCGCATGACCGCGGTGCAGGCCGGCGAGGTGGAAGCCGTCCACGCCGTCACCACCGAGAACGTGTGGAAGCAACAGGGCGTGGTGGTGGAAGGACAAACCGACATCTTGACCATGGGGCTCCCCTACATCAGCCCCTACAACGTCAACTCGATCCTCAACCCCATCCTGGTGGCCTGCCTGGGCCTCGGCTACTTCTTCAATCTGTACCGGGGGAAGCCGTTGGTGCGCGAGGGCGGCGTGGTGATCATGAGCCATCCCACGGCATGGGAGTTCAACCCCGTCCACCATCCCAGCTACATCGACTTCTTCGAACAGGTGCTGAGCGAGACCACCGATCCCATCGAGGTGGCCAAGGGCTACGAGGAGAGCTTTGCCACCGATCCCTGGTACATCCATCTCTACCGGACCGGACACGCCTACCACGGCGTGCACCCGTTCTACATGTGGTACTGGTGCGCCCATGCCCTGCAACACGTGGGCGCGGTGATCATCGTGGGCGGGGATCCCGCCGCCGTGCACCGCCTGGGATTCCGCGCTGCGTCCACCCTGACCGATGCCCTGGAGATGGCCAAGGACGTCGTCGGCCCCTCGCCCACCTTGACCCACCTCCACGCGCCCCCCATCCTCATGGCCGACGTGCAGTGAGCCCGGCTCGATCGTCGAGCTCGTCCCTGCGCCCTCGGCGCGCCGTGCAGGCCGACGCCGCGCTGGGCACCGGGTTGCGGGGCATGGCCGGGCGAACGGTGCATCGTCTTGCCCCCTCCGGCCTCGCCTCCCGGGCCGGGAGGGCTCGGTTTCCCCTGGCCCCGCCCAGCTGGCCCGAGAGCGTCCCCCGTCCCGCCCCCGAACATCATCTCGGGGCCGACTATGACACGGCCTGGTCCCGGAAGTACCCGGTCCGGCTGGCCCGGGCCATGCTCCTCGACAACGTGACCCGTCCCCTGACCAAGGTGATCGCCTCGCCCGACATCCGCGGGGCCGAGTACCTCAACGACGTGGAGGCGCCGGTCATCTTCGCCGCCAACCACGCCAGCCACGTCGACACCGCCCTGTTGCTGTCCTCGCTTCCCCTTCGGTTCCGGCACAAGACGGTGGTGGCCGCGGCCGCCGACTACTTCTTCGACCGCCGCTGGAAGGCCGACGTGTGGGCCTTCGCCCTGGCCGCCATCCCCTTCGAGCGAGCCAAGGTCAACCGGCGCTCGGCCGCCCTAGCCGTCGAGCTGTTGGCCGACGGGTGGAACCTGGTGATCTTCCCCGAGGGCGGGCGCTCCCCCGACGGTTGGGGCCAGACCTTCCGCCCGGCCAGCGCCGCCTACCTGGCCGAGCGCAGCGACCGGCCAGTCGTCCCCGTCCACTTGGAGGGCACCCGGCACATCCTGCCCAAGGGCGGTGGTGGGCTGCGGCGCACGCCGACGACGGTGCTGTTTGGATCGCCCCTCCAACCCGACGAGGGCGAGGACATTCGCACCTTCGGGACCAGGATCGAGGCGGCGGTGGCGGCGCTGGCTGACGAGGGGTCCACCGATTGGTGGACGGCACGCAAGCAGGCGGCCGCCGGCACCACGCCGACGCTGCAGGGGCCGTCGGTCGCCCCGTGGCGTCGCTCGTGGGCCCTTCCACCCCGAGAGGATCCGGTCAGCACCGAGCCCGAGGGCAGTGAGTGGCCCCTGCGCACCCGGTGACCGGGATCAGCGGCGGGCGCTGAACAGCCGGCGACGCAACCCCCGGTTCCGACCTCGGGAAGCGCTCGGAGCCGCGGCGGTGCGCTCGGCCCGCAGGATCTGCTCCTCGATATCTTCCAACCGGTCGAGGGGGGCATCGGAGCCCGTGGCCCAGCCCAGGAGGAGGTCGGCCAGGACAGGGTTCCGGGGTAGGACCGGGCCGTGCAGGTAGGTCCCCACCACCCGGTTGGACCACGCCCCCTCCCATCCCAGGCCGTCACCGTTCCCGATGCCATGCACGACGCGAGCCAGGGGCACGGCCTCGGCGCCGATGGCGGTGATGCCGCCGTGGTTCTCGAACCCGAGCAGCGGTGGCAGCGCCGTCCCGTCGGCCCTCAGGGGGGCCTCCGCAGTGGGCTCGGCCACCAGCTCCCCGACGGCCCGGAGATCGGTTCCCTTCTTGGTCGTCACGTCCAGGAGCCCCAGGCCGTCGTGCGGTCCCCCGGCGGCATCGGGGAACGAGCGGCCGAGCAACTGGAACCCGGCGCACACCCCGAGGACCACGGCTCCGTTGTCCACGGCCCGAGACAGCGTCCCATCGGCGATGAGCGTCCTCGACGCCCGGACCTGCGGACCGTCCTCGCCCCCACCCAGGCAGTAGATGTCACCCACGGGGATGGGCTGGTCCGAAGTCGCCTCCACCAGTTCCACGTCGATGCCGCGCCATGACGCCCTTCGGGCCAGCACCAGGCCGTTGCCGCCATCGCCGTAGGTGCCGAGCAGGTCGGGGAACACCACCACCACGGTCAGCGGCGTTGCCGGTGCGCTCACAGCCGGCCCCGCAGCACGGCGAATGCCGTGTAGTTCCCCACGAACTCCACCTGGGTACCGGTCGTGCCCTGGATGGCCACATCCAGAGCGGCCACCGGATCGGGCACCACAGTGTGGGCGACCTCGGCGTAGCGGAGCCGCACGGCAAGATCCCGGCACCGCTCACCGGTGGCCACCACCGTCCGCCCCCGCAGCCGCTCGAAGGGGACGTCCCACAGCCAGCTGGTGTCCAGCCCGTCGGCGATGCGCGCATTGACCGACAGGACGGTGGGAAGGGCGGCACCGCCGGACTCGTCGAGCAGGTCGAACAGCGCCGTCCACCCGGCCGGGTTCTTGGCCAGAAGCAAGCGGACATCGACGCCACCCCGGACCACGGTGGAGAAACGACCGGCCACCTCTTCGACCGCAGCCATGGCGGCCAGCGCATCGTCGACCGTGCGCCCCGGTCCCCCGTCCCAGCGGTCGTCCATACAGGGCAGCGCGGTGACCACCATCGCTGCGTTGGCCCGGTTGAATTGCCCGGGCACGCCCAGGCTGACCTGGTGGCGCGAGCCGTCGGCCAGGACCAGCTCGGTGCCCTCCAGCCAGGCCCGGCACATGGGCCTCCGGAACTCACAGGTATCGCAGGCCCAGGCACCGGACTCCTCGAATTTGATCCGGCCCCCGCAGGCGGGGCAGCCCACCGCGTCTTCCCGCCAGACCTGCCCGGCCCCCACCCAGCGCACGTTGCGTGCCGCGGTTGCGGCCCAAGCCACCATGGGATCGTCGGCATTGGCCACCACCTGGGTCAGAGCATCCTCGTCCAGGGCGACGAGCGCCTGGCGCCAGCGATCGGCCAGGATCCGCACCTCGGCGATGCGGTCGAGCTGGTCCCGGGACAGGTTGAGCAACAACACCACCGCCGGTCGGGTGTCCTCGATCAGTTGTCCCAGATAGCTCTCGTCCACCTCCAACACGGCGGCGGCGGTGGACTGGGTGCCGATCAGGGCGGCCACGTGCCCCGGGGGCATGTTGGACCCAGTGGTGTTGGTGGCCACCGACAGCCCACCGGCCTTGACCGCCGCAGCCAGCAGGCGGGTGGTGGTGGTCTTGCCGTTGGTCCCACTGACCAGCCCGACCAGTCGGCCCTGGGCCAGGGTGGCCAGCAGGTGCGGATCCATGGCCAGCCCGGCCCGGCCCCCGATCACCGTGCCGCTGCCGCGACCGAACAACCGCGACAGGCCGTTGATGGCCGACGCAGTATGGATGGCCGTGGATGCGCGCAGGGTCAGGTCAGCTGCCGGTGACGACGAGGAGGACTTCGAGATGGTCACTGCTTGGGTTTGGTCCGGCTCAATTCGTCCGCCGTCGGCTTGTGCTTCACCCGGGCCTCATCGGGCAGGAGGTCGACGATGGCGGCCATGATCGCCTGGGTGTCGGCCACCGCGTCCTCGTCGCCCACCGACACCGGCGAGCCGACCCGGACGGTGACCATCGGGGGTCGGAGCACGGTGGTCATGGTGGGGATGGAGGACGAGCGGGGCCATACCTGTTCTGTTCCCCACAGGCCGACCGGCAACACCGCGGCGCCGGTCTCCGCGGCCAGGCGGGCCACGCCCGTCTTGCCTCGCAGCACCGGATCGAAGAAGGCCTCGCCCCGGGGAATGGTCCCCTGGGGTAGGACCAGGACCACCTCGCCGGCCCGCAGGGCCGCCGCCGCCTCGCGCATTGGGGCCCCCGAATGCGCTTCGCGGTCGACGGGGATGCCACCCAGGGCTCGAGCGATGCGGCCGATCACCGGCGCGTCGAACAGCTCCTGTTTGCCCATGAACCGCACCGGTCGACCGATCTGGGCGGCCACGATGGCCAGGGCGGCCACGTCGAAGTAGCTGCGGTGGTTCGAGGCCAGGAGGACGGGCCCGCTGGACGGCACGTGGTCCACCCCGGCGATGTCGAAACGGGCGTAAGGGAAGCTCTCGGGCCGGATGAAGGGCCGAATGAGGTGATAGGGCTCGAGCCCCAAGATGGAGGGAACGCCGGGGGCCCGATCCCAGTACTCGAGGGGCCAACGCCGGGCCACGGCCACCGCGGCCAGCCGCGGGTCGGCGTTCAACGGGTGAGGATGCCCGACCAGGTTCAGCAAGGGCACGTCGAACAGGCTGTCGGAGTAGGCATGGCTGGCGGCCAGGTCGACGTCCTGCTCCGAGGCCCAGCGTCGGACCGCCGCCCGCTTTCCCGCCCCCCAGACGAATCCCCCGTCCAATCGACCGGTGTAGAGCCCGTCGACGATCTCGTACTTGGTGGCCACCACCGCATCGAACCCGAGGGCGACGGCCAGCGCGTCGATCAAGTCGATGGGCGTGGTCGTGGCCAGCACCAGGCGACGGCCGGCCCGGCGGTGCTCGGCCAGGACTTCCAGTGCGTACGGCTGGACCAGGTCGATCAACTGGGCCGTCGCCGCCTTGCCTGCCCGTCGGGTCTCCTCGGCTGACCGGCCCCGCATGACCCGGGCCGCAGCGCGGGCCAGGGCGATGAACGGCGTTGTCTCGCCGAAACGCTCGTAGAAGGCATAGAGCAGGAAGTCGCCCGGCACTCCCCGCCCGGGCGTGAGCACGCCCTCGGCCATCAGCGCCCCTTGCAGGATGGGCCCGCTGGCGCCACGGAGGAGGGTCCGGTCGAGGTCGACGAACACCGCCGAATGTGCCGGAGCCATGGTCATACGCTATCGCTGCTACGGCTGTCGGAGACCATCAGATCAGAAGAAACCGGGCCGATCCGGGACCGGATCCGGGGCACGATCCGGGACCGGATCCGGGGCACGAGCCGGGCCAGGGGCCTGGGCACGGTTCCCGAGCACGAAATTGACCCCGGACGCGGTGAAGGGACCGCCGGGGGGGAGGGCGATCCCTTCACACTGACACGACAAGGAACGGAGGGGGGTTCCTGATCCCTGTGGTCTGAGACCATTCTGCAGGATGGGTCTGCATCTGTCAAACAGTTTTTGTAGATATCGCCTATCGTGTGGAGCGATGGAAGTACGCCACTTGCAAGCACTGGTCGCCATTGACGATCACCGGACGTTCTCCGCCGCCGCCGATCACCTCGGGACGGTGCAGTCCAACATATCCGCCCACGTGGCGCGGCTGGAACAGGAGCTCGGTGCGCCCCTGGTCGACCGGGCCAACGGACACCTGACCGAAGAGGGCCGGGTGGTGGTGGCCCGGGCCCGCCGGGTGCTCTCCGAGCTGGACGCCCTGGTCTCCGACGTGGCCGCCTGCAAGGACGAGGTGGCGGGCACCGTCCGGGTGGGCATGATCGGCACGACGGCCCGCTGGCTGGTCCCCCAGGTCATGGAGGAAGCCCGGAATCGCCATCCCAAACTGCGGCTGGTGGTCATCGAGGGCATCACCACCGGCCTCGAGCCCCAATTGGCCAATGGCCAGCTCGACCTGGCCATCCTGAACCTGCCCGTACCGGGCAAGGACCTGGTGGCCAAGATCCTGTTCGAAGAGGACCTGGTCCTGGTGGTGCCCCAAGATCATCCCCTGGCCCTCCGGGAGACGCCGGTGCAGCTGGCCGAGCTGGCCGATCTCGAGCTGCTCCTCCCCCTGCCGGGAACGGCCATGCGGGACGAACTGGACGCCGCCACCAAGCCGGCGGGCATCACGTTGGTGCCGTCGGGTGAGATCGACGGGCTGCGCCTCATTGCCTCGCTGACCTTCGAGGGCTACGGACCGTCCATTCTCCCCGCCACCGCCATTCCCCGATTCATGCGACCCCAGTTCCGGCCGGTGCCGGTGGTCGGATTGCCCCGGCGCCGCGTGGGCGTGGCCCAGCGGAGCCGCGGGCTCCCCTCCGCGCCCACGCGGGCCCTGCTGGAGCTGCTGGAGGCGGTGGTGTCGGATCCGACCGATCTTCCCGACGGCCTCCACCTCGACGTCGGCCCCGGACGGTCGAGCTGACGTCCTGCCATGGACGAGGGACGGAGGGCAAGGAGGACGCGGGTCACGAGGATCGGGATGGCCGCCGTATCCCTGGCTCTGGTGGCCACCGCGTGTTCGTCGGGAACCACCGGTAGCAGTGGCGGGGGCCCGACGGCGACTTCCCCCGCCGATACCCGCTTTGCCCAACCGGGACCGTACGCGGCGGGGACGGTCCGCGTGGTCATGGCCAACGGGGACAAACTGCAGCTGTGGTATCCGGTGGACAAGCAGGCGGTGCAGGGACTGGTTCCCTACACGTACCACCTACGCCAATGGCTGACCGACGCAGAGGCCACGTCGCCCGCATTGACCGGCATGCCCGATGCCGTCCAGACCGAGTCGTACCTGAACGCGCCCATGGCCAGTGATACCGCGGCCAGCGGTGACCCCGACGATGCCTTCCCCATCGTGCTGTTCAGCCACGGCTATGCCTCCTACCCCGAGCAATCGAGCTTCCTGACCGGGCACCTGGCCCAGTGGGGTTTTGTCGTCGCCGCCCCGGACCATCGGTCCCGGGACCTGGCCACCGTCCTGGCTGACCCCTCGGCGGGGGAAGAGGTACCGGCCGACAGCGACATTGACGACCTCGACAACACGCTGCACTACCTCCACCAACAACAGGGCCGACCCGGTTCTCCCCTTCCCACCCGCCTGGACTTCTCCAAAGTGGGGGTCCTGGGTCATTCGTCGGGAGGAGGCACCGCCGTGACCATGGCCGACAGTCCGACTATCCGGACGTATGTGGCCCTGGCTCCCGCACCGGGCACGCCGCCTTCCACCAATAAACCGGGATTGATCATGGACGGAAGCGCCGACGCGGTGGTCCCACCCCCCGATGTGAGACAGCTCTACCAGGCGCTGCCCACACCCAAGCGACTGATCGTCATCAAGGACACCGGTCACAACGTCTTCGATGACATCTGCACCGTCGGCCAGAACGGAAAACGGCTGACCGACTTTCTGAAACACGTCACCAGCGCCAACCAGGGACTCCAGAGTTGGGCCACCAACGTGCCCGACGGGTGTTACCCACCCGACGTCTTTCCCACCACGGCGCGGCCGCTCATCGAACAGGCCACCACGGCACAGATGCGCTACGGCGTGGGCATCGACAAGCACCCGGTCGGTCTGGACAGCGGGCTGGACAACGCGTATCCGGGAGTCCGCAGCACCTACGCTCAGAAGCTCTGATCACCCTCGGGAGGCCGCGGTTCACGCCACATCCGCCACAGGGGCGGGGCCCCGCCCGCACCGTTGAACTCGTCGATGACCTCGAACCCGAAACGCGCGTACAGCGGAACGTTGCGCTCCTTGGAGGACTCCAGGTATGCGGGCATGCCTTCTCTGTCCACCTGGGCCAGGGTCGACGTCAAGAGAGCAGAGCCGATCCCCTGTCCTTGCCGGGTCGGTTCGGTTCCCAGCGTGGCCAGGTACCAGTGCGGCTCCTTGGGATGGAGTGCGTCGATGGCCGCCAGCAGCTGGAGGGTCTTCACCATGCGCGAGCCCACGATGTAGGGAAGCGTCGGCAACAGCTGGAAGAGCTCGCGATACCCCTGGCGGGGACGGTTCGGCGGTCCCCATACTGCTACGCCGCCCATGTCGTCGGTGGCGAACACCTGGCTGTAGGGCAGGTACTGGTGCACGATCTGCGCCCGGAAGAAGGACCGAAGCCCTCGTCGGCGTCGGAGGTCACCGGAAAACGTGAACCGGGATACCGGGTCGTCGTCGAAGGCCCGGCCCAGCACGTCCACCACAGTGGAAACGTCGGCCGCCGTGACTGCTCGAACCACTGGCTTCCGCCCCCGGGCCTGTTCCACAGCGTGGATGGTAGTCGTGGCCACCGGGGTCAGCGGTGGTCGGTTGGCCTATCGCCTCAGTTACAGGATGGGTCGACCGGGATCCGGGACAGGACCGAGAGGGCACCACCCTGGCGGTGGAGGACGCGCTGCCACAGTCCCCCGGGATCGTCGGTCAGCGGATCCCCCTCGTCCGCCGGCACCACGTACCACGAGCCGCCGTCGATCTCCGACTCGAGCTGCCCGGCGTCCCACCCGGCGTACCCCGAGAACAGCCGCACCCCGAGGATCGACGCCGCCACCGGCGCCGGGTCGGCGCCCACGTCGACCGTCCCGATCCGCGAGTCCGTGCCGAACAACGGCCGCCAACCCTCCGGGAGGCCGTCGGGCTCCGGAATCGATTCTCCGGTGCCGATCCCATCGACGGTCCCGCCCACCTCCGCCGCCAGCTGGACCAGCCCGATGATGGCGTTCCGGGCCACAGGCCCACCCGTGAACACCTCGCTCGGGGTCGAGGCCAGAGCGGCCCACTGATCCAGCAGCTCGTGCACCTGCACCCCGCCCGGGTGGTTGATGACCAGACCGAGTGCGCCGTGGGGTCCGTGGTCGAGAACCAGGACCACCCGGCGGCCGAAATTGGGATCGAGCAGTCCGGGTGCGGCCACCAGCAGCGAAGCGGTCAGCGACGCCGGACGTCCGGCACTCCCGTAGGGGTCGATGGTGCCGAAGGGATCGATGGGCATGTCGCGCCGGTTACCCATGGCCAGTGGCCTCAGGAACACGAATGATGCCGTGCCCGCGGCCACGAATGGCGCCGCCCCTCGCCGTCGGTGAGGCTGGGACCATGGCCCTCGTCCGCATCGATACCGTCCGTCCCCACGTGCGCGTCATCACGCTCGACAATCCCTCCCGGCTCAATTCCATGTCCTTCGCACTGGTCGGTGATCTGTACGCCGCCCTGGACGAGGTGGGCGCCGACAACGACTGCCGGGTGGCGATCCTGACCGGCGCCGGCCGTGGCTTCTGTTCCGGGCTCGAGCTGGAGCATGCCGGCCTGCCGCCGGGGACCGAGGACCTGGGTCGCCACCGGTTGGGCATGCGGGCCATGGAGTTCATGGGGGGCATTGTGCCCGCCCTGCGAGCCCTTCCTCAACCGGTGATCGCCGCCATCAACGGGCCTGCCTACGGCGGCGGTATGTGCCTCACCCTGGGCGCTGACATCCGCCTGGCCTCCGAGTCGGCTGTGTTCTGCGGGGCCGGCATCAGCAACGGGCTGTCGGGGACCGAGCTCGGGGTCAGCTGGCTCCTGCCCAAGGTCGTGGGCCTGTCCCACTCGTCGGAGATCCTGCTCACGGGTAAGCGCGTCGGGGCCGAGGAGGCCCTCCGGATCGGTCTGGTGTCCCGGGTGTTGGCGGACGGAGCGGTGGTCGACGCGGCCATCGACATGGCCGAGGGCATGTGTGCGTTCAGTCCCTTCGGACTGGCCCTGACCAAGGACTCGCTCTGGTCCGCCCTCGAGGTCAGTGGCCTCCAGGCCGCCGTGGCCATGGAGAACCGGACCCAGCTGCTGGCCGGGCATACCGGCAACCTGGCCGAGGCCTCGGCCGCGTTTCGGGAGAAGCGTCCGCCGGTCTACGACGAGTAGAGGGCCAGGCGGAACGGAGCGACGACGATGGCCAAGGCACGACGACGACGCCCACGCCCGGCGTCGGGCGGACAGCACCGGGAGCAACGCCTCGATCACTGGCGGGCCGACGGGCAGCCCAAGGCTCGTTTCGCCACCCAGGACGCAGCCAACCGGGCCTCGTTGCGGCTCCGATTGGAGGAGGGCGCCGACCTCGATCCCTACCCCTGCCCGTACTGCGGCGGCTGGCATCTGGGCAACCGCCAAGACTGAGCGGGCCGGACCGCCACCTGCTCAGGTGGCCGACGTGCCGGTGGGGGCAGGCCAACCGGGGATCCCCTGTTCCAGCTGGATGCCGACGGTGTTGAGGAGCCCGCAGACCATGCGGTACCCGCCGGCCAGGACGAGCAACTCGAGCAACTGGGCCTCGTCCCATCGGCGGGTGAGGGCATCCCAGGTGACCTCGCTGACCGCGTCGTGGCGGCAGAGCTCATCGACCATGGACAACAGGGCGCGGTCATCGGCGCTCCACCGGTCGGGCGACACCGCTTCCCCGGTGACGGCCTCGACCTCATCGGAGGTGAGTCCTTCCCGGAGGCCCTCGATGGTGTGCTGCCCGAATTCGTACTCCGACCCGGTGCGCCACCCGACCCGAAGAATGACCAGCTCCCGTTCTCGCCCGGGCAGCGATCCCTGCTTCAAGAGGTAGGTGAAGAACCGGCCGAAGTGGTCGAGCAGCGGCGGGTTCCGGGCCAGGGTGGCGAAGATGTTGAGGGTCGGCGCGTCGTCCCGGATGGCGTTCACCGCCTGCAGGGACCGCATGGCCGCCCCTGACGGGTCGTGCAGCGGTGTGATCCGCGGCTGCTCGGGTCGCTCGACACCCTCGGACGGCGTCATCAATTGCTCCTCGTCCCTTCGAAGACCTCGGCCCGCCACCGGCCGGTGCGGGGAACAGCACACAGGGCCCCGGCGGCCCGGATCAGCCAGCCGAGGACCTTGACGTCGTCGGCCCCGGCGGGCAGCTTGGCCACCAGACCGCGCCGGGGATGGTCCTGGACCACCCGCCAGCCCTCGGGCAGGGCCAACCCGAGCTCGAGCAGCTTGGCCACCACCCGTGGACCGCCGGCATGCTGGAGCCCGACCCTGGTTGCCGCTATGGAGCCCGACCGCTCGACCTTGCCTGGCATCCACGTTGCCGTGGGCACCTTGTGGATCGATCCCCCGAAGATGGACAGGGGCCCAGGCGGTGGCGGCTGGTGTTCCTCCTCGATGATGGGACGAACGTTGACCCACCCCGACGCCGCCACGGTCAGTGCGTCCATGCGGGTCAGCACCGGGCCGAGCTGATCGGGAAGGAACTCGATCTCCTCCGCCCTGGACCGGGTCATCGGCTGCGCCTCAATTTTGGAGATCGGCGACACCGTCGGCCAGCGTCTCGAGCTCGCTCCTCCACGACGTCGTCGGCTGGATGGGCCGGATGACGAACTTGGAGAAACCCACGTCGATGAAGCGTTCCAGGTGGTCCCGGAGCGCGTCGAGACCCACGGGCACGACCTGTTCGGGATCGACGCCACGGCGACCGCCCGAGTAGGCCTGGAGGGCGCTGGGCGACAGCGGTGCGTGGGTATAGGCGATCGAGACCCCGAAGTGCTCGGCGCTGATGGCGCGACCGGCCTCATCGGCGGCCTCGTGTATGACTTCACGGCCCTCGGCCGCCTCGTCGGGCGTGCAGGCCGATGGCAGCCACCCGTCGGCAAATCGACCGCATCGCTTCAGGGCGGCCCGAGCCATCCCGCCCGTCCAGAACTCCAGTGGCTGCTGGGTGGGCTGCGGTGACACCACCACGTCGTCGAAATTGGCGGCGTCGCCGTGATGGGACACCTGCTCCCCGCTCCACAACCGGCGAAGCAGCGGCATGACCTCGTCCATGAGCATCCCCTTCTCCGACGTGGGGACGCCGACCGCCTCTGCCTCGGGTGAGCGAGGCAGGCCGGGGACGAAGGTGACGAGGAGCCGGCCGCCCGACAGCATGTCCAAGGTGGCCAACTGCTTGGCCAACCGAACCGGGTTCCGACCGGGCAGGAGCATGGTGGTGCCCAACTTCAGCCTCGGGTTGTGAGCGGCGGCAAAGGCCAGGGCCACCATGGGATCGAGAGCAGGGACCGAAAGGATCTCGGGCAGCCACAGCGAATCGAAGTCCAGCTCGTCCAAGTCATCCACCAGCTGGCCCAATGCCTCCATGTCGGTGGTGGCCCCGACTCCGAGGGATATGCCGATTCGTATCTTCATGCTCGACTCCCGATTTCGATCACGACGGGCCGAACGCAGGGCCATCGAATCGGTCCACCGTGGTGAACTGGCCCACCGGGGCGCGGCGGAGCTGCTTGGGCTGGTGCAGCGGGTGTCCCAACACGATCACGCCCGCGATGACCAGTTCGTCGGGCACGTGCAGGATCTCCTTGGCCCTGGCCTCGTCCCGGATGGCCATGGTGGTCATCACGCCGGCCAGGCCCTCGGCCCGCGCCGCCAACAGAATGCTCCAGGCGAACGGATAGATGGATGCGCCACCGGCCATGGTGTACCGCCCCAGGTCTCGGTCGACGGCGGCCAGCATCCGAAGGTCGGCCAGAAGTACCAGCATGACGGGAACGTCGTCGAGGTGCTCGGCCAGGCCCCCGGGCCCGCGAGCGGCCTCGGCGGCCAGGGCTGGTGCACCCTGCACCGCCCGCTTTTCGGCCTCCCTGTCGGTCACCACCGCCCACGGGACCAGACCGGCGGCCGCCTGGGCCAGGTACTCGTACCATCCATCCAGATAGCAGTCCCTCATCGCCGACCGCACATCGGGATCCTTGACCAGCACCGCGCGCCACCCCTGCCGGTTCCCGCCGCTGGGTGCGAATCGGGCGGTGTCCAGAATTCGCTCGACGACATCATCGGCCACCGGCTCGGGCTCGAATTCCCGGACGGCGCCCGTCGTCCGGAGGGCCTCGATCAATTCCACAGGCTCGACGGTAGCGGCCGCCGGCCGGTGGTGCGACCGGCCGGCGCGATGGTGGCGAGCTACAACTGCTCGAGGATGGCGTCGGCCGCGCTCACCGACAGTCCCGGTCCCGGCTCTACCTGGAGGTTGGTGACCACGCCGTCCTCGATGATGGCGGCATAGCGTTGCGACCGGGTTCCCAGCCCGATGGCACTGCCGTCCATCTCCAGGCCCATGGCCTTGGTGAAGTCACCGTTGCCGTCGGCCAGGAGGAGGACGTGGTCTTCCACGTGCTGCGCCTCACCCCATGCCCCCATGACGAAGGGGTCATTGACCGAGATGCCCACGATGGCGTCGACGCCCTTGGCCTTCAGGTCGTCGTAGCGAATGACGTAGCTAGGGAGGTGGTAGTCGGAGCAGGTCGGGGTGAACGCACCCGGTACCGCGAACAGCACCACCTTCCCGTGGCCGAGCACGTCGCCCGTCTGGACCGGGGCGGGGCCATCGGGCCGACTGGTCATCACCTTGACGTCAGGAATGCGATCACCGATGGCAATGGTCATGAAGTCTCCTCGTTTGTCGCCCGGGTCTGGGCGAGCCCGTTCGGGCGTAGTGGTTCAGGGTGGCCAGCATACGAGCCTCGGGAGAGCCGACGGCTCTGTCGGCGGGCCACCATGAGAAGTACCGTGGCCCCGACCACGAAAGCGGCGATCGATCCGGCCAACAACCCGGCCTGGCTGGCCGCCACCAGCGGGGGGTGGTGGGCAAAGGCCTGTTCGGCGAAGAGCAGGGGCACGGTGAAGCCAATGCCGGCCACCGCGGCGCCACCGGCCATGTGGCCCCAGGTCACCCCGGGGGGAAGCCGTCCCAGGCCCAGCCGCACCACGATCAAGCAGGCCAGGCCGATGCCCACCATCTTGCCCGCCAACCGGGCCAGCACGATGCCGACGAACACCCCGGTGGCACCGGGATGGGCGAGCAAGGTCGACTCGATGGTGACCCCGGCATTGGCCAGGGCGAACAACGGGAGCACCACGAAGGCCGACACCGGAGCCAGGGCCGACTCGACCCGTCCGGCGGGGTCCGGCGGGGCCGCCGCCGACTGTGGCGTCGCCGTCGGTCTCTCTTGCGTGGCCCGTGAAGTAACCGAGGGGATGAGCAATCCCACCACCACGCCGGCCAGGGCCGGTTCCACACCGGCCGCAGCCATGAGCGCCCACAACACCAGGCCCCCAGCCAGATAGGGCCAGGCTGCTCCGGTCCATCGACGCCGGATCAGCACCAGCACCACGACCACGACCACGGCACCGGCCAACGCCCGAACGTCCAGCTTGCTCGAGTAAAACGCGGCCAGGGCCACGACCGAACCGATGTCGTCGGCCACGGCCAGCGTCAAGAGGAAGAGGCGGAGCCCGCTCGGCACCCGCCGGCCGAGCAGGGCCAGTGCGGCCAGAGCAAAGGCAATGTCGGTGGCCATCGGTATTCCCCAACCCCGGCTGCCGGGCGGGTGGTGGTTGACGGCGACATAGACCAGGGCGGCACCCACCATCCCGCCGAGAGCCCCCACGACGGGTACGACGGCCGTCTGCCGATCGGCCAGGGCACCGGCCCGCCGTTCGCGAGCGATCTCAAGCCCCACGACCAGGAAGAAGACGGTCATGATCCCGCCGTTGACCCACCCTTGCACCGTGGTCAAGCCGGAGAAGTCCCCGCTGGTCAGACGGGCGCTGTGCTTCCAGACCTGGCTGTAGGTGGCCTGTACCGGGCTGTTGGCCCACACCAACGCGGCCACGCCGGCCAGCGTGAGGGCCACACCGCCGACGACCTCGGATCGGATGAGGCGACCGAGCAGCGGCGCTCCCGGGTCGGACTGGGCCGGCTCTGGGCTGTTCATGGCCGCGGTGGCGCGCCCGGGGCGCACTTCGCGGGCAGCCCACGGTTCAGGTGCACCAAACGCTACGAGCGCAGGACGGCTTGGGTCTGGGTGGTCTGGGCCACTAGTCGCTCATCGTCGTCGGTGATGGTCGTCTGGATCACGATGAACCGTCCTCCCACATGCAGGGGCCGGCCCACGGCGATAGCCGCGCCCTTGTCCACGCCGCGTATGAAGTTCGTCTTCGACTCGATCGTTGTCGTCGTTGCGCCATCGGGAAGGTTGAGGAAGCCGCACGCGGCCCCGACGGTATCGGCCAGGGTCATCAACGCGCCGCCATGCAGCCGACCGTTGGCCGTGCACAGTTCCTGGGCCCAGCCAAGGCGACCCTCGACCTGATCAGGCGTGGCGGTGACCAGCTCCACACCGCAGTGCCGGGCGAACGGCATCGCATCGAGCAACGCCGACAATTCGCTCGCGCTCATGAGACCGAACTCGAGCTAGGCCACGCCGCCGTCGCGCCGCGTGGTCACCACGCGGCTGCATCGTCGGCACCAAGCCGCACTGGCCGAGTTGTCCCCGGGATGGACCAGGCCCCCGCACAGCCCGCAGCGATGAATCGTGGGTGACGTCGAATTGGAGTTGTCCATGACAGTGGCATCATGGCACACCGGCTCGGCCAGGGACCTATTCGCCGACCACCGGACATGTTGGCCGACCGATCGGATCCGTTCGGCGGCCACCGGCCTCTTTTGGCGCATGGAGCGTCCCCACAGTGGGTACAAGGTCGAAACGACCATGGCCACACATCGCGGTAGCGGGTGCGGGGACGAACAGTCCCACCGCCCACGGATCGGAGAACCTCATGCCCAACCAAAGCCAACGTCCGCAGACACCGTTGCTCGGTGCCGGCGCAGCCGTCCTCCTTGTTGTCGCTCTGTTGGTGCGGCGGAAGAAGCGCTCGCGCTCCACCGCCGGTTCGGAGTCGATCGCCGATGCCGCCGGACAGGTCAAGGACGCGGGCGGACACGCACTGGGAAAGGCAGCCAGTGCCGCGCGCGACCTGATGAGCGACGCGGCCGACCTCGTCGGTGACCGCCATCTCAACGAGACACTGGATCGTCTCCAATCGGCGCTCGACGATGCCCGGTCAGCGGCAACCACCGCAGTGCGCAAGGCTCCCATCCACCGCCACTGACGTACAGGGGCCGACGACGTCGCCGGTGTCTCCTCTGGCGCCCGCGCTCTCGTCTCCTGGGCTGTCTGTCCTGGTCAGAACGAAAAAAGTCCTGCCCCGGAGCGCAGGTGGCGGGAACCGCGCTCACGGGGCAGAACAGACTTAAACATTACCCTGGAGGAGCGAGCTTTCGTACGCGGCCGGCCGCCACAATTGGCTGCTTGTATGCCGCTCGCCCAGGGCAGGGCGTTACTTGGCCTTCTTGGTGACGAGCTTCGGCGCCGGAGCCTGACCGTTCACGACCTTCTTGAACGAGGCACCTGCGGACACTCGTGGCGCCTTGGACGCCTTCACCTTGATGGCCTCACCTGTCTGGGGGTTGCGGCCGATGCGAGCCTTGCGCTCCACCCGGTCGAATGAGACGAAACCGGTGATGAGGACCTTCTCACCCTTCTTCACGGTGGCGGTAACCACGTCCTCGGTGCCGTTCAAAACAGTGGCAACAGACTTCGCGTCAACGCCGGTGTGGGTCGAGACGGCGGCAATCAGTTCGGACTTATTCACGGGGTGAGACTCTCCTTGAGGTGATTGGAATGACAGACGGCCATTGTTGCCGACCCCCTATTGTGGCCTCCCCAGCGGGTGAACCGGGGGATTTGCTCCCTTCTGGCCCCGAAATGGTGGTGCTGGAGTGGTGCCACCGGTGGGCCGGAAGTTCTTTTCCGTGCTGCACGATGGTCCCGGCAGCGGTACGAGGCCGCGCCCGATCGGTGCGCCGGTGCCCGTACGCTCGTTGCCATGACTTCCCCGTCGACATCGCGCATCCGAGGGCCGCGCGCCGCCGGGCCACGGGGGATCGCCGCTGAACTGGTGTTGGGAACGGGCCTGTTGGCCGTGGCCGGCCTGGCCGGACTGTTCTTCGTGCGCCGTCCATGGCCGAACCACCTCGATACTTCGGGATACCGGTTGCTCCCGGCCGACTACGGCGCCCGCTGGGCTCATGACCTGACCCAGGTCGGCTCCCTCTCAGGGGTGTTGATCGGCATCGTCGTCCTGGTCGTTGTGGCCCTGACCCAGGACTGGGTGCGGGCCGTGGTCTGCGCTGTCGCCCCTCTCGGTGCTGTGCTGGTGGTCGATCAGGTGGCCAAGCCACTGATCGGCAGGCAGATCGCCGGCGTGGTCGGCTCCTATCCCTCGGGGACAGTGACGGCGGTGTCGGCGCTGGCGGCAGCAGCTGTCCTGGTGTCGCCCCGGGTCTTCCGAGCGGTCACGGCCGTCCTGGCCGCCGCCCTGGTGGTGGGCATCTGCGCCGCGGTGGTGGTCCTGCGCTGGCACTACCCCACCGACGCCCTCGGTGGGGCCTGCGTGGGGATCGGGGCCGTGCTCTTCCTCGACGGACTGGCCCATCTTCCCTGGGTCATGGGCGAGCGACTGGGATCGCTCCGTCGCTCCCACCACCGAGAGCAACGATCGGCCGGGTGGACGTAGCCCGACCACGAGTGGGCAGCTGCTCAGCCGTCGGCCAGGGTCCTCCACAGGGCACGGTACGAGGGGTACGTCAGCTCGGTGGTGACATAGCCGGCCTGCTCCAGCTCGGCGTGGAATCGCGGCAGGTTGCGCCAGGGGATCCCCATGTCCACGTGATGGGCCAGATGCCACCCGGTGTTGAAGGGCACCAGCCAGAAACGGGCGAGCCACGACTGGCGCACGGCATGGGTCGTCACCCGCCGGTCGGTTCCCGCTTTCATCCCTCCGTGTTCGGCGATGGCCCGCAACCGGTTCAGCACCCGCCACTGGGTCATCCACGGCAGCCACCACAACAGGGGATAGATCCACCACCGTCCGGTGGCCGCCCAGGACAGCGCCCACATCAGCGCTTGCACACCCAGGATCGACAGACCGACACGGCGAAACGCGGGCTGTCGAACCGAGAGGACCAAGGGCTTGAAGTTCTTCCAGCCCGATATGCCCACGGCGTCTCGGAACAGCCGTCGGCGCAGCACCCGTGGCGGGCACGGGTAGCCACCGTAGAAGGACACGTCGGGCTCGTCGGGGCCGAACTCCTCCCGGTGATGAGCGATATGCCCTCGTCGATAGAGCCCGATGGGCGTGAATGCCGGATAGGCGATGAGCCACGTGCCCACCCAGTCGTTCACCGCCTTGTTGGAAAAGAGCAGCTTGTGCGCGGCCTCGTGCATGAGAATGGCGAATCGGACATAGAGCGGACCCATCACCAGGAAAGCCGCGGCGTACACGGCGATGTTGTTGACCCACACCGCCACCCCGATGACGGCGACGACCCAGAACCAGAGCGAGATGACTGAGAGCACGTTCCGACGGTCGTCGATGTGGCGCAACCCGGGGCGCAGCTCGGGACCACACATTCCGTTGGCCAACAGCCGATCGCTGGGCAGCACGTCGGGCCGGGCCGTTGGTGCCGGGACCACCGAGGTGCGCATGCCCCTATATTACACTGGAAGATCAGATGTTGGAAACTAGTAATAGTCAGGAGGACACCGGCTCCAGACGGCTGACAGCCCGATCGGTGCTGGCCAGCAGCCTTCTCGGCGCCGACCCACCCGAGCTACCC
This sequence comes from Acidimicrobiales bacterium, assembly GCA_035552655.1. GTDB lineage: Bacteria > Actinomycetota > Acidimicrobiia > Acidimicrobiales > RAAP-2 > DASXMT01. The sequence continues at coordinate 24,524 of DASZLD010000183.1, forward strand.
GTGGCTCACCTCGTCCAGCTGGCCTCCCTGTTCGGCATCAACGCCAACCGGGCCCGGGTGGCGCTCAGTCGCATGGTCGCCTCCGGCGAGGTGACCACCGATGGGGCCGGTCGATACCGGCTGTCCGGTCATCTTCTGGAGCGCCAACGGCGACAGAACACCAGCCGGGCCGGGCGGACCCGCCGCTGGCGGGGCGACTGGCAGGTGGTGGTGGTCACCACCACGGGCAGCACGCCCGAGGTTCGCAACTACCGCCGCAAGGCCCTGGCCTTCGCCCGCTTGTCCGAGCTGCGGGAGGGCATCTGGCTCCGACCCGACAATCTCGAGGCAGGCATACCGGAGGACCTGGGGCCGGACATCACCACCCTGTCGGCCCGCCCGGACCATCCCGACGACTTGGTCAGCCGGTTGTGGGACACGGCCGAGTGGGC